>JASLAP010000062.1 GCA_030147065.1 Pseudonocardia sp. | reverse complement strand
AGTCCCGACTCGACGAGCCGCTTGAGCCGGTCGGCGAGGATGTTCGAGGCGATCCCCTCGATCGACTTGGCCTGCAGCTCGCGGAAGTAGCGGCGGTCCCCGAAGACGATGTCCCGCAGGACGAGCAGGCTCCAGCGATCGCCGAACACCTCGACGGCGGCGTTGATCGGGCACTCCGACCGCGGCTCGTGCGCTTCACCCATGGTGCTTGCACTTTACCACCGCTTAGTACTAGCGTCCCGCCGAGCGGTTGCAAACCACAAGCGGAAGGGGTCGCCGTGCTGAGGCAGGTCGCGGAGGGAGTGCTGGTCCACCAGAGCGAGTTGCTCCGGAACAACGCCGTGGCCGTGCAGGGCCGGGCCGGCGTGTTGCTCATCGACCCCGGGATCCAGGGCTCCGAGATGGCCTGCCTCGCGAACGACCTCCGCGACCTGGGTCAGCCCGTCGTGGCGGGGTTCTCGACCCACCCCGATTGGGATCACGTGCTCTGGCACGCCGAGCTCGGCGGAGCGCCCCGCTACGGCACCGCCCGCTGCGCGGCTCACATGCGTGATCTGCGGTCGACCGCGGACTGGAAGGCCCGTGTCGCCGAGGGGCTACCGCCGGAGATCGCCGACGACGTACCGCTGGACCTGTTCGGCCTCATCACCGCCCTGCCCGCCGGGACGACGCAGGTCCCGTGGGACGGCCCCCGGGTCCGGGTCATCGAGCACCAAGGGCACGCCCCGGGCCATGCGGCGCTGGTCGTCGAGGAATCCGGCGTTCTCGTCGCCGGCGACATGCTCTCCGACGTCCTGGTCCCGATGCTCGACGTGGACGGCTCCGCTGAGCCGATCGAGGACTACCTCGCCGCGCTGCGACTGTTCGAGGGTGTGGCGGCCGAGGTCGACGTCCTCGTCCCCGGCCACGGGTCGGTCGGCGGAGCTGATCAGTTGCGCGCGCGGATCGAGCAGGACCGGGCGTACGTGCACGCCTTGCGTGACGCCCGTGTTCCCAGCGACCCGCGGATCGGTCCGTCGGCGGAGCCCGGCTGGGAGTGGGTGAGTGATGTGCACGACGGGCAGGCCCAGCGCCTCGCCCGCAAGCGCGAGCACGACGGAACGCCCGCGTAGCGGCCGGCTACTGGCCGCTGACCTCGTAGTTGTTCGCGCTGCAACACCGAAAAGCAGCGAGGACTGCCGGCGTCATCCACTCAGTGTTCAGCGTGAGAAGCTTCCCAGTCCGTGGGCCACCCACGTCGACTGAGGATGATCACTGGAGTGGACGTGGGCGGGTCTGGTCGGCCGCGCCGGGCTCGGCGTGTGCGGGACGATGACGGGGCCCGCGCCCGCGCTGTGCGTCGGCTGGGCGTGCTGTCCCTGCTGAGCGGCGTCCTCCCCGCCGCTGTCGTCGGCGCGGTCGGCTTGGTCGAGCCGGAGTCGACGCGGTGGATCGTGGTGGGGGTGGCGACAGCGACCTTCGTGGTGGGGACGGTGGTCCTGAAGCGGCAGGTGTGGGGCCCGGACTTCGAGACCTCGCCGGACCGCTCCGACCCGCTGTGGCGCGTCAACCGGGTGACCCGGACCGGCAGCTTCACCTCGGCGCTGATGGTCCCGGTCAGCTTCCTGTTCCGGGCCGACATGGCCGGGAGCACCGTGTTGTGGCTGGCAGCTGCGGCCGTGGTGGCGGCTCCGGCGGTGGCTACCGGGTGTTGGGCGCTGCGCCAGCAGGCGTCGGCGCGGGTCGACGGGTAGGTCGGGCGCGTCGAACTGGTGGCGGTACACAGCCAGTACATCCGCCCAGGTGCGCCGGGCCGTGCGTGCAACCCGACTGGCCCCAGCCCCTACCGCGCGAGTCCGGCGCCATCGAGCCGGAGCGCGTGTGCGAGCGCATCGCGGGTCTGGCGGACGCACCCGACGCGGGGGACCGCGCATTCAGAAGGGCGGGCTGTCGTCGTCATCCCCGGCCGTATCTCGGGGCGCGGAGGTGTTCCCGGCAGGTCGTTCGGCGGATCGCCACAACGCCTGGATGTGACCGTCGAAGGGGTCGTCGTAGCGGTAGTCGTAGGGGTTGCTGGTGTCATCCCGCGCCGTTGGGCGGTGGAGCGGACCCTTCCAAAAGAGGGCGCCCGCGAGCGCGCAAAGGCGGCGCACAGGGCTTGCACCTCGCGGCGGCGGGGCTCGCCACCGCTCTCCCGCGCAGCGCTACCTGCACGGGCGTGCGGGACGCGTGGCCGACGACGCATGAGCGCGGTGTCCGGTCCCGGGTGGGCGCTACGACGTACCGGGGGAGCAGCACCGCCCACCGTGCTGCCGGTGGAGAGGAACACGACCATGGCACAACACACCGGCACCCCGTCCGCGTCGACCCGTCGTCTGCTGTGGGCCGGGGTGGTGGCCGGACCGCGGACAGGTGGCACCGCCGGCGGCAGGCGGACGGTCGGGTCAGCGGGTCGCGGCGCGCGGCCGCCGCCGTGCCCGCAGGGTGTCGGCGCTGTAGCGGCCACCGCCGACCACGCAGAGCAGCAGGAAGATCCAGCTGTAGAGGGCGGCCGGCTCGCCCAGGTTCTGCAGCGGGTTCCACCCCATCGGCGCGTGCACGGTGAAGTAGGCGAACGCCATCACCCCGGAGAGCACGAACGCGGCGGCCCGGGTGAACAGCCCGGCGGCGACCAGCACCGCCCCGACGGACTCGATCACCCCGGCCCACCAGCCCAGCGAACCGGGGGGAGCGGCGGTGCCGGCGCCGTCGATGCCGCCGAGCGCGCCGAAGGCGATGATCGCGTGCAGGAGGAACAGGAAGCTGATCACCAGGCGGAACGCCAGCAGCACGGCGTCGCCGAGCCACCGATCGGTGGCCCGGCGCACCGCACCGGTGGTGCTCGACGTCGCGGCGGAAGCGGTCGTGGTGGTCATCGTGGACTCCGATCCGTGGAGGTGCCGGTGAGCCCGGACCCGCCGCAGCGGGACCGGGGGGACACCCACAGGTCGAGTGCGCAGGGCGTGGATCGACACGACCGCCGCATCAGGTGTCGGCGTCGGTGAGGCTGTCGCGGCGGGGGAGGGCGCGCCAGTACTGGCGGCGCTTGTCGTCCCGGACGACGACGCCCCGGTCGGCGAGCTCGGCCCGGAGCCCGGCGGCGTCGTCGGCGTCCTCCTTCTCCAGCGCCTCCTGGCGGGTCCGCAGCAGCGCCTGCACGTGCCCGTCCAGCTCCGGGGTGCCGTCCAGCCAGCGGCGGTAGGCGTCCTCGTGCGGGTCCGCGTCGGCCCAGGCGTACCCGTGGGCCTCGAAGGCGGGGCGCAGCCGCTTCGCGGGGTGTTCGGTGGCCCGGCGCACCGCCTCGGCGGTGTCGGTGTCCAGCACGACCAGGTCGCGGCCGTCGAGGAAGGCGATCCCGAAGCGGCCCCGCTCGACCTCGGTGGTGTGCCCGGCGGCGACGACGCGGACGGCGTCGTCGTCCACCTCGACGGTGAGCACGTCGTCGTAGGACGCCAGGGCGAGCACCGCACCGGCCACGGCGCCCAGGACCGTCAGCACGACGGCGGGGGTCGGCCCGCTCAGCCCGGCCAGCGTCGCCACCAGGTCCGGGCCCGGCAGGAACGGCAGGGCCAGCACCCATTCGGGCAGCGCGAGCAGCCATCCCGGCAGCATCGACACCACCCATCCCAGGGCCGCGCCGAGCGCGGGGAAGAGCCCCCACAGGAACAGGTGGTAGCCCATCCCGTGGCGGACGGTGGTGGTGCGAGGGCCGGTCACGGGGTCCCTCCTCGTCGTCGGAGCGGGTTGGGTCGCCCCGAGGCGTCGACGACGACCCGGCCGTCGCGCACGACCAGGGCCACCCGGTGCAGGGCGTCCAGGTCGGTGTGCGGGTCGCCGCGGACCACCAGCAGGTCGGCGGCGGCACCCGGGGCGAGCGCACCGGCGCCGGGGATGCCCAGGGCGCGGGCGGGCGCCGCGGTGGCGGTGTCCAGGGCCTCGCCCGGGGTGAGGCCGCAGGCTGCGAGGAGCGCGATCTCGCGGATGAGGCCGGCGCCCGGATCCACGCCGGGCATGCCGGTGTCACTGCCCGCCAGGAGCGTCCCGCCCGCCTCGTGGAACTCCCGGGCGCGGCGGCGCAGGGTGCCGGCGGTGTCGGCGTCGAGCAGCGGTTCGGTGACGGCCAGGGTCGGGGCGAGGGTGACCCCGCGGGCCACCAGGGTCTCCAGCAGGTCGGCGGGCCATCCCCGCAGGGGGCCGCGGGGTTCGAGGTGCTGGAGGTGGTCGACGCCCGCCTCCAGCAGGTCGGCCAGGTCACCCACGGTGCCCCAGTGGGCGACGACCGGAACGCGGTGCCGGTGCGCCTCCTCGACCACGGCGCCCAGCACCGGCGGGGCGATCGGCTCCAGGGCGCGCCGGCCGGGGCCGCCGCGGTCCTGGACGACCTTGACCACGTCGACCGGATCGTCCCCACCGGCCAGCGCGGCGACCTGCTCCCGGGCCTGATCGCGGCTCGCCGGGACGCGCACCGAGTCGGCGGTGGCGGCGATGCCGATGGTGGCCACCGGGTGGCCGCCCGGGGCGGTGAACAGCGGGCCGGCGATGCGCACGCGCGGCCCGGTCAGGCGGCCCTCGGCGGTGCGGCGGCGGAAGTCGTGGACCCACGCGTTCTCGTCGCCGAGGCTGCACACGGTGGTGACGCCGTGGGCGAGGAACGCACGGCGGTGCCGCGGTTGGAAGCGGAACCAGTCGGCGATGGCCCGGAGCCGGGCCGCCGGTCCGCGGGTCGCGGAGGCGCCGAGGTGGACGTGGGTGTCGACGAGTCCGGGCAGGGCGGTGCAGCCGGGCAGGGGGAGCACCCGGACCCCGTCGGGAACGGTGACCCCGGGGCCGACGGCGGTGATCCGGCCGTCGGCCACCAGCACGGTGCCCTCGACCGGCTCCGGCGCGTCGCTGGTGCGCACGGTGACCCGGGTCAACGCGAGCGTCCCGCGTTCCATGCGGCCCTCCCCACCGTTGCTGGACTCCGTCCTAGTTGAACATATAGGATTCTGGTTGTGCAACCAGGAGGCCGGGAGACGTTCGTCGAGGCGGCGCGCCGCGACCAGATCGTGCGGGCCGCGATCGAGACCATCGCCGAGGAGGGCTACGCCAGGGCCTCGTTCGTGCGCATCGCCCGGCGCGCGTCGATCAGCCCCGGCCTGATCACCTACCACTTCGCGACCAGGGAGCGCCTGATCCGGCGGGTCCTGCAGGACGTCCACGCCCGGCTCGATCGGGCGATGGAGGGCGGCGACGACGCGCCCCGGGGCTACGCGGACGGCCTGCGCCGGATCATCACCGGGCACATCGAGTACTGCGCCCGCCACCCCCACGAGATGGCGGCCCGGCGGGAGATCATGTCCGCCGCCCTGTCCGAGGGGCTGCGCGCCGAGATCACCGAGGGCGAGCGGGCGGGACGGGCGGAGCTGACCGGCTTCCTCGCCGGGGGGCAGCGGTCCGGGGAGTTCCGGTCGTTCGACCCCGACGTCTTCGCCGACACCCTGCTGGCCGCCCTGCACCAGGCCCCGGCCGTCCTGCGGGAACGCCCGTCCGCCTCGCCCGGGGACTACGCCCGGGAGCTGGCCGACCTGTTCTGCGCGGCCGCCGCCGGGCGACCGCCCACCTCCCCCGCGGCCTGATCGGTGCCGGCCGTCACCGGGGTGCGGTCGGTCGTCGAGGTGAACCCGCGCAGCCGTAGCCTGTTGGTCACCACGAACACCGAGCTCAGGGCCATGGCGGCGCCGGCGAGCATGGGGTTGAGCAGGCCCGCGGCGGCGAGCGGGAGTGCGGCGACGTTGTAGGCGAAGGCCCAGAACAGGTTGCCCTTGATCGTGCCCAGGGTGCGGCGGGCCGGCCGGTGCGGGCGGTGCCGGTGCCGGGGCCGGCCAGCCCGGTCGGCGAAGGCCCGGTAGGAGCCTGCGGTGGCGACGGCCAACGGGACGCTCCACGTGCCGTCGGCGGCCATCTCGGGGTGGACGTGCTGAAACCCGGTGGTGTCGCGGCGCACGACGATCAGGTGCATCCGCGAGGTGCTCGCGCGGCGGTGTCGGGGGGACACGGCTGGCGGCGCAGTCACCCGGTTGGGGAACCCCCGGGAGCGGGTAACCGTTCTCCGTCCACACCTGAGGAGGGTTCGATGGGATTCCGGTTGTTCCCCCGCTTCCACCACATGCGCAAGACCTACCGGCTGGGTCCGGTGCGGATGCACCTCGGCCCCGACGGCGTCAGCTGGGGGCTCGGCGCGGGCCGCTGGTCCTGGAACGCGCGCAGCCGGCGGCACACGGTCGACACCCCGGGGCCGGGCTACTGGCAGAGCCGCGGCCGGCGGTAGCGCTCGGGCGTCAGGGCGGGTCCCCGTCGGCCGGCGCCGGGACGACCACGTCCCGCAGCGCGTCCAGCACGCCGCCCAGGTGGCGCAGCGTGTGCTCGGGGACCCTGCGGGCGCGCAGCACGCTCATCAGCATGAGCGCGCACGCGTGGTAGACCTCGGGCGTGAGCGCGGTGCCGTCGGCTCCGCGGACCGCGGCGTGCTCGCGGCGCAGCCGCTCGACGGTGCCCGCGGTCAGGCCGTCGCCGGTCAGCATCACCAGCACGGTCAGGAAGTGCTTGTGCAGCCGGTCCGGGTCGTCGGGGAAGTAGCCGGCGACCGCCGGGTCGGCGGCGGCGCCGGCGCAGACCGCGCGCACCACGTCCGCCCAGACGTCCCGGTTGTCGGGGTGCAGGTGGACCAGCCAGTCGCGCAGCGGCACCGGCGCGCCCCCGGTGTCGACGACCGGGACGAGCGGTGGACCGAACAGCAGGACCTCGTCCGGGGGGTCCGGGCGGGGGAGCGGCGGCGGGCTGCTGACGGCCGGCGGCGTGCCGGGCGGGTCGGCGCGGGCGCGGGCGTGGGCAGTGCGCTGCTCTGGCTGGACCGCGAGCCGCCGGACGGCCTCGTCGCGCCGGTCCGCCACCCGCCACCCGATGACGAACAGGACCCCGACGGCGGTGGCGGCGACTGCGAGGAGGGTCTGGACGAGCATCGCTCCACCACTTCGACGGACGCGGACCGCGGACGGCTCGGCAAGGTCCGGGGTGGCCCCGCCGGCCCGCACATCGGGGGGTGGTGGGCCGGCGGGGGTCCTCCTGATCGATCGCCGGCCGGCGACCCCGGGCCTCGTGGATCGGGGGGAGTGCTCCACGGGGACGTCGGGGTCGACCGGCGCGACGCTCTGTAGCGAACGTTCCAGACATTAGCGAGATCGGGTTGTGCTCGCAATCCAGGTCCGTGGTCGCGTCGTGAACCGGACAGTCGGACCGGGGAACGCCCGTTAGCCTGCGGGGATGCCCTCTCGTCCGCCGAACAGCGCACAGCGGGCCCGGGGCGCGCGGTCCCGGGAGGAGATCCTCGACGCCGCCGAGCGGCTGATGGGCGACCGCGGCTACGCCGCCACCCCGATGTCCGCGCTGGCCGCCGGGTCCGGCCTGCCGGCGAGCTCGATCTACTGGCACTTCGGGTCGAAGGCGGGAGTGCTGGCCGCGGTGATGGAACGCGGCGCGACCCGGTTCTTCGCCGCCGCCACCCCCGGCGACCTCGGCGACCACTCCGATCCCCACCGTCGCCTGGGGTTGCTGTTGGCCCAGGTCGAGCGGAGCGTCCGGGTCCACCGCCAGTTCCTGCGCCTGTTCTTCGTCCTGCTGCTGGGCGCCGGGGCCGAGCCGGAGCAGCAGGACGTGGTCGGGCGCCTGCGGGCGGAGAGCAGACGGCTGCTCGCCCGCGGTCTGACCTGGGCCTACCTCCCGTGGGGCGAGGAGGTGGCCGGGCGGGTCGGGGCGCAGCTGGCCCCGCTGGTGCAGGCCCTCGTCGACGGGATGTTCCTCGACGTCGAGGCGGGCAGCGACGCGCCGCTGGTGACCGACGCCGCGACCGCCCTGCACGCGGTGGCCGAGCGGGTCCGGGACCGGGCCGCGTCACCACATCGGGGGGACCCGCCGCCCGGGGCGTGACCCCGGCCGCGCTGCGGCGTTGGCGGCCCGGAGGGCCCGAACGGAGGGTCCCCGTCACCGAGGGGTACCTGATGTCGACAGTTCGTCGCGCTCTGCTCGCCGCCACCGCACTGACCGTGGTGGGCGCCGCCGTGGCCGCTCCCGTCGCGCTGGCCGGGGAGGCTGCCCCGGCCCGGCCCGGCCTGCACGCGGTCGGGCTGACCACGGACGGGGTGCTGGTCGGCTTCGACACCGCCGCCCCGGGCTCGGCCCACGAGATCGGCCCGGTGTCCGGCCTCCAGGACGACACCCGCCTGGTCGGCATCGACTACCGGGTCCAGGACGGCGAGCTCTACGGCGTCGGCGACCGGGGCGGCATCTACACCGTCGACGACGCGACCGGCACCGCGGCGCACCTCCGCCGGATGACCGTGCCCCTCGACGGCACCTCCTTCGGGGTCGACTTCAACCCGGCCGCGAACGCGCTGCGGGTGGTCAGCGACACCGGCCAGAACCTGCGCCAGCCCTTCGCCACCGCCGACGCCCCGACCGCCGTCGACACCCCGCTGACCAACCCGGCCGTCGCGCCGGCGACCGGCACCGTGCCCGCCGAGGGCGTCACCGCCGCCGGGTACACCAACAACGACCTCGACGCCGCCACCGCGACCACGCTGTTCGACCTGGACACCGCGCTCGACCGGGTCGCGCTGCAGTCCCCGGCCAACGCCGGCAGCCTGGCCGCGACCGGCAACCTGCCGGCCGACATCGGCCCGGACGCCGGCCTGGACGTGCACACCACCCTGGCCGGGGGCCGCGCGGTCGCCAACGACGCCTACGCCGCCGTCGAGGTCGGCGGCGAGCGCCGGCTGTGGGCGGTGGACCTGCTCACCGGCGACGCCGCCGACCTGGGCATGTTCCCGATGCCGGTGGCCGACCTCGCCGTCGCGCTGCAGAACTGATCCCCGGGCGCCGCCCACCGGAACCGGTGGGCGGGCGCCCGTCGGCCCGGTCAGCCCGGGCGGGCGCGCAGGGCGAGCAGTGCGACGTCGTCGTCGGAGCGCCCGGCGGCCTGGTCGAGCAGCGCGTCGCAGAGTTCCTCCAGCGACCGCCCGTGGACCGTGCCCGCCGCCTCCACCAGCCGGTCCAGGCCCTCGTCGATGTCCGACCCGCGGCGCTCCACGAGGCCGTCGGTGAACAGCACGAGCGAGTCGCCGTCGCGCAGGGCCACCTGGTGCTCGGAGCGGGTGGTCGTCGGATCGACTCCGAGCATGAGGTCGGGCTCGTGCTCCAGGAACCGGGCGGTCCCCTCGGCGCAGACCAGCAGCGGCGGCGGGTGCCCGGCGTTGGACCAGCGCAGCACCGGGTCACCGGGACCGGCCGGTGCCGGGACCTCGGCCAGGATCATCGTGGCCAGCACCCCCGGGTTCAGCGTGCGCAGGGCCCGGTCGAGCGCGGTCAGCTGGCCCGCCGGCGGATCGGCCAGCACCTGCGCGATGCCCCGCACGACGTCGCGGACCTGCGCCATCGTGGTGGCGGCGTCGCCGTCGTGGCCGGCCACGTCGCCGATCACCAGCACCGTCCGGCCGCCGGCGGCGCCGAAGGCGTCGTACCAGTCCCCGCCGATCTTGACGTGCTCCGCGGCGGGCAGGTACCGCACCGCGATCTCCAGGCGCGGCAGCTGGGGCGGTGCGGCCAGCAGGCTGCGCTGCAGGGTCTCGGCCAGGCCTGCGGTGCGCTCGGCGCCGCGCGCCCGCTCCCGGGCCTCCGCGGCGTCCGCGCTCACCTGCGCCAGCCGGGCCTCGCGCTCCAGCCGCGTCCGGCAGGCGGCGACGGCGATCACCGCGCCCAGCGCGATGCCGAACAGCCGGGCGGCGTGTGCCGGCCAGTCCTCGGCGGTGTACTGCTCGTCGTGGACGCCCATCAGCGCGGCGATGGCCAGGGTCAGCACGCCGTAGCCGATCGTCAGCCCCAGCCCCGACAGGCTGGCGGCGAGCAGCGGGGCGATCACCAGCAGCCCGACCACCGACCGCTGCGGGCCGGCGGCGAGGTCCAGCAGGGTGAACAGCACGAGGAAGGCGAGCGGGCCGATGGAGCCGGCCCGGCCGAGTCGATCCACCGCGTGCCCTCCCCGGCCGACACCCCGTTGCCAGCGGCACGACCCTAGGGCATGGGGGACCGCCCAGCAGCGCGTCAGGGCTTCCCGCGGGCGAGCCGCGAGGGCCACCAGACCTTCCGCCCGATGTCCAGCGCGAGCGCCGGAACCAGCAGCGACCGCACGACCAGGGCGTCCAGCAGCACGCCGAACGCGACCAGGATCGCGATCTGCAGCAGGAACAGGATCGGGATCACCGCGAGCGCGGCGAGGGTCGCCGCCAGCACCACCCCGGCCGAGGTGATCACCCCGCCGGTGACCGCGAGGCCGCGCAGGACGCCCTGCCGGGTGCCGTGCCGCACGGTCTCCTCGCGCACCCGGCTCATCAGGAAGATGTTGTAGTCCACCCCCAGCGCGACCAGGAACACGAACGCGAACAGCGGGACGCTGGGGTCGGCGCCCGGCAGGTCGAGCAGGCCGTCGAACACCAGCGCGCCCACGCCCAGGGTCGCGGCGAACGACAGCACGACCGTGCCGATCAGCAGCAGCGGCGCGACCAGCGCGCGCAGCAGCAGGGCGAGGACCGCGAACACCACCAGCAGCACCGCCGGGATGATCACGACCAGGTCGCGGGCGGCGGTCTGCTGGGTGTCGAGCTGGGTCGCGGTGATGCCGCCGACCAGCGGGTCGGCGCCGGGCACGGCGCGCACCGCGTCGCGCAGCTGCGCGACGGCCGCGACGGCGGCCTCGCTGTCCGGGGCGTCGTCGAGCACCGCGTTCAGCTCGACGCGCCCGTCCACGACCCGGTCCGACGCCCGCCGCACGTCGGACACGCCCTCGACGCCGCGGGCCGCGGCGGCCACCCCGTCCTCGCTCGCGGCCGTGGTGATGATCACCGCCGGTGCCCCGGTCCCGCCCGGGAAGTGCCGCCCGAGCACCTCCTGCCCGCGCACCGACTCGACCTCGGACCCGTTGACGAAGAAGTCCGACTGGGCGACGCCGGCGGCCCGGAACTGCGGCACGAACGCGGCGCCGGCCAGCAGCAGGACCGCGGTGCCCACCCAGATCGCCCGGGGCCGCCTGCCGACGGCGTCGGCGACCCGGGGCCAGAGCCCGCGGCGCTGGGCCACCTCGGTGCCGTGGCGCGGGCGGAACGGCCAGAACGCCCCGCGGCCGGTGAGCAGCAGGGCCGCCGGCAGGAAGGTGAGCGCGGCCAGCACCGAGGCGCCGATCCCGATGGCGGCGACCGGGCCGAGGCCGCGGTTGGAGTTCAGCCCGGACAGCAGCAGGCACAGCAGGCCGAGCACGACCGTTCCGGCCGAGGCCAGGATCGGCTCGATCGAGGCCCGGTAGGCGGTGCGCATGGCCGTCCAGGTCGAGGCGTGCCGGCGCAGCTCCTCGCGGTACCGCGCCACCAGCAGCAGCGCGTAGTCCGTCGCCGCGCCCACCACCAGGATGAACAGGATGCCCTGGGTCTGCCCGCTGAGCGCGATCACCTCGGCCGCGGCGAGCTGGTAGACCACCAGCACCGCCAG
>JASLAP010000019.1 GCA_030147065.1 Pseudonocardia sp. | reverse complement strand
CGTACTGGATGTTCAGCACGCCGGTGACGATCTCGAACAGGGTGCTGCCCACCAGCAGCAGCACGGTGCCCCGCTCCAGGACATCGGTGACCGACCGCGCCGGCGGCCAGGCGACCAGCTTCGGCGCCACCGACCACAGCTTGGCCAGCACGACCGGCACCAGGACCAGGCCCAGCAGCACGTGCGTGCCCTGGGTGAGCCGGAACAGCCAGGCCGGTGAGGTCGGCCAGTCGAACCGGGGCAGCTGCAGGAGACCGACGTCGGCCGGGATCGGCGCGACGCCGTAGGCGACCCGGTCGAGCAGCCCGGTCAGCACCACCACCGGAAGGCCGACCAGCAGCACCAGCCCGAGCACGGACGTCAGCCACGGCCCGCGCAGGGGACTGCGGAACCGGGGCAGCGGTGGGCGGTGCCGCTCCAGGGCGCGCCACAGCGCGGCCGGGCGGCCGTAGCCGTCGTCGGGGCGGGTCACCTCGGCACCCCCGGGCCCCGCCGCTCGCCCACGCTCAGCTCGACGAAGCAGCGCGGCCCCGCCCGCACGGCCGTCGCGACCAGGCCGGCCGCACCGGCCGGACCGGCGAGCGCGTCGGTGCCCACGCACGCCCAGGGCACCGCCGGGCCGCTGCCGTCCGGGGTCCGCACGCGCACGGTGCCGCCCCACAGTGCGTCGGGCTGGGTGTCGGTCTCCACCAGCACGGTGCCGCCGGGCGCCAGCAACGCGGCCGCGCGGCGGAGCAGGCGTTCCGGGTCGCCGCCGATGCCGATGTTGCCGTCGGCCAGCAGCACGTGGTCCCAGCAGCCCTCGCCCGGCAGCGGGGCGAACAGGTCGCGGCGCACCATCGGCGCCCCGCGCAGCCAGCACTGCCGCTGCGCGGCGGTGGAGGCGTCCACGCCCAGCACCGGGACCCCGCGGCCGACGAGCGCGGCGACCAGCCGGCCGGGACCGCAACCGAGATCGATCACCGCGCCGGTGCAGCGATCGAGCAGCCAGCCGTCGTCCGCGGCCGCGGCGTCGCGCCAGCGCCCCACGGCCAGCTCCGTCACCACGCCGTCGCTGCGCACGAAGTGCGCCGGCGCGCCGTCGAGCGCCAGGTCGAACACCGGGGCGGGCTCGACCGGTCGGGTGGCCGTCAGCACGGCTGGGCCACGGCCGGCGCCGCCACATCGGCGACCGCGGCGGCGAACCGGGTGCCGGGCACCGCGGCGGCGACTGCCAGCGCGTCGGCGAAGGTGTCCACGTCGCGCAACTCGGGCAGCAGCCGAACCCGCAGACCCGCCTTCCGCAGCGCGTCGAGGGTGCGCTCGCCGGTGTCGGCGCACGAGGTCCGGACGCACCGCACCAGCCCGGCGTGCCGCGGGTCGCGCAGCCCCAGCGCCCACCAACCGCCGTCCGCGGCCGGTCCCAGCACGGCGTCCGCGCCGTGGCGCAACCGGTCCCCGGCCTCGGCGAGCAGGGCCGGGTCCACCTGCGGGGTGTCCATCCCGATCTGCACCGTCGCGGTGCCGGGCAGTGCCAGCGCGGTGTCCCGGTGCGCCGCGGCGATCCGGTCGCCGAGGTCGAGCCCGCGTTGCGGGACGACCGTCAGGTCGCGCAGCGCGGCCGACAGCGCCCCGGCCCGGGCGGCGCTCCGCCGCCGCCCGGTCAGCGCCACCACGACCCGCGCCCCGGGCACCGCCCGGGCGGCGTCGAGGGTGTCGAACAGGGCGGCGGCGGCGATGTCGGCGGCCTGCGCCGGGGTGGCCGGCGGGCACAGCCGGGTCTTGACCCGGCCCGGTTCGGGGGCCTTGGCCAGCACGAGCACCGCGATCACGGGGGCCGTCATCGCAGCAGTCCGGCCATGTCGCGGGTGGCGCGCAGGGTGCCGCGGACCGACCCGGAGACCTTGGACCGCCCGCCGGCCCTGGCCCGGTAGGCGATCGGGGTCTCGCTGACCCGCCAGCCGGCCGCGCCGGCCCGCAGCAGCAGTTCGAGGGGGTAGCCGAAGGCGCGGTCGGCCACGTCCAGGTCGAGCAGGACGCTCCGGCGGGCGACCCGTAGCGGCGCGATGTCGTGCACCGGCATGCCGCGGTGGCGCAGCAGCGCGGCGACGACCGCGTTGCCGGCCCGGGCGTGCCACGGCCAGACACCGGCCGAGACCGGCACCCGCCGTCCGACGGCGAGATCGGTCCGTCCGGCGGCCACCTCGGCGGCCATGGCGGGCAGGGCGGCGGTGTCCAGCGAGCCGTCGCCGTCCAGCACTGCGATGAGGTCGGCCCGGGCCGCCAGCAGCCCGGCGTGGACCGCGGCGCCGTAGCCGCGCCGCGGTTCGACGACGACCTCGGCGCCGAACGCCCGGGCGACCGCGGCGGTGTCGTCGGTGGAGCCGTTGTCGACGACCAGCACCGGCCACCCGGCGGGCAGGCCGGTCAGCGTGGCGGGCAGGGCGTCGGCCTCGTCGAGGCACGGCAGGACGATCTGTGGGGGGTTGTCCATGCCGCAGATACTCGGCCGGAAAGTGACCGAAAAGCGGTCTTGCGCCCTTACCGAACCGTGACGCCCGCACGGATGACCGGCTCCCGCAGCGGGTCGGTGGCGAACCGGCGCACCCCGTCGGCGAAGGACGTCGTGGCCCGGAACCCGAGCTGCGCCGCGGCCCGTCCCGGGTCGGCCACGACGTGCCGGACGTCGCCGGGGCGCGCTCCGCCGACCACGACCGGCTCCGGTCCACCCATCGCGGCGGAGAGCGCCGTCGCCAGGTCGCCGACGGTGTGCGGCTGCCCGGAACAGACGTTGACCGCAGTCAGCGCGCCGGCGGGCGGGTCGGTGGCGAGGGCGAGCGCGTTGGCCGCGGCCACGTCGGAGACGTGGACGAAGTCGCGGCGCTGCCGCCCGTCCTCCAGCACCCGCGGCGCCTCGCCGCGCTCCAGGGCCGACCGGAAGATCGACGCCACCCCGGCGTACGGGGTGTCCCGCGGCATCCGCGGCCCGTAGACGTTGTGGTAGCGCAGGGACCACACCGTTCCGCCGGTCTGCCGGGCCCACGCGGAGGCCAGGAACTCCTGCGCCGCCTTGGTCGCCGCGTAGGTGCTGCGCGGGTCGATCGGGGCGTCCTCGCCCACCAGGCCCGGCACGAGGTCCTGCCCGCACCCCGGGCAGCGCGGGTCGAAGTGGCCGGCCTCCAGGTCCGCTCGTGCCCGTGGAACCGGCCGCACCGGACCCCGCTGCGGGCAGTCGGCGCCCGCGCACGCGTAGCTGCCCTCGCCGTAGACCACCATCGACCCGGCCAGCACCAGCCGGTGCACCCCGGCCGCGTGCATGGCCGCCAGCAGCACCGCCGTCCCGAGGTCGTTGTGCGCGGCGTAGTCGGGCGCGTCCGACGGGTCGAGCCCGTGGCCGACCATCGCGGCCTGGTGGCACACCGCGTCCACCCCGCGCAGCAGCCGGGCCAGCAGGTCGGCGTCGCGGACGTCCCCGTGCACCAGATCGTGCGCGGACCCGACCCCCGGCCCACCGGCCACGTGGGCCTGCGGCAGCAGCGCGTCGAGCAGGACGAGCTCATGGCCGTCGGCGAGCAACCGGTCGGCGACGTGGGAGCCGATGAACCCGGCGCCGCCGGTGATCAGAACGCGCATGCGCGCAACGCTAGGTGCGCGGGAGGGTGGCGAATGTGACCGTTCAGGGACGGATCGGATCGCCGCCGCCGACGCCGGATCCGGCGGGCCACAGCTCCGCCATCTTGTCGAGGCACTGCTCCATGCCGACCTGGGACATGTCGCGGGCCTCGGCCGTGCCGTAGCCGAACTCCCGCACCGTCACCCGGGTGCGCTCGTCACCCGACGGCTCGAACGTGATCAGGTGACGGACCGCCCGCGGGACGCCGGGCGGACGCGCGTCGTCGGGCAGCACCGTCCGCTCCGCATCGGTGAACTCCAGGGAGAAGCCGAGCCGCTGTCCCGGGACGACCTCGTGGTAGGTCCAGGTGTTGTACATGTCCTGCCCGCCGTACTCGGCCGGAGCCCGCATGCACACGAGGGAGGTCCCGCCGACGCGCACGTCCATGTCCGCCATGGGGGAGGTGAAGCCCGCCGGACCCCACCACCTGGTGACGTAGGACGGTTCGACCCACGCCTTCCAGGCCTCGTCGACCGGGACTTCGAACAGTCGCGTGAGCGTCAGGTCGTGGGCGGGTGCCGGCATGGTCTGCTCCTTCGTCGGTGATCGTCCGGGTGGTGCCACCGGATGGACCGGGTCACAGGCCGGGACTCATCGGTCGAGTGCTTGCTCGGATCCGCGCGCGGATCACGAATCCCGGTCGCCCTGATCGCGCCCGAGCCCGGTCGAGGATGAGCCGGCGCCTACCGCTCCTGGACTGGATGGCGTCGATCCAGTTGTTGTCGAGCTCATGAGCGCGAACGCGAGCGTCGACTGAGGGGAGGCGACTCGAGTCGTGGATCTCGTTGAGCGCCGAAGTGCTATCCGCTGTTCGGTCGACGTCCACCTCGGTTCGTCCGGTCTGCTCGCCGAGCGATCGCTGCGGCGGTGCAGGGCCGGGGCGTGGGTCGGGTCAGGCAGCCTGCGCAGTTGCCGTCGGCGAGGCGATGGTGCTGGGCGAGGGTGCGTTCGGGGCCGCCGGATTGTTTGGCGACGAAGTCGACAGCAGCCTCGAACCACGTCTCGCAAGGCGGGTGATCACCGGCGGTCATCGCGGCCTCGGTGGGAGCCAACGGGCGCAGATGTAGTCGATGTAGTCGCGCAGCGACAGCCGTAGCAGCCGCGCGCGGAGTCGACGGGTACGGCGGGAAACTGATTGTGGCCGCGTACGGCGAGGTGCCCGGCTGACGTTCCGATGTCCCGCAGCACGCTCCGCGGCGCTGTTGCTGCCCGGTTGGCTGGCGGCCAGAGCCGGCGATAGTGGAATCCGGCCGACGCGGAGAGTCGGAGCATCCGCGCCGGCCGGAGTCAGGCGTGAGTGCCCGTCACGACACGTTGCGGGACTGTCTCGACGCCGACCTGTTGATCGCCGCCGCAATCGAGTCGGGCCCCATGGCCACCTCGCCCGCCGAGCATCCGCTCGCGCTCGCGGTGCATCGCCGCGACTTCACGAACCTGGTGACCTGGCCGTTCAACGGTGCGACGCCGTCCCGATTGACCGGACTGCGCCCGCGGGTCGTGCGCCGCGGCCCAGCAGCGGATCGTCCGGTCCTCGGTACCGAGGCGCGCCAGCGCTTCTTCGATCACCTGGTGGCTATGGCGGACAAGTTCCGAGGCGAGGCGCAAGCGGTCCTGCGGCGCCAGGCGATCTACCTTCTCGGCTTCGACGAGCGTGAGTCCACTCGGGAGTGGCTGCGGGACGAGCAACGCGCCGCGCTGCGTGCCGCCGGTCGTTTCGGCAGCGTGCCGTCGTGGGTGGTGGTGCGCTCGTCGGCTGTCGCTCTGGCGCAGGACGGTGATCCCGAGCCCCTGCAGCGGTTCGTGGCTCGTGGTCTCACCGACGACAAGCAGGAGGCCGCGAACCTGAACTACTGGGCCTACTGGATCGGCGAGATCACCGACACCTCGGTCGACGACAGCTTCATGACCGAGCCGCCGCGCCATCGGTGGTCCGGTCTGCGCTTGCTGGAGCACCTCGCGCCCCGGGTCTGTCCGGGATCACCGCACCTGTCGCTCAACGCGCACACGCTGTGGGCGCTGGTCCTGGCCCGACCTCGAGTCCTGGAGGAACAACCTCGCTTGCGTGCGGCGATCGGGATCCAGGTCGAGCGGCTGCTGGACGCGCCCGATCTGCACCCCGCGACGAAGCGGGAACTTGCCGGTGTCGCCTACGCCGTCCAGCTCGCCCGGCGATGAGGCAGGATCGGGTCCGTGACCGTCGAGGAGCCTGAACCGGTCCCGGCCGACGCCGCTGCCGACGGGCTCGCGAGCCTGGCATTCGAGCTGGGCGTGCTGAAGCACCTGCGGCGGACCGGGTGGTCCCACGTCGGGATCCGGGACGCGGAGTCGGTCGCCGACCACACCGCGCGGGTGGCCCAGCTCGCCTCGCTGATCGCCGCCGAGGAGGGCGCGGACCCCGCCCGCGCGGCGATGCTGGCGATCTGGCACGACTCCCAGGAGACCCGCACCGGCGACATCCCGCACACCGCCCGCCCCTACCTGGTCGCCCGGATCGACCCCGAAGCCGTCACCGCCGACCAAGTGGCGGGCCTTCCCGAGGCGGCCGCGAAGTCGGTCCGGGAGGCGGTGGCCGAGTACGAGGCCCAGACCACGGTGGAAGCCCGCTGCGCGCGGGACGCGGACAAGCTGGAGTGCCTCATCCAGGCGGTCGAGTACCGGGCCGGTGGCCGCGCCGGGGTGGAGGGATGGATCACCTCGTCCCGGGCGGCGATCCGGACCCGCACCGCCGAGCGCATCGCCGACGCGGCGCTGCGGATCTCACCGCTCGCCTGGCGGAACCGGTAGCAGCGCGCCACCCCGGCCCGATCGGCGGTGCTGCGCCGGGTCCGCACCCCGACTCAGACAAGGAAACCTGGGCGCTCAGGGTCCCTGTCCGGGTCGGGCGGCGGATCGGGATCAACCCGGCCGCGCCCGTCAGCTCCCGAAGCCCCCCGGGCCCGCCGTCAGCGCATCGGTCAGCAACGCGACCAGCGCCTCGTGCTGCACGTCGGCCGACGACCCGACCTCCTCGTCCGAACCGTCGAGCGCCTGGGCCGCGAGGCCGGCCTTGCTGTCGATCAGCTCGGCGATCCGGGCGTCGATGGTCTGCGCGGCGATGATGCGCCACGCGGTGACCGGCTCCCGCTGCCCGATCCGGTGGCTACGGTCGATGGCCTGGGTCTGCTCGGCAGCGGTCCAGGACAGCTCCGCGAGCACGATGTTGGAGGCGACCTGGAGGTTGATCCCCACGCCGGCCGCGGTCAGCGAGCACACCGCGACGCCGACACCGGGGTCGTTGACGAAGGCGTCGATGTTGCGCTGCCGCGCCGCGGAGGTCTGGTCGCCCCGGATCGAGGAGAACCGGACGCCCTGCTTGGCGAAGGTCTCCTCGGCCACGTCCATCACGTCGACGTGCTTGGCGAAGAAGACCACCTTGCCCGCGCTGCGCGCGAGCTGGGCCGCGTAGTCGGCAGCCAGCCCGGCCTTCGCCTGGCCGATGCGGCGCATCATGCCGAACACGTTGCCGTCGGTCGACGACGTGGTCGCGTCCTTCTGCTCCCACCGGGCGACCTGGCGCACGAGGTCGTGGTCGATGCCCTCGACGGCCCCGGACCGACGGGTGGCGAGCGCGTCCTGATAGCGCGCCACCATCCGGCGGGCGAGGTCGCGCTCGGCCGCCCGGATCGACCGGCCGGCCGCGCCGTCCAGCTCGACGGGCAGGTCCGCGATGCGCCGCGCGGGGATGTCGGCGGCCACGTCGATCTTGCGGCGCCGGACGATGCCCATGTCGACGACGCACTGCCGGGCGGAGGTGTAGAAGCCCGGGTCGGCCGGGGTCAGGCCGGTGTCGTCGAGTGCGTGCATGAGCTCGGCGAGGGGCTTGGTCTCGTCGATCCAGCCGAGGAACTGCCAGATGGCCCGGAAGTCCTCGATGTCGTTGATCAGCGGGGTACCGGTCAGAGCCATCAGCAGCGGGTGCGCGGTGCGCGACCGGATCCGCGCGGAGAGCTCCAGCACGTGCTGCGAGCGCTGGGACGCCTTGTTCTTGATGAAGTGCGCCTCGTCGACGACCATGCCGCGCAGGCCGAACTCGCCCAGCCAGCCCACGTGGCGGTCGAGCACCTCGTAGTTGACCACGACGATGTCGGCGAAGCCGTCGATCGAGTCGCCGTTGCCGTGGACCACGGTGGCCGAGCGGCGCGGGGTCCACAGCCGGGCCTCGCGCGCCCAGTTCGTCTTGACGACGTTCGGCACGACCACGAGCAGCGGATAGGCGTTGGCCGCCTCGGCGGCGAGCAGCGCCTGGGCCGTCTTGCCCAGGCCCGGCTCGTCGGCGAGCAGGAAGGTGCGGTGGCCGGCCTCGGCCGCGGCGACCAGCCGGGCCTGGTGCGGCATCAGCGTCAGGCCGTCCGGCGTGCGCCGGGAGGACGGCGCGGGCAGGTCCATGCACGCCGGGGCTCCGCTGCCGGCGCGCTCGAACGAGCTCAGCAGCGGGCCGATCAGCTCCCAGGTGGCCAGCCGCGTCGGGCGGGGGGCGCTCGGCCGGGCGGCCGCGCGGTCGGGGGCGAGGAACGGGTTGGCAAGCTGTCGCGAGACGACCGACTGCGGCACCACCCGGGGCTTGGTGTCGTCGGGCGGGGCCTCCACCTGCGGGGGCGCGTCGGCGCCGGACTCGATGCCCGCGGTCCGCATCATCTCCCGCTTGAGCGACCGGGCGTCGTCGGAGACGACGGCGTCCTCGCCGAGCAGCGCCAGCAGCGCGGCGTCGCGGACGGCGGTCTTGGCCAGGATCGTCGCGACGCCGTCGAGCCGCTTGAGCTGCTCGGCCCGGTGGGTGTCGCTGCTGGTCTCCTCCGCCCGCACCCGGGCGCGCTCCTCGCGCAGCATCAGGGCGACGGCCTGGAACTTCGTCCGGGTCGCCGGCGTGACCCGGCCGCCGCGGATGCCCGCCTCGACCTCCCGGACGGCGCGGGCGAGCACCGAGATGACGTCGTCCTGCTCGCGGCCGCGTCGTCGGGCACGCGGGGCGGTACGGCGAGCCCTGGTTTGGGGCTGGCCTCGTCGAGCCACTCACTCCTCCTCCGGGATGCCCGGCACACAGCGCTGCGGTCGGGCGGTGGGCGTCGCGGGGAGGGCCGAGTGGCTCCTCCGGGACGCGAGCTGACCCCACGGAACTGCGGGAGACCGACGCCACGGGGCCGGACAGCCCATGTGCGGAGGAGCACGGCCACCGGTGAACGGTCGCGGTACCCACCGCACGGGGCGGCCGTCGCCAGATGTGCGGCGCGGGGTCGGTTCCCCCGACGATCGTAGCCCCTGACGGCCGGTGTGGGCACATCGTGCTCGTCTCGACATCTCCCGGTGATCGAGGCTTCCGCTGCCGGTCGATCTCTGCTCGCCCCGGGGGGTTGTCGCGGAGGCCGGGTGGGGGTCCCGGTCAGCTCATGGTGAGACCGCCGCTGACGCTGACGGTCTGTCCGGTGATGTAGGAGGCCTCGTCGGAGGCGAAGAACGCGACCGCGCCGGCGACGTCGGCGGGCTGGGCGAGGCGGCGGAACGGGATGGCCCTCGTCAGCGCCTCGCGTAGCTTGGGGTTGTCCCCGCCCAGTGAGGTGAACAGGGCGGTGTCGGCGGGCCCGGGGCAGATGACGTTGGCGTTGACCTGGTGGCGGGCCATCTCGCGGGCGGTGGATTTGGTGAACGCGATGACGCCGCCCTTGGCCGCGGAGTACACGGCCTCGCCCGACGACCCGACCCGGCCCGCGTCCGAGGCCACGTTGACCACCGAGCCGCGGCCCTGCCCGGCCATGATCGGCAGCACCGCCCGGGACGTGTGCAGCACGCCGTAGAGGTTGATCGCGATGATCCGGTCCCAGTCGGCGGGGTCGGAGTCGACGAACGGGCCCGCGGTGTCCCAGCCGGCGTTGTTGACCAGCACGTCGATCCGGCCGAACCGCTGCCGCACCTGCTCCACCATGGCCTCGACCGACTCCCGGTCGGTCACGTCGGTGCGGATGTCGACGCCGCCGACCGCGTCGGCGGTCTCCTTCGCGGTGGCCCCGTCGATGTCGGTGACCACCACCGTGGCGCCCTCGGCGGCGAGCTTCTCGGCGATGCCGCGGCCGATGCCCCGGCCGGCGCCGGTGACGATGGCGATCCTGTCGTCGAGCGTGCCCATGCTGGTCCTCCGGCCGGTCGTGGGTCAGTGCCAGTGGGTCAGTGCCAGTCGACGTGCCGGGCGAACTCCGGGGCCCGCTTCTCGGCGAACGCCGCGGCACCCTCCTGGCCCTCGGGGGATGCGGTGAACAGGTCCAGCGCGGACATCGCCAGGTTGGACAGGCCGGCCTGGTGGTCGGTGTCGGCGTTGAACGACTGCTTGAGGAACCGGATCGCGGTCGGGCTCTTCTCGCCGATCTCGGCGGCCCAGGCCTTGGCCTCGGTGAGCAGCTCGCCGGGCGGCACGACCTTGTTCACCAGGCCCCAGCGCTCGGCGGTCGCGGCGTCGTAGAGCCGGCACAGGTACCACATCTCGCGGGCCCGCTTCTCCCCGACGACGCGGGCGAGGTAGGCCGAGCCGAAGCCGGCGTCGAACGAGCCCACCCGCGGGCCGGCCTGCCCGAACCGGGCGGTCTCCGAGGCGATGGAGATGTCGCACAGCACGTGCAGCACGTGCCCGCCACCGACGGCGAGCCCGTTGACCGCGGCGATCACCGGCTTGGGGATGTCGCGGATCAGCTTGTGCAGGTTGCCGATCTCGAACATGCCGCTCTCGGTGGGCCCGTAGTCGCCGGTCTCGGCGCGCTGCTTGACGTCGCCGCCGGTGCAGAACGCCTTCTCGCCGGCCCCGGTGAAGACGATCGCCTGCACCTCGCGGGCGGCCCAGGCCACCCGGAAGGCCTTGATCAGCTCCTCGACCGTGCGGCCGCGGAAGGCGTTGTAGCGGTGCGGTCGGTTGATCGTGATCACCGCGGTCGTTCCCTCGACCTGGTACTCGATGTCCTCGTAGTCGCTCATCTGCGTCCTCCCACTGCCGGCACGTCCCGACCACAGTCACAAAGATTGACCATGAAGTCAATATTCGGCCCATGGGTTAGTATTCGCCCGGATCCGGAACGGAGGTGGGGATGAGCGCCCAGCCAGACGGCCGCACCGCACCGCCGGGCCCCGGCCGCGTCGAGCGCAAGCGGGGCAGGCGGATCGCGCAGATCCTCACCGCGGCGGCCGAGCTGTTCGGCGAACGCGGGTACGACGCGGTCAGCCTCGAGGACGTCGCCGAGCGGCTCGACGTCACCAAGGGCTCGCTCTACTACTACTTCTCCAGCAAGGACGAGCTCGGCACGGCCGCCATCGAGACCCTCGGCGACGACTGGACCGCGCGCCTGGAGCGCCTGCCGGCGGCCCGCGAGGGACCGCCGGGCGCCCGGCTGCGCGCGGTGATCCACGAACACGTCACGATCTCGGTCCACGAGTACCCCGCCGCGCTGCGCCTGTTCCTGGAGCCCCGGGACTGGCCGGCGGCGCAACAGGCCCGCATCAAGGCCCTCCGGCGCCGCCACGACGCGGTCTTCCGCGCGGTCGTCGAGGAGGGCGTCGCCACCGGCGACTTCACCGTCACCAGCGTCGACACCGTCCTGCAGTGCATGCACGCGGCGATGTCGCAGGCCTCGGTGTGGTGCACGGGCATGCCGCGGGCGGCGCAGGACCGTGCCGTCGACGACCTCACCGACACCCTGATGATGTTGGTCGGAGAACGTCCACCGAGGTAGCCGACGGTTCGGCACCGCTCGCAGTCAGACGAGGTGCAGGCGGACCGGGATGGACTCCCAGGCGCGCAGGGTGTTGTTGTGGTGGCGACGGGTGGGACCGGCGAGCTCGAGGCGCTCGACGCGGGGGAGCAGGGCGGTGAGCAGCGCCTCGGCCTCGAGGCGGGCGACGTGCTGGCCGACGCACTGGTGGATGCCCATGCCGAAGCCGACGTGCCCGGAGGGGTCGCGGGTGAGGTCGAACGCGTCGGGGTCGGGGTGGGCGGGGGTGGCCCAGTGGCGGGGGTCGCGGTTCGCCGCGGCGAGGAACATGAGGATCTTGCGGCCCTCGGGGACGACGTGGTCGCCGATGCGGACGTCGGTGGTGGCGGTGCGGAAGAAGGTCTGCACGGGCGACTCCCAGCGCACCGCCTCGTCGAACGCCGTGCGGGCCAGGGCCGGTTCGGCCCGCAACCGCTGCCACTGCTGCGGGTTGGACGCCAGCGCGTACAGCACCGCGGAGATGCCGTGGACGGTGGTGTCGACGCCCGCGGTGAGCAGGGACCGGACGATCAGCGGTGCCTGGTCGGGCGTGATGTCGCCGCGGTCGGACGCGGCCCAGATGTCGGCGCCGAACCCCCGCGAGGCGAGGACGTCGCGGGCGCACTGGGCGTTGACCCACGCCGACAGCTCCGCGACCCGGGGTGCGCCCTTGGCGACCAGGTCGTTGGCGGGGCCGAAGGCGTTGAAGGCGTGGTCGCCGTAGGGCAGCAGGTTCTCCCGACCCGCCGGCGGCAGCCCGACGGCGTCGGGGAACACCCGCAGCGGGAAGGCCTCGGCGAGGGCGGGCACCGCATCGAACTCCCGCGGCCCGTCGAGCAACTGCGCGACGAGGTCCTCGGCATCGGCGAGCCAGCGGTCGCGGAGCCGGCGCAGCGAGCGCGGCGCGAGGATCTTCTGGAGCACCCGGCGCGGGGCGTCGTGGTGCGGCGGATCGGCTTCCAGCAGCAGGCTCGGCGGCCGCCACGGCTCCTCGTAGCGGAAGTTCGACAGGCCCACCCCGGCGGCGGACTGGAACTCCTGCCAGTCCACCAGCGCGGCGTGCACCTGCTCGTAGCGGGCCATGGCGTAGACGTCGTAGCGGGTGAGGTGGACCAGCGGGCCGGCGTCGCGCAGCGCGGCGTGCAGCGGCAGCGGGTCCTCGAGGACGTCGTGGTCGAACGGGTCGGCGTCGGTGGTGGGGGGCGCGGCGTGCTCGGCGGTGGTCGTCATCGAGGCCTCCGGTCGGGGGTCACAGGTCGAGCACGAGGCGGTCGGTGCAGGAGCGCGAGACGCAGATGTACATGCAGTCGCCGGCGGCGCGCTCGTCGTCGTCGAGCAGGGAGTCGCGGTGGTCGGGACGCCCGTCGACGACGGTGGTCTCGCAGGTGCCGCACACCCCCTGCCGGCAGGAGGACAGCACGTCCACCCCGGCGGCGTGCACGGCGTCGAGCACCGACTGCTCCGCGCCGACGGTGACGGTCGTGCCGGTCCGGGCCAGCTCGACCTCGAACGGTCCCTCGCGCACCGGTGCGCCGCGGTCGTCGGCGACGAACCGCTCGGTGCGCAGCGCGTGCGGTGCCCAGCCGGCGCAGGCGGTCTCCACGGCGGCGAGCAGCGGTGCCGGGCCGCAGCAGTAGACCCGGGTGTCCGGGCGGGGCCGACCGAGGAACCCGGTGATCGGCAGCAGCCCGCACTCGTCCTGGGGTACGACGTGGACCCGGTCGCCGTAGCCGGCGAGCTCGTCGAGGAACGCCATCGACGCGCGGCGCCGCCCGCCGTAGAGCAGCTGCCAGTCGGCGCCGAGCAGGTCGGCCTGGTGGACCATCGACAGCAGCGGGGTGATCCCGATGCCACCGGCGACGAACAGGTAGCGCGGCGCGGGCACGAGCGGGAAGTTGTTGCGCGGCCCGCCCACCCCGACCAGGTCGCCGGGGCGCAGCTCGTCGTGCACGTAGGCCGAGCCGCCGCGCCCGTCGGGCTCGCGGAGCACGCCCACCCGGTAGGAGTGGGCGTCCCAGCGCGAGCCGCACAGCGAGTACTGGCGGGTCAGGCCGTTGGGCAGGACCAGGTCGATGTGCGAACCCGGCGTCCAGTCGGGCAGCCGGTACCCGTCGGGATGGACCAGGGTGAGGGTCAGCACGTCCGCGGACTGCGCGGTCTTCGCCCGCACCCGCAGGGTGACCCCGGAGGGGTTGTCGGCCACCGCACGCCCCTTCGCTGTCGGTAGGACCATCAGCGTGCGGGTCGGGCGAGGCTTCCGCCCAGGGCGCTTCCGAACTCCGGAAGCCGCCCGACTCCGCTGAGCGCTCCCGGGTTCATCTGCCGGCGTCCATCCGCGCCGGACGGCTGAAGCGGACGCCGGCCCCGGCCACGACGGCGACGACGCCCACCACGACCAGCGCGACCGCCAGGCCGCCGACCGCGGCGCTGATCGCGATCACCACCAGCGGGCAGACGAACTGGCCGAGGAACAGCGCCGAGGTCCACACCCCGGTCGTCCGGCCCCGCTGGGCGAAGGTGAGCGAGCCCAGGGCCCAGGTCAGCAGGGCCGGCAGCAGCAGGCCGTTGCCCAGCCCGGTCAGCACGGCGGCGGTGAGCACCAGCGGCAGCGAGCCGGCCAGGCCCAGCCCCACCAGGCCCACCCCGGACAGCGCGAAGGCGAGCGGCACGGTCGCCCACGGACCCAGCCGGGCCAGCCGGCCGAAGCCGAACGCACCGGCGGCGGTGCCCAGCGAGGCGACGGCGCTCGCCGCGCCGATCGTCGCGGTCGACCCGACGCCGATGCTGTCGAGCTTGTAGGACAGCTCCACGATGAGCACGTAGAAGATCAGGCCGCCGAGCAGGGTGACCCCGACCGGAGCGGCCAGCTGCCGCCACGGCAGCCGCGGGGGCGCGCCGGTGGTCTCCGCGACGGGCGCGGCCGCCCGGGTCGCAAGCGTTCGACTTCGAGCTGGAGGTGGCCGCCGTGGT
>JASLAP010000011.1 GCA_030147065.1 Pseudonocardia sp. | reverse complement strand
CCCGGGTCTCCTCGGTCGACTTCCTGCTGTCCTACGGCCTGGCCCCGCTCGGGCTCGCCCTGATCGCCCCGGCCCTCGACGCGTTCGGCGCCGCCCCGACCCTGCTGGTCTGCGCGGTCGTGTGCGTGCTGGGTCCGGCCGCCGCCGCCCTGGCGCCCGGGGCCCGCGGTTTCCGCCGGCCCCGCCCGCGTGCTCGCGCACCACAACGGCACAGCCCGGATCAGCCGGACAGCCACGCCACCGCGGAAGCTTCCGAGTCGAAGTAGCGGATCGGCACCGGAACGAAGGTCACCTCCTCGAGGAAGGCCGTGATGACGCGATGCACCGGGGTGCTGCCGAGCACCGCGATCTTCGAGGCCGAGTACCTGCGGGAGAAGGCGATGCGCGCATCCCGGCTCATGCTGGGAGTCCCGGCGATGTCGACCAGGAGTGGACGCTGCCGACCGGCGTTCGCCTCGTCGACGAGGTCCATCGCCGTGCGGGCGAGTTCACCCGTGATGAGGACTTCCGCCGCCCACGCCAGACGCACGATGCCGGATTCGTCGATTCGGACCGTCAGAGCGCGCTCGCGATCGTCCTGGGTCGTCACGCGAGGACCCTAGACGCACTCGATGCCAGGCGATGCGGTCCGCATCCGGGGAGCGCGGCTCGCTGGACGATCGTGGGCAGGACGGCGCGTTCGCGCCGTGCGGGCACCGGGCGGGTGCCGACCGCGCGGTGACGATCGTTGTCGGCCGGGCCCGCGGGGATCGCCTCGACGCCCCGACGGTCGCACGGACCCGCCCTGATCAGGCGGGGAGGACGAAGAGGCTGAGCGGAGTGACCGCGACCACGAGCGCGGCGAGGACGACCAGGTTGCGCAGCGACGCACCCAGCGGGGGGCGGGCGGCGCGGAGGCGGTGGATGCGTTGCGCGGTCGTGCTCCCCGCGGCGGCGAGCGCGCCGGGCGGGACCAGGGTCGGGCCGAGTGCGTGGAAGCGGCGCAGCGCGGCGATCAGTGGGGCCGGGCCGTGGCGGCGGACGGCGCCGTCGTCCGCGCACATCTCCACGAGCAGTTCGATGCTGTCCCCCATCCGGGCGGTGAACCGGCACGGGACTGCCCGGCGCAGCGCTCGGAACGGCGCGAGCGCGAGGTGGTGACGCTCGCGGGCATGGGCGTCCTCGTGCGCGAGCACGGCCTCCAGCTGCGACGGCGTCAGCGCCTCCAGCGCCCCGGAGCTGACCACCACGCAGCCGGACGGGCCGGGCAGGTAGTAGGCCGCGGCCACGGGGTGGTCCAGGATCATGGCCCGGCCGTGCGCGTCGGGGCGCGCGACCAGGCTCAGCAGCAGCAGGTGCCGGGAGCGGTGCTGCCTGGCCTGCCAGGAGCTGACCACCTGGACGGCGACGGTCCAGGCCGCCAGCAGCAGCCCCGCCACGACCGCCGCCACGTGCGCCGCTCCGAGACCGGTGGGCGGTGCGCCCACCGCGAGGTCCACGGCGAACTGGCTCAGGGCAGGCACGATCCCGCGCCCGTAGGGCTCCAGTCCGGCGCTGAGCAGCACCCCCACCGTCGCGGTCACCGCGCTGAGCGCGGTGGCCTGCCAGAGCAGGACCGCCAGGTGCGGGCTGCGGTGGGTCCAGCGGGCCCGCGCCAGGACGACCCCGGAGGCAGCCGCGAGCAGCGCGGTGCAGAGGTGGTGCCAGACGTAGATCACGAGGAGGCACCGCCCCGGGCCGGCGGGCCGTGGTCGGGGGTGCGTCCGGGGCCGGGCGAGGTGCCCAGGGCGGCGCGGAGGACGTCGGCGTCCGTCGGGCTGACCGCGCGGGCGAACCGGATCAGCGCGTCGTCCCGGTCACCGCTGCGTTCCAACGCCGCCATCATCAGTTCTGCCACGTAGTCGTCGCGCGTCCCCGCCGCCGTGTAGTGCCAGGCGCGGTCGACGCTCACCCGGGTGACCACCTGTTTGCGGGTGAGCCGTTCCAGCACGGTCTTCACCGTGCTGTAGGCGAGATCGGGATCGCCGATGTCCCGCAGGACGTCACGGGCGGTGGCCGGTTCGCTGCGCAGCCACAGCGCGCTCATCACATCCTGCTCGAGCTCGCCGCGGCGCCTGCTCACCTGTCGCCCTTCGTCGAGGGCTCGAGCCACGGCCGGTGATCCGCGTTCATCGCCGCACCGGCATCCGCCCTGCTACGTTCGATCACGCTACAAGTTGTAGCACCCGACCACGGCCCTGGCACACCCCGCGGGGTCGACCGGCTCAGGACCCGAGCCCGACGCGAAAGGCCCGATCATCGTGAACCCCGTCGAGATGGGTGACCCGCTCACGGCAGCAGAGGAGCTCCGCCGCACCGTGCCGCCGATGGTGCTCGCCATCGGCGCGCCGGGCCGACCCGACATCACCGGGCCGAAGCCGGTCGGTGCGGCATGACCCGGGGTCCGTGGTTCCGCCCCCCTCGGCTCGCCTGCACACTGCTCGCAGTGGCCCAGTTCGGCCAGGCGCAGTGGTTCTTCGGCAACCTGTACGAGGCGGTGGCGAAGATCCCCGACCGGCTCGCGCGCCAGCGCGATCTGGCCGTACCCCCAGGCGAGCCCGTGACCATCGGGTCCATGCTGCGCCCCGGCAGCCCGGTCCGGTTCTACCTCCCGGTCGGGCCGGTCACCGTCGGCGCAGCGGCAGCCGCACTGGGCGTGGGCTGGAACGGCCCTGTGGCGCAGCGGCGGTGGGCGACCGCCTCCGTCGCGGGCACGCTCACTGCCGGGTTGAGCACTGCCTACATCGTCCGGGCGGTCAACGTCAGGCTCTTCTTCGCCGCCGAACCCCCCTCGGTCGACGAGCGGGAAGCGCTGCTGCGCCGCTGGTACGCGCTGAACGGGGTCCGGATGGTGGCCACGGCTGTGGCCTGGGTCGGCGCGCAGCGGGCGCGGTCGAGCACCCGCTGATCGCACCCCGCGGGGTCCATGACCGGCCCGACCGGCGTGCAGCCGCCGCCGTACCCGACCTTCGACCTACTACATCTTGTAGTGCTACGTTATGTAGCAGACGAGTCGAGGAGGTTGCTGTGGTTGCCACGCCGTCCCCCTGCGGTCCGCCGCGCCGGACGATGCTGCCGGAGGGGATCGAGGGGTGGGTCGTCACCCGCTACGCCGATGTCCGGGCCGTGCTGTCGGATCCGCGCTTCGTGCGGGACCCGGTGCAGGTGGCCCGGTTGCGGGCGGGCGCGGGCCTGGGCCCGGTCCCCGGCGGCGGGGTGCGGGTGGCTCGCGGGGAGACCCTGCTGCACCTCGATCCGCCGGAGCACACCCGGATCCGGCGGGCGGTGACCCCGATGTTCTCGGCCCGCCGCACCGAGGCGCACCGATCGATGATCGACGCGTTGGCGACGACCCTGGTCGACAGGTGCTCCGGCTCCGGGCAGGCAGACCTGGTGTGCGACCTCGCGGTCCCGCTCGCCGTGGGGGTGCTGTGCCGGGTCGCCGGGCTGCCGTCCGGGGACCACACCCGGTTCGGTGCCTGGGTGCGGACGGTCCACCGGATCGAGGGCGGTGCGGAGGCGGGGCAGCGGACCGTGGAGGCGATCGCGGCGATGGACCGGTACCTCGACGAACGGATCTCCGAGGGTCCGGTCACCGGCGTCCTCGCCGAGCTCGCGGAGCTGGTGGCGCGACCGCGGGCGTCGTCGTCCCCGTCGCCGGCGGAGCCCGGCGGGCCGGGGTTGACCGAGGACGAGCTGATCGCGCTCGGGCGGGACCTGCTGGTGGGCGGGTACGAGAGCACGGCAAACCTGATCTCGGGCGGCCTCGCGCTGCTGCTCGCCGAGCCGGCCCGCTACGAGCGGCTGCGCCGCGAGCCGGCGGCGCTCGATGCGGCCGTGGCGGAGTGCCTGCGACAGGTGACGCCGTTCCCGCAGGTGGAGGCCCGGTACGCGACCCAGGAGGTGGATCTCGGAGGGGTGCGGATCGGGGTGGGCGAAGCCGCCGTCGCCGACATCGCCGCGGCGAACCGCGACCCGGACCGTTTCCCCGCTCCCGACACGTGGAACCCCGCGGCGGCCGCCGGCCACCTCTCCTTCGGTCACGGGACGCACCACTGCCTGGGTGCGACGCTGGCCCGACGGGAGGCGCACGCCGCGTTGCGGGCCGTGATCACGGGCCTGGACGACGTCCGGCTCGCCTGCTCGCCCGAGGACCTGGTGTGGGAGCCGGGGCTGTCCCCGACGCTGCGGTCACTGCCGGTGAGGTTCACGCCGCGGCAGGTCCGCGACGGCGGTGGGAGCTGAGGCGCCGGTGCCGGATCTGCTCGCGTACCCGGGACCGGCCGTCTGCCTGCTGGTGCTGGGGCTGCTGGTCGTCGAGTCCGGACTGTTCGTCGGCGTGTTCCTGCCCGCGGACTCGCTGCTGTTCGGCGTGGGCCTGCTCGTGGGCAGTGGCCACATCGACGTGCCGGTGGCCGTCCTCGCGGCGGCGGCCTGGACCGGGGCCGTGCTGGGCGACACGGTGGGCTACGGCCTCGGCCGCTGGTTCGGCGCCGCCTGGCTGACCCGCCGCCGCGGAGCGGCGACCCGCCGCTTCCTGGCGGCCGCGGAACGGATGTACGAACGCCACGGCTGGTTCGCGATCGTGATCTGCCGCTGGTTCCCCGGCATCCGCGCGATCGTGCCGACCCTGGCGGGGGTGGGCCGGATGCACCCGGTCCGCTTCGCCCTGGCCAACGCGCTCGGGGCGCTGCTCTGGGCGGTCGGGATGGTCCTGCTGGGCCACACCGCCTCCTCCGTGCCCTGGGTGCGTGACGTCGCGCTCTGGGCGATGGCCGCGAGCATCGCGGTGATCGTCGGGTACGGCCTGGTCCATGCGGTCCGCAGGTGGAGGGGGGCCAGCCGGTGCGACGAGCCGGCGCCGTCTGCATGACCGCGTTCGTGGACATGGGCGAAGAAGGCCGCGTGCAGCTCACGGGCCAGCCCCGGCCGACAGCGAGCAGTGCGACGGCATGGTGAGCTGGTCACCGACGCCGGCCGTCGTCCGGCCCCGAGATCGTGACGAGGCCGGCTGGGCGACACCGAGCACCAGCACCGCGGGGCAGGGTGCCGCCGGGATCGGCGCCGCGCGCACCCCGACCCCCGGTGGTCGCACACCGTCACCAGATCCGCAGCTTGCCGGCCTGGGCATCGCCGAGATTGGACGCGACCCGACCGAGCAGGTCTGAAGGTGTTCCTGGTCGGCGTCGTCGAGGCCGGCGGTGAGCCGGGTCTCCAAGGCCCCTGCGCCTCGCGGAGGAGTTCGTCGAGGTGAGCGCGCCCGGGTCCGGTGAGCTCGACGGCGTGGACCCGGCGGTCCGCAGTGGTGCGGCGGGTGACGAGCCCTTCGGCTTCGAGGCCGTCCACCAGCCCGACGACGCGACTCGGCGGCACTCCGAGCCGCCGGCCGAGCTGCTGCTGGGAGAGGGCGCCGGCCTCGTCGTCGGCCACAGCGGCACCGCGATCGCTCCGGCGCGGTTCCGCGAGCTGTTCCCGGCACTCCGCTCGATGGTCTGGCTCGACACTCCCGGCGCCCCGCCCGGCGCGCGG
>JASLAP010000003.1 GCA_030147065.1 Pseudonocardia sp. | reverse complement strand
GCCTGCGCAGCGGGAAGCCACATCGGGCAACCACCCCATCCGCAACGCCGATCGCCTCAGCCACACACAGCAGCCTCCTCAGCGGCCCCTCCACAACTCTTCCCGGGGGACGTGGACGCGCTACCGGTACACACCCCCCGGACGGTGATCGTGCACGCGCTGATCGCGGTCGGGGTCAGCGTCGAGGGGCAACGTGAAGTCCTCGGGCTCGATGTCGTCTCCGGTGAGGACGGCGCCGGTTGGCTGGCGTTTCTGCGCAGCCTGGTGGCGCGGGGATTGTCCGGGGTGGCGCTGGTGACCTCCGATGCCCATCCGGGTCTGGTCGCCGCGGTGGAGGCGACGCTGCCCGGAGCGAGCTGGCAGCGGTGCCGGACCCATTACGCGCGCAATCTGGCCAGCCGGGTGCCCAAGTCGGCGCAGCCGTGGGTGCTCACCTTGCTGCGCACCATCTTCGACCAGCCCGACGCAGCCCAGGTCCACGCCCAGTTCGACCGGGTCGTCGACGCCCTGGCCGCGAAGTTCCCCGCTGCCGCCGAGCACCTCGACGCCGCCCGGGCCGACCTGCTGGCGTTCACCGCGTTCCCCCGCGAGCTCTGGCGCCAGATCTGGTCGAACAACCCCCAGGAACGGCTGAACAAGGAGGTCCGCCGGCGCACCGACGTCGTCGGCATCTTCCCCGACCGCACCGCCGTGATCCGGCTGGTCGGGGCGGTCCTCGCAGAACAGACCGACGAATGGGCCGAACAACGCCGCTACATGGGCGTGGAGATCCTCGCCAAAGCCCGACAAGCCCAGACTCCCGCCACACGCCAGGAGGTGGTGCCCCCGACCGAGATCAGCGCCTAACGTGACATCCCGAAGGACACGAGGTGGCCGTCCTCATCCACCACCTCCGCGGACGCAGCCTGGCGAGGGCCGGTCTGCTACAGCACTTGTCGTTAGCGCGCCAGTAGGGGTGGTGGTGTTGCCCGATCTGCTGTGGGGGTTGGACCGGCCATCGCCGTTCGCCAGTTGGTGTGGTTGCGCCCCTACCTGGGCGTCATGCCGTGTTGATCCGCAGCAGGGGGCGCGGCCACGTGATCCGCCCCGTCGGGGCGACCTCCCCGACGCGTACAGCGCCGACCGAGAGGTAGAACGGCTCGGCCGGGGGATGGGACACGATGTGGATGCGGGCAATGCCCAGCCGTTGGCTGATTGCGATCACGTCCGACATCAGGGCTCGACCGATGCCCCTGCGCTGCCAGGGGTCGTCGACGAACATGTAGTCGAGCTCGGCCTCACCGGCGGCACCTCTGCCCGGGAGGAGCAGGCTGGCGAAGCCCACGGCCCTGTCCCGGTCGTCGACGCAGACCCGGGCCGGGTTCGCAGTCAGGTAGGCGACGTCGATGGCCAACGGCGCGACCATCACCCGGTATGGCCCCGCGTAGGCACTCGACGTGCGCACGATGTTCGTCAGTGTCGGGCAGTCGGACGGACGTGCGTCCCGCAGCTGGAATCGTTCGGTCGGATGCAGTTCAGTCGAAGGCACTGGTCATCCTCGCTGCTGGTACGGCGCGGGCTCGGAGACGACGGGGGCACCGGTGGGCGGGATGTGGCGCAACTGGGTCGCCGCCAGCACGGCCGCGACAGCGGCGATGCCGGCGGCGGTGAACGCGCCAAGGTGCAGGCCGCCGGTGAACGCCGAGCGAGCCGTTTCCACCAACGCCTCCGCGGCGCCGCCGGGCAGCAGGTCTGCTGCGGCCATGGCACCGGCGAGGGTCTCGCCCGCTGCGATGGCTACCTCCGGTGGCAACCCCGCCGGCAGCGACTCCGCCATCGCGCTGCGGTAGCCGGCGACGGCGATGCTGCCGATGACCGCGACCCCCAACGAGATGCCGAGGTCGCTGGCGGTAGTACTCAGGCCGGAGGCCGCTCCGGCTTTCGCGGGCGGTACGGATCCCACCACGAGGTCGGTGGTCAGTGCCATCGACGGGGCGACGGTCGGGTAGAGCACGATGAACCCGGCGATCAGCAGCGGAAGTCCTGAGGTGATGCTGACCTGGGTGAGCATGAGGTAGCCGACGACCTGGACGGCCAGTCCGAGCGCGATGACGTAGCCCGGGCGCACGCGGCGCGCCAGGATCGGGGAGGTCGCGGAGACGACGATCAGGACGAGCGCGGCGGGCAGGATCGCCAGTGCGGTCTGCAGCGGGGAGAGGCCGGCGACGAGCTGCAGGTACTGGGTGATGAGGAAGTACACCCCGCCCAAGCCGGTGGCCGCGAGGACGAACACTCCGAGCGCTCCGCGGACGGTGCGGTTGGCGAACAGCCGCACGTCCAGCAGGGGAGAGGCTGCCCGCAGTTGCCGCAACGCGAACAGCACCCCGATGAGCACGCCGACCAGGACAACGGTCAGCGCGACTGCGGCCGATCCGCCCTGGGCGACCGACTTGATGCCGTAGACGAGCGGGAGCAGCGTCCCCAGCAGCAGGACCACACCGAGGAGGTCCAGCCGCCCCGCGTTCGGGTCGCGGTGCTCCGGTAGCAGCAGGGGCGCACCGATGACCACCACGGCCATGACCGGAACTGCGACCAGGAAGGTCGCCCGCCAGGAGAACAGCTCCAGCAGGATGCCGCTGAGCAGCGGACCGAGGGCCACGCCCGCGGAGATGCCGCCCGCCCACACGCCGATCGCGACACCGCGCTGGCGGGCGTCGTGGAACATCGCGAAGATCAAGCCGAGGGTCGCGGGCATCTGCGTGGCGGCCGCGATGCCCAGGACCGCCCGCCAGACGATCATCATCGCGGGGTCGTCGGTGAACGCGGCGGCGATCGAGGCGAGGCCGAACACGGCGGCGCCGATCACCAGCAGCCGGCGCCGGCCGACCCGGTCGCCAAGGGTGCCCATGGCGACCAGGAACCCGGCCATCACGAAGCCGTAGACGTCGAGGATCCACAGCAGTTGGGTGCTGCTCGGCTCGATGTCCGCGGCCAGGTGCGGCACCGCGAGGAACAAGATCGTCAGCATCATGAACAGCAGCGTGGAGGGGAGTACCAGGACTGCCAGTCCCAGCCACTCCCTGCGGCCGGCCCGTGGGGCCGACGGGTTGTCGTCCACCGACATCGAGAACCTCCTCGTCGTTCTGCGTGCCGCACGGCGCTGGCTGCCGCACCCACGGTCGTGGCCGTATACGGCGAGGGCACGCGCTTCAGGCGCGATCCCCTCGGTCCATACCACGTAGGGGTACCAGGTATAGGCGGGACGCTAGCACGGCCCCCCACGGTGCTGGCAGCGAGTTACTCGACTTGGCGTATGCCCCGTACCGGTATTGCGATCGTGGTAGGTCGACCGGACATCAGGTAGCGTTGCGGCACGCAACAGATGTACGCTGCAACAGTGACTGGTCGCGAGGACTCCGAGCCCGGAGCGCAACTGCAGGACGAGATGATCGGCTTCATCCGCGCGTTCGGGCTCCTGGCCGACGACCGGACACCGTGCGGACGACCGATGGCGCCGTCCGACGCGCACGCCCTGACCGAAGTCGTGGCCCGCGAGGGGCTGACCCAGCGCGAGCTCGTCGACCGGCTCCGCCTCGACCGCAGCTCGGTGAGCCGCCTGGTCGACCGGCTGGTCGCACGGGGATGGGTGGAGCGGGAGGACGGTCCGGACCGGCGCACCGTGCGCCTGGCGCCCACATCAGCGGGGCGCGCGGTCGCGGCGGAGGTCGCCGGGGCCAGGGCGCAGCGGTTCGCCGATCTGCTCGAAGCCATCCCGGCAGATCGTCGCGACCAGGTGCTCGACACGATGCGACTGCTCACCGCGGCCGCCCGGAAACAAGGAGGTTCGATATGAAGGTGGCTCAGTCACCGACCCGGCGGCGTGCGGTCCGCGCCGCGCTCGTGGCGGTCGCCGTCGCCGCTGTGGGTAGTGCCGGGTTCGGCGTCATCACGACGCTCACGGGTCCGAGCCGCGAGGACCTCATCTCCGAACGCAGCGCCGACGTGATGCCGTTCGCCCTCGCCGCCACCACTCACCACTTCGAGCCCACCCCGGAGGGCGGGAGGCAGACAGTGGTGGCCGACGACCCCGCGGACCAAGGACAGATCGCGCTGATCCAGCAGCACCTGCGCGAGGAGGCGGCCGCGCTCGACCGGGGCGATTTCGGCGACCCCGCGCAAATCCACGGCAGCGACATGCCAGGACTGGCGACACTCGAAGCCAACCCCGACGAGCTCGATGTCTCGGTCCACCCCCGTGCTGACGGCGCGGAGCTCCGCTACGCCACCGACGACCCGACCGTCGTCGACGCCCTCCACGACTGGTTCGCGGCGCAGACATCGGACCATCAGGGGCACGCCGGCTGACTCGGAGGTGCGGCGCGCCTTCATCACGTGCTCGCCGCGGCGCGCGGCCAGCCCGCCCGGCCGGCTACTGCAGGGTTCGGCTCGGTGCTATCTGGCCAGATGCTCCACCGGGTGGGGGCTACTCCGGTCGGCTCGAGTGGTGGCTCGCCTGAAGAGCGCTAACGGTCTTCAGGCGGTGGTTCGGATCTGGTGTTCGGCTTCCGCACCATCAAGATGGCCACCGGCAGCGTGAGAACCATGATTCCCGACGCAACCACGAAACTCAGTGCCCAGCCCTCGGCGAGCGCAGATGGTGCCGCCCTGCCACCGGGCGGGGTCAACCCCCTTGTGTGAGCTGTGCTCACAGCCGTGAGAATTGCAAGTCCGAGTGCTCCGCCGATCTGTTGTCCGGCATTGAACAGGGCCGCGGCGATGCCGCTTTCCTGGGCGGGAGCGCTCCCGACGGCAGCTGCCGGGAGAGCCACGAAGGCGAGGCCGAGACCGAACCCGGCAAGCAGGAGAGCAGGAAGGAGGCTGCCGGCATAGGTGCTGCCCGGGCTGATCAGGGAGAGGTTGGCGGGCGCCCCAGCGACGAGCACCGCCGACGTGGCGAGCGACCATCGCAGACCTGTCCATGCGATCAAGCGGCCGGCGAGGGCGGCTGCGACGGCGATCGCGGCAGCCATCGGAAGGAAGGCCATGCCGACGAGGATCGGGCCGTAGCCCAGCGTGCCGCCCATGAACAGACTCAGGAAGTAGAACAGTGCGTAGATCGTAGCGCCGAGGGCGAGTCCGATCAGGTTGCCGGCGAGCACGACGGGATCCCGCAACAACCCAACAGGGATCAGCGCCGAGGGCCGCACGACTTGCCGGCGGGCGAAGGCGCCCAGCAGCATGGCGGCGGCCAAGAGCACCGGCAGCGCCGGGGTAGTAGTCCAGCCGACTTCCGCGGCCTTCACCAAGCCATAAACCAGGGCGACAAGGCCTGCCGTGACCAGTACTGCGCCTGCGACATCGAGTTGTGCCGTGCCGGCTCCCCGGTTCTCGGGCAGTACTGCGCGCGCGCACGCCACCGCGAGCGCCGCAATCGGTACGTTGATCCAGAAGATCCACTCCCACGACAACGTCTGGGTCAGGATGCCGCCGAGGATCAGCCCGACGGCCGTCCCACTGGCCGAGACGCCACCCCATACCGCGAGCGCACGGTCTCGGTCTCGTCCCGCTGGGAACACGACCATGAGGAGTGCCAGCGAGGCAGGAGCAAGGACCGCTGCCGCCATGCCCTGCAGCGCACGGCCGATCAGTAGGACCGCCGGCGTCCATGCCGCCCCGCACAGCGCGGATCCGAGCCCGAAGGCGGCCGCGCCGAGGATGAACATCCGGCGCTGACCGAATCGATCTGCGAGGCGCCCACCCACGAGCAGGAAGCCGCCGAACGCGAGGACGTAGCCGGTGACCACCCATTGCAGGTCTGCCGGGGTGATGTCGAACCCGTCGCGGATCTCGGTGAGGGCGACGTTGACGATGGTCGCGTCCAGGACGATCAGCAGCTGGCTTCCGGCGAGCACGGCCAGTGCAACCCCCTTCCTCGCGGGGGACGAAGTCGAGGCACCGGCGGATCGGTGCGGACCGGAGGGGCGTGCGGGCACTGGAACTCCTCACAACGTTGACTCAACGACCGTAGAGCGAGACGTCACCTTCGGTCAACGGTTGTAGAGTGGCGGCGTGATCGACGACGCTGACCGCGCTGGTGCTCCTCCGAGCAGGAAGGACCGCCGTCGGCGAAGTGAGTCGGCGATCATGGACGCGGCGCGGCACCTGTTCGCTGAGCACGGCTACGACCGGACCTCGATCCGAGCGGTAGCGGATCGGGCCGGCGTCGACCCAGCGCTGGTGATGCAGCATTTCGGCAGCAAGGAGCAGCTCTTCGCGGCTGCTGCGCGATGGAGTGTCCCGCTGGACGGGCTCACGGGCGCTGGCCGAGCCGAGTTGCCTCGCGCCGCGCTCCAGCACGTGCTCGATGCCTTCGACGACCCGGATCGTCGCGCGGCTGCTCAAGCACTACTTCGCAGCTGCCTCACTCACCCTGCGGCGCAGACGACTATGCGTGAACAGGTGATGGGGGAAGCGCAAGCCAGGGTTGCGGCCGCCATCGGCGGGCCGGACGCGGCCCTGCGGGCCGCGATGCTCAACGCTGTCGCGCTCGGTGTGGCCATCTCGCGTTACCTGCTGAAGGTTCCGGCCGCGGCCGACGCCGACCCTGCCGACCTCGAGCGCGTGCTCACCCCGGCGCTCCGCGCTCTCGTAGATCCCGGATGAGGTGGATCCCGGATGAGATGGCCGCTCGGCTGAACCGTGGCAAGACTGCCCGGTAGGAGGGGTACCGCTCTCCCCGTTCGTCGGGAACTCGGACTGATGCCGGGTGCGCGTCTGTCAGACTCGGCCGGTTGTCGGTGGGGCCAAGGCTGGCAGCAGTGTCGCTTCGAGCACGTGGGCAGCGCGGCCTTCCTCGAGGCGCCCGGCGGTCTCGCAGTGTCGCTGGGTCCGTGTCCTCGGAGCAATTGTCAAGACCTGTGGATGAAGATCTTCAGGCGGCTTCTGGTTGATGTTGGTCTTGGTCGGCCGGTCGTTCGACGAGCCGGCCGTTGACGAACGTGGCGCCGGCCCGGACGAGCGCGACCAGGTGCGGGCCGTTGACCGCGCGCCAGCGGTCCTGGGCGGCCTCGATCAGCTTGAACGCCATCGCCAACCCCGCCGCTCGGGAGCCCGGCCCGCGGGTGATCTTCGTGCGGTGCCGGACGGTGGCGAACGTGGACTCGATCGGGTTGGTGGTGCGCAGGTGCTGCCAGTGCTCGGCAGGGAAGTCGTAGAACGCCAACAACACCTCCAGGTCATCGGCGATCTTCGCGACGGCCTTGGGGAACTTCGCCCCGTAGGCCGTCTCGAACGCCCGGACCGCGTCGAGGGCGTGGCGGCGGTCCTCGGCGTTCCAGATCTCGGCCAGGGCCCTCTTCGCTCCCGGATGCGCCGACTTCGGGAGCGCACCCAGCACGTTGGCGATCTTGTGGAACCAACATTTCTGCTCGCGGGTGGTCGGGAAGACCTCGCGCAGCGCACCCCAGAACCCCAACGCCCCGTCGCCGACGGCGAGGACCGGAGCGGACATGCCGCGCCGTGCGCAGTCGCGCAGCAGGTCCGCCCAGGACTCGGCCGACTCGCGGTAGCCGTCGGCGAGCGCGACCAGCTCCTTGCGGCCGTCGGCGCGCACGCCGATGAGCACGAGCAGGCACAGTTTGTGCTCTTCCAGGCGGATGTTGACGTAGATGCCGTCGGTCCACAGGTAGACGTAGTCCACTCCGGACAGGTCCCGGGCGGCGAAAGTGTGTTGCTCGGCCTTCCAGGACTCGGTCAGCCTGGTGATCACCGGCGCGGACAGTCCGGCGGAGGAGCCGAGGAACTGGCCCAGGGCGGGCACGAAATCCCCGCTGGACAGCCCGTGCAGATAGAGCAGCGGCAGGACTTCGGTGATCTTCGGGGTCTTGCGTGCCCAGGGCGGCAGGATCGCCGAGGCGAACCGCCGCCGCTGCCCGGTCTGGGCGTCGACGCGGCGGTCGTTGACCCGCGGTGCGACCATCTCCACCGCCCCGGCGCTGGTGAGCACCTCGCGGGGCTGGTGGGAGCCGTTGCGCACCACCAGCCGACGCCCGTCGGCGTCGCGTTCGCCGGCGAACCGGGCGATGTAGTCGTCGACCTCGGCCTGCAGCGCTTCGGCCAGCATCCGCCGGGCGCCTTCCGGACCAGGTTATCGATCAACGACCCGCCCGCGGCGGGTCCGGGGCCTTCAGCGCCGTCGTCGGCATCGGGAGCTACGGTGAGCACGGGTCGTGCCCTTCCGACCAGCGTTGCAGCGCCGGTCTTACTTGAGAGCCTCAAGATCACCGGGAGGGTACGGCCCTCCCACGTCATCCACAGGTTTCAAGCATTGCTCCCCGGGTTCGCACCCGGACCGCCCGGGTCAGAGGTCAACGGTCACCGGCCCTCGCGGGCGAGCGCAGCAGAG
>JASLAP010000661.1 GCA_030147065.1 Pseudonocardia sp. | reverse complement strand
ATTCGTAACCCGCTCGGTACACCTTCAACCACACCGGTTGCGGCCGGCGGTGCCCCCGCGAGCGGCGGCTGGTCCGTTCAGCAGCGGATCACCGGTCGTGCCAAGATCCGTGGACGCATCTCGAGCAGCGGGATGCGGTTGAAGGGTGTTCGGTGGCGCGGTTCGGGAGCCTCACCGGCCGAGGTCCTCGTCCGAGTCGTGGCCGCAGCGGAGAAGGTCGTTCCCGGTGTCGACCTGGTCAGCGTCACGCTGCACGCCGCGGACGGGCGGTTGGACACGCCCGTCGCCACCGGCCCGCTCGCCCGGACCCTCGACGAGCTGCAGTACGAACTCGGCGAGGGCCCGGCCATCGAGGCGAGTTGCGTCGCCGGTCTCGGGCTCGCCGAATCCACCGACTTGGCCGCCGACGCCCGGTTCGGCACGTGGGGACCCGTCGCCGCACGGTACGGGGTGCGCAGCGTGCTGTCCCTCGGCCTGTTCCCCAAGCAGGAACCGCCCCGCATGGGCACCCTGAACTACTACTCGACCCGGGCCCACGGCCTGGACGGAGCCGACCGCGACATGGCCGTGGTGCTCGCCGCGCACGCCGCGACCGCGCTCGCCGGCACGATCGCCACCAACGCGGCCGAACTGCAGGTGGCGCAGCTGCGGGAAGCACTGCGCAGCCGGGACGTCATCGGCCAGGCCAAAGGCGTCCTGATGGAGCGCCGGGGCATCAGCGAAGCCGAGGCGTTCGACATCCTGCGCACCGCGTCCCAGTCGCTCAACATCAAGCTGGTCCGCGTGGCCACCACGCTGACCGAACGACGAGCCGAGATCTGACGGATCTGAAAGTCCGCTGATCCACAGCGATCATATGTCGCACTCGTTCATCGTTCGTGCCGACCCGGCTGCAGGCCGCGAGCTCGAGAGCGGTGTGACCGACGGTTGCTGCGCAGGTGAACGTGGATCATCCGGGACATGGCCGGTAGCCGGAGCGGGTAGCCCTGGTGTACGGAGCGGGCCTGGGCAGGGTGGTCCGCCGGCACAGCGAAGGGGATCAAGATGACACACCCGGCTGCGGAGAACGGTTCGGCGGAGTCCGGCGGCACCGACGCGGCGAGGTCGACGCTCGACCGGCGGCGCGCCAAGCTGCAGGCGACGAAGGCCGCGGTCGAGTCGGCGACGTCCCACGTCGCCGACATCGACCAGCAGCTCGACCGCAACTCCACCCAGCGCCGGGAGTACGAGGCCGCGCTGCAGTCCGCCCTCGACCGGGTCGCGGCCATGAAGAAGTCGATCAAGGCGTCGGTGAAGGAGGACGACCGGCTGCAGCTCGCGCGCAAGAAGGCCCGCCGGGCCGCCGCGCAGGCCCAGCAGCGCGCCGCCACCGCCGAGACCAAGTACGACCGCGCCGTCCTGGCCGACCTGGTCCGCCGGGAGAAGGACAACGACCTGTCCGCGCACGCCGCGGGCAGCAGCGGTGCGGGTTCGGCCGGCACCGCGGCACCGGCGCGCGCCGAGGCCCCGTCGGCGGACAAGTCGGACAAGCCGTCGGACACGTCTTCGACCACGACGCCGGCCACGTCACCGAAGGCGTCGCCGGACGCCTCCCCGGCGGCGGGAACCGCGAAGACCGACTCCGACGCGGCGGCGGGGCCGGCACCGAGCACCACCGGGAGCGCCCGGACGACCGCTGCCCGGACGACGGCTGCCCGCGCTCGGGCGACCACCAGCCGACCCCGGAGCACCGCCGGCACGAGCCGGCGCGCGTCGACCCGGGGCACGGGCACCGGCTCGAGCGGTGACCGTCCCAACGGCGGCAGCACCGGCACCTGAGACCTGGCGGCGGCGACCTCAGGGCCCACCGCAGCCCAGGGCGGCTGGACAGGCAGACGAGGAGGCCGCCCGTACGAACCACAGCGGGGCGGGCAGGAGCCGACGCCGGGTTCCGTGGAGACCGACAACAGGAACCCCGCGCGCAGGCGGCGGCCGCCGCCGTCCTCTGCGGAACTGGCCATCCAGCCGCCCAGGCGCCCGTGCTGGGCCGCGCCCACCAAGCAGCACAAGGAGGCCCAGGAGTAAGCGGTGGCTGGGCGGCGCCGCCTTGATCAGAGCCTCCACCCTGCTCGGTGGCCGCCACCGACTCCTCGTCCATGTCCTGGGTGGCGGCCCAGCTGGCCAGCACCTTCCGCGCGTCCGCCGCCGGGGTGCCCGCGGCGGCGGTGTAGATGTCGAGGACCAGGACCGGCTCCGACGGCAGCTGCATCAATTCGAAGTCCAGGTCGAGCTGGCCGACCACCGGGTGGCGCAGCCGACACGGCGTCCCGTCCCGATGCGGACGACGACCAGCTCGACTGCAGCGGCGATGGCGATCCCCCACCCCGAACGGAAACCCGACCGCACCTGCCCTCAGCGTCCGCCGCACTCGCGCAGCAGGGCAGGCCGGTCCCGCACCGGTCCGCGCCCCCGGGACTGCTCGAGATCGACGTGCAGACGGACGCCCGCGGCCCGACGACCGGTCCGGGCGCGCGTCGAGGTCGGCCTGGCCACCAGGTCGCAGCTCTCGATGCGCTCGACGCACCTCTCGGCGGCGCCCTCGGCACCGGATCGCCCGCGGCCCGCCTGGTCGTCGACCTCCGCCAGGTGACGTTCTTCGACTGCGGCGGCACCGAGGCCCTCGCCGAGACCGTGCGCGCCGCGCTGGGCGCACCGCGTGCACCTGCGGGTGCTGCCCGGCGTTGACCCGCTCGCCCGGGCCGCGCTGGCGGGCCCGAGGTCGACGGCCACACCGAGGACGAGGTCGCGATACTCGCGCTGCGCGCGCACCGGGAGGATCGGCCCCGCGCGGCGAGCACGGCCGCGACCGGCTCCCCCGCGCTCGTCCGGAGCGTGGTGTGCGTGGCACCGGGCCGGTCCAGCTGCGTGACGAGCTCCGCGAGCGCCCGGGACACCGCGCGACCCCGGTGTCGCGCTGCTGCTGCAGCTGTGCGGCCGAGCGGGCGAGGCTGCCGACGCCCAGCACGGCCGCCGTGACGAGCACTACTCCGACGAGCCGTCGCCGGCCACCGGTGCCGCCCCGCCGGTCTCGGCGCAGAGGCCCCCGAACCGGCTGCGGGAAGGTGGCGGGTCGTGCTGCTGCCAGGCGCGGTTGCGCCGCCGGCCGGACGGGCGGGGTCGTCGCCACGTGCCCGACGATGTGCCGACGTAGCCGAGCCGGCGGCTCGACCTGCTCCACCGCGGCCGCCAGCGCCCGGATCACCACCTCGGTGTCGCGCACCGTCGACCGGCAGGAGCTGCAGCCCGGCAGGTGGGACCGCGCCGCCGCCTCTTCGTCGGGTTCCAGCGCGTGCAGGGCGAACGCCACGGTCCGCGCAGCCGACCGGCACCACCAGCCGCCGCCGCTCACCGGGATGCGCCCGTCCTGCCGTCGGCGACGTGGGCGAGACCGGGCCCATCCTGCCGGCCCGACGCGACGGCGGAGCCGCCGACGCCGACCACCAGGAAGGTCCTCACCCATCGCCTTCGCTGCCGGACGGCGGTTCCCGTGCCGTCGGTCGTAGCAGCAGGGTCGTTCAGGAACGGTGGTCGCCGCCGGGTGCGGGAGTCGGGTCGTGCAGGAGCGCGTCGACCGCCATGCGACGCGGATCGTGACCGCGCATCCCGCGCAGCTCCGCCACCGGCCGGCGCAGGTCGTCGAACTCCGGGCCGAGTTCCTCGCGGAGCTGCGCGGTTGCTCCCGAGGCGAAGGATCTGGCCCGGTGGATCGTGCGGCCCAGCCACGCGGCCGCGTCCGGCAACCGCTCCGGGCCGAGGATGAACAGGGCGGCGACGACGAGGACCAGGACCTCGCCCCATCCGATGCTGTCGAACATCTCGCGGAGCGTACGCACTCAGCGACGGAGAGCAACCCACCCGGGCGGCGGCGGACCAAGCTGCCCCAGCCCGCTGCGCTCCACCCGATCGGGTCCGAATCGTGGGACCCGTTCCGGCCGTTGAGTGGGGCGGCGGCTCCATGCGCTGCGCCCGGTCACGGGTGCTCCCCACCCCGGCCAGAAGACGACGCCCGGGGACCGCTCGTCATCAGGAGAAGCAGTGTTCGAAGGGTTCAACCAGACGTTCGTGAAGGACGCCATCACCCGCAGCTCGGCCAACCCGATGGACCGCCGCAGGTTCCTGCGTGCGGCCGGGGTCGCCGGTGCGGGCATCGCCGGGGTCGGCGCCCTCGGCCTGACCGCGGGCACCGCGCTCGCCGACGACGCCGGGGCCGGTCTGGCCCAGGGCCCCAGTGACGGCGCGGTGCTGAACTTCGCGCTGAACCTGGAGTACCTCGAGGCCGAGTACTACCTGCGCGGCGTGTTCGGCGAGGGCCTGCGCGACAGCCAGATCAGCGGCACCGGCGAGCTCGGCGGGGTCGTCGGCGGGCGCAAGGTGACGTTCGAGTCCAAGCTGGGCAAGCAGTACGCCACCGAGATCGCCAACGACGAGCGCGCGCACGTCGACTTCCTGCGCGCCGCCCTCGGCGACGCCAAGGTCGCCCGTCCGGAGATCAACCTCACCGACGCCTTCAACGCCGCCGCCACCGCGGCCGGCCTGATCAAGGCCGGCGAGAGCTTCGACCCGTTCGCCAACGAGGACAACTTCCTGCTCGGCGCGTTCGTGTTCGAGGACGTGGGCGTCACCGCCTACAAGGGCGCCGCCCCGCTGATCTCCAACAAGACCTTCCTGGAGGCCGCCGCCGGCATCCTCGCCGTCGAGGCCTACCACGCCGGCCTGGTCCGCACCGTCCTGCTCAACAAGGGCCTCGAGGTCCCCGCCGGCGCCATCTCCGACGCCCGCGACAGCCTCGACGGCTCGACCGACCTCGACCAGGGCATCGTGGACGGCGACGGCAACGCCAACCTGGTCCCCACCGACGTGAACGGGATCGCGTTCTCCCGCTCCGCCGGCCAGGTGCTCAACATCGCCTACCTCAACCCCGCCGCCGTCACCGAGGGCGGGTTCTTCCCCCGCGGCGTCAACGGCGAGATC
>JASLAP010000740.1 GCA_030147065.1 Pseudonocardia sp. | reverse complement strand
CCAGGGCGGCAACTGGGGCGGCGCCTACCTGGGCATCCCCGAGGTCAGCGAGAACAAGGAGGAGGCCGGCAAGCTGATCGCCTGGCTGACCGCCCCCGAGCAGCAGGCCAAGGTCTTCCAGGAGGTCGGCAACTTCCCGTCGACCACCGCGGGCATCGAGGCCGTCGCCGACGCCACCGACGAGTACTTCAACAACGCCCCGATCGGCGAGATCTTCTCCACCTCGTCCACCTCGGCCCCGGTGCAGGTGCTCGGGCCGGAGGACGGCGTGGTGAAGAACGCCATGGCCAAGTCCCTGCTCTCGGTCGAGGCGAACGGCGTGTCCCCGGCCGACGCCTGGACCGCGGCGCAGACGCTGGTCTCCAACCAGGTCGGCGCGTGACCCTCTCCCTCCACCGCCCGGCCCCCGGGGAGCGCTCGTCGCCCCCGGGGGACGGGGTCTCACAGCGACCGAGCTGGCGCTCCCGCCTCTACCGGTGGGAGGGCCGCTCGGCCCCTTACGTCTACATCGCGCCGTTCTTCGCCCTCTTCGCGGCGTTCGGCCTGTTCCCGTTGATCTACACGGCCTGGATCAGCCTGCACTCCTACCGGCTGGGCTCGACCATGAAGTGGGTCGGGCTGGAGAACTACGTCTGGCTGTTCAGCAACGAGAAGTTCTACAACGCGCTCTGGAAGACCATCACCATCGGGATCATCTCGACGGTGCCGCAGCTGATGCTCGCCCTGGCGCTGGCGCACCTGCTGAACTACAAGCTGCGCGGCCGCACCTTCTTCCGGGTGTCGATGATCATGCCGTACGCCACCTCGGTGGCGGCGTCCACGCTGGTCTTCGCGCAGATCTTCGGCCGCGACGCGGGCGCGGTGAACTGGCTGCTCGGGCTGATCGGCGTCGACGCGGTCGACTGGCGCAACGGTGACTGGACCGCGCAGATCGCCATCGCGGTGATCGTCACCTGGCGGTGGACCGGTTACAACGCGCTGATCTACCTGGCCGGCATGCAGTCGATCTCCAAGGACCTCTACGAGGCCGCGACCCTGGACGGGGCCAGCAAGTGGCAGCAGTTCCGCCACGTCACCCTGCCCGGGCTGCGCCCGACGATCCTGTTCACCATCGTGGTCTCCACGATCGGGGCCAGCCAGCTCTTCGGTGAACCACTGATCTTCGGTGGCGGCACGCCGGACGGCGGCGCGGTCAACCAGTACCAGACCCTCGGGTTGTTCATGTACCAGCAGGGCTGGACGTTCAGCGCGCTCGGTCGCGCGGCGGCGGTCGCCTGGATCACCTTCATCCTGATCATCGGACTGGTGCTGCTGAACACCTGGCTCGCCCGGCGCCGGCAGGGGGAATCGGCATGACCGCGACACTGCCGCCGCAGACGGCTCCCGCGAGCGTCGGCGTGACACCACCACCCCGACGCTCGCGGGGCACCACCAGCTACGACTCGGCCGGCTGGGTCACCTACACCGCGCTGGTGCTGACCGGCATCGTGTTCATCGCGCCGTTCTACTACATGATCGTCGCAGCCAGCCGGCCGATGGCCGAGATGAACCAGTCGCCGCCCCCGATCCTGCCCGGACCGGACCTCTGGTCCAACGTCGTCAAGGCCGTCCAGCAGCAGGACATCGGGCTGGCGCTGGTGAACTCGTTCATCGTGTCCGGGATCATCACCGTCAGCACGGTGCTGTTCTGCACGCTGGCCGGCTACGCCTTCGCCAAGATGCGCTTCCGCGGGCGCAACGTGCTGTTCGGGGTCGCCCTGGGCACCATGATGATCCCGCCCAGCCTGGGCGTGGTGCCGCTCTACATCCTGATGGCCTGGCTGGGTCTGGCCGGTGAGCTGAGCTCGGTGATCCTGCCGACGCTGGTGCAGTGCTTCGGGCTGTTCTTCATGCGCCAGTACCTGCTGCAGTCGCTGCCCGACGAGCTGCTGGAGGCGGCGAAGATCGACGGCGCCACCTCGCTGCGGACGTTCTGGAGCATCGTGCTGCCGATCGCCCGCCCCGGCATGGCCGTGCTCGCGATGCTGACCTTCATGACGGCCTGGAACGACTTCTTCTGGCCGGTCATCACACTGAACTCGACCAACCCGACCATCCAGGTGGCGTTGAACAACCTGGGCAGCGGCTACGTCCCGGACACCTCGGTGATCATGGCCGGCACCCTGGTCGGCACCCTGCCGGTGATCGTGGTGTTCCTGCTGCTCGGGCGCCAGATCGTCGGCGGCATCATCGCCGGCGCGGTCAAGGGCTGATCCCCCGCGGCGCTGGCACGTCGATCGCCGAGGGCGCACGCTGGACGGCGTGCGCCCGGCACCACCCTGCCGTACGCCAGATGGACGTACGGGACGACGGAAGAGGACGGATGACCACCACGCAGGACGCGCCCACCACCGGGACGCGGCAATTCCCCACCGGCTTCCTCTGGGGCTCGGCCACCGCCGCGTACCAGATCGAGGGTGCGGTGGCCGAGGACGGTCGCACCCCGTCGATCTGGGACACCTTCGCGCACACCCCGGGGCGGGTGCAGGGCGGCGACAACGGTGACGTGGCCGACGACCACTACCACCGGTTCCGCCAGGACATCGCGCTGATGAGCGAGCTCGGGCTGACCTCCTACCGGTTCTCGGTGTCCTGGTCGCGGATCACCCCGCAGGTCGGGCCGGACGGGCTGGGCCCGGTCAACCCGGACGGCGTGGCGTTCTACTCCACGCTGGTGGACGCGCTGCTGGAGGCGGGCATCACGCCGTCGCTGACGCTGTACCACTGGGACCTGCCGCAGGCCCTGGAGGACGCCGGCGGCTGGACCGCGCGCAGCACCGCGGAGCGGTTCGGCGAGTACGCCGCGGTGGTCGCGGCCGCCCTGGGCGACCGGGTGCCGATGTTCATCACCCTGAACGAGCCGTGGTGCAGCGCCTTCCTGGGCTACGCCAGCGGCGTGCACGCCCCCGGGCGGACCGAGGACGCGGCCGCGCTGGCCGCGGTGCACCACCTGAACCTGGCCCACGGGCTGGCCGCGGCCGCGATCCGGTCCGCCGCCCCGGCGGCCAAGGTGGCGATCACGCTGAACCTGGCCTGGGTCCGCCCGGAGACCGACTCCGAGGCCGACGCCGAGGCCGCCCGCCGGGTGGACGGGCTGCAGAACCGGCTGTTCCTGGACCCGGTGCTGCACGGCCGGTACCCCGAGGACGTCCTCGCCGACACCGCCGCGGTGACCGACTGGTCGTTCGTCCGGCCCGGTGACGTCGAGCTGATCGCCCAGCCGCTGGACGCGTTCGGGCTGAACTACTACTCCCCCACCATCGTCCGGCACTGGACCCGCGAGCGGCCCAAGGAGCAGGCCGACGGGCACGGCGACGGCGCGGCCACCCCGTGGATCGCCTGCGAGGACGTGGAGTTCCCGATACAGCACGGCACCAAGACCGACATGGGCTGGACCATCGACCCGCGCGGGCTGACCGAACTGCTGCTGCGGGTGGCCGCGGAGAAGCCGGGCCTGCCGCTGATGGTCACCGAGAACGGCGCGGCGTTCCCGGACGAGGTCGACGAGGACGGGCGGATCGTCGACACCGACCGGATCGAGTACCTGCGCACCCACCTGGGCGCGGTGCACCAGGCCATCGAGGCGGGCGCACCGGTCGCGGGTTACTATGTGTGGTCGTTGTTGGACAATTTCGAGTGGGCGTGGGGCTACGCGAAGCGGTTCGGGATCGTGCACGTCGACTACGCCACGCTCGAGCGCACCCCGAAGGACAGCGCGTTGTTCTACGCCGACTGCATCCGGGGAAACGCTGTGCCCGCCTAGGACGACTCACCCAGGGGTCACCCGGACGGGTGTCCCCCCGGGGCGGGCCGACCGGGGCGGCGGCGTGACCGCGTCGACGGGAACAGAGGGAACGGGAGGTCCGGGTGCCGCGCGGCCGTCATGACGAGGGAGCCGAAGAGGGTCCCGAGCTGGGCCGCTCCCCGGACCCCCGGGCAGGTGCCGACCGGCCCGACGGCGAGCTCGACGCCGAGGCGGCCCGGCTGGAGCGCGAACAGATCGAGATGGCCCGCATCGACCTGGCGCCGATCGACCTGGCCGCACTCGCCGCCGACGACGAGCTGATCGAGGCGCTGGGCTCGGGCCGGCTTCCGGCCGACGCACTGCCCACCGAACCGGTCGGACCCGACGACGAACTGGTCGCGCTGCTCGCGGCCTGGGTGACCGACGTCTCGGTCCCCCCGGCCGCGGGCCGGCCGGCCGACGTCGGACCCGCCCGGACCGACGCCCCGCGCGCCTCCGACGAGCACCCGTCCGAGGACGCCACCGCGGCGGCTGCCGGCGTGGACCGGCGGGAACCGGCGGTCGCCAGGCACTCGAACCGGTGGGACGGCGGGCGCGCACGCACGCCGGTGGGCGCGACCGCGGTCGACGAAATCGATACCCCAGCCGGTGGCCGGGCCACCGGGACCGGACCGCGGGGTCGGACCACGGGGTCGGCCGGGACGGGGGGTCCCGGCCGGCACCACCGCCGGACCGGCACCTACCCCACGCGGATCGCGGCCGCTGCTGCGCTGGTCGTGCTGGCCGCCGCCGGGGTCGCCCTCGGGGCCTACGAGGCCCGCCCGGGCGAGGTGCTCTGGACGGTCACCCAGGTGGTCTACGCCGACCGGGCCTCCTCGCTGGCCGCGGCCGATGAGGTCACCCGCAACCTCGAGGTGGCCCGCACCGCGCTGCGCGAGGGCCAGACCAGCGATGCGGCGCGGGCCATCAACCTGGTCTCCACCAGGCTGCCCGAGGTGCGCCCCGAAGAGGGCTACGGCGACCTCGCCAGCCAGCACCAGCAGCTCCTGCGCACGCTGACCTCGCTGTCGACCGCGTCGGACGCCGCCAGCGCCGCCGCGCGGACCGGGTCGTCGGGCGTCCCGGAGCCGGACGCTCTCGCACCGGCCGCACCGGCACCGGCCGCGCCGGGCCGGCCCGCGGCGCCCGGTCAGGCCGGTGCCGGTGCG
>JASLAP010000739.1 GCA_030147065.1 Pseudonocardia sp. | reverse complement strand
GTGCGGCGAGGGCTCGTCGGCGTGCAGGGTGCGCGGCAGCACCCCGTGCCGCAGCGCCATCACCATCTTGATCACCCCGGCCACCCCGGAGGCGCTCTGCGCGTGGCCGATGTTGGACTTCAGCGAGCCGATCCAGAGCGGCCGGTCGGCCGCCGGGCGGTGCCGGCCGTAGGTCGCCAGCAGCGCGCCGGCCTCGATCGGGTCGCCCAGGGTGGTGCCGGTGCCGTGCGCCTCGACCGCCTGGACCTGCTCGGGACGCAGCCGGGCGTCGGCCAGCGCGGCCTCGATGACCCGCTGCTGCGCGCGCCCGCTGGGCGCGGACAGGCCGTTGGAGGCGCCGTCGGAGTTGATCGCCGAGCCGCGCACCACGGCGAGCACGGGGTGGCCGTTGCGGCGGGCGTCGGAGAGCTTCTCGACCAGCAGCACGCCCGCGCCCTCGCCCAGGCCCATCCCGTCGGCCGCGGCGCCGAAGGCGCGGCAGCGGCCGTCGCGGGAGAGCCCGCGCTGGCGGGCGAAGCCGACCAGCGAGATCGGCGCGGAGATCACCGCGGCGCCGCCGGCCAGGGCCAGCGTGCAGTCCCCGCGGCTCAGCGCGTCGACGGCCAGGTGCAGGGCCACCAGCGACGACGAGCAGGCGGTGTCGATGGTGACCGCCGGGCCGGTGAGGCCCAGCGTGTAGGCGATCCGGCCGGAGATGATGCTGGTCGACATGCCGGTCACCAGGTGGCCCTGCAGGCCGTCCGGGGCGGCCCGCCAGCCCTCCCCGTAGCCCTGGTAGGCCGCGCCGAGGAAGACCCCGGTGCGGCTGCCGCGCAGCGACTCCGCGCCGATCCCGGCCCGCTCCACGGCCTCCCAGGACGTCTCCAGCAGCAGCCGCTGCTGCGGGTCCATGGTGGCGGCCTCGCGCGGGGAGATGCCGAAGAAGCCCGGGTCGAACTCGGCGGCGTCGTGCAGGAACCCGCCCTCGGTGGTGTAGGTGGTGCCGGCCACGTCGGGATCGGGGTCGTGCAGGGCGTCGAGGTCCCAGCCGCGGTCGACCGGGAACCCGCTCACCGCGTCCCGACCGCCGGCGACCAGCTCCCACAGCGCCTCGGGGGTGTCCGCCCCGCCGGGGTAGCGGCAGCCCATCGCCACGATCGCCACCGGCTCGTGCGCGGCCGCGGTCAGCCGCTGGTTGGTCGCGCGCAGCCGCTCGGTCTCCTTGAGCGAGGCCCGCAGCGCGTCGACGACCTGCTGGTTGCTGTCTGCCATGGGGTGGTTTCCTCGGGGTCAGGAGCCCTCGGCCGGGGCGTCCCCGGCCAGGGCCATCCGGACGAGGGCATCGACGTCCATGTCCTCGATCTCGTCGGCGGGCCCGGCCTCCGCGCCGGGGCCGGGCGCGGCCGGGTCGGCGCCGGGGGCGCCAGCCAGCCGCAGCAGGGGTTCGAGCAGGCCGGCCTCGCGCAGCCGGTCGGCGGTCAACCCGGCCAGCGCCGCCCGGACCGGGTCGTCCGGTCCCGGCGCCGGGGCCAGCTGCGCCAGCACGTGGTCGGCCAGCTCGACGGCGGTCGGGTGGTCGAAGACCACGGTCACCGGCAGGGCCAGTCCGGTGGCCGCGTTCAGCCGGTTGCGCAGCTGCATCGCGGTGAGCGAGTCGAAGCCCAGCTCGCGGAACGCCCGGCCGACCTCGACCGCGCCGGGTTCGGCGTGCTGCAGCACCCCGGCCACCTCGGTCGTCACCACCTCCAGCACGGCGCGCCGGGCGGCGCCGGGGTCCATCCCGGCCAGCCGGGCGGCCAGGGTGTCCGGCCCGCCGTCGGTCGCGGCGTCCGGGGCGGTGCCGGCCAGCGCGGCGCGGAACTCCGGGACGCCGGCCAGCAGCGGGCTGGGCCGGGCGGCGGTGAACACCGGCGCGAACCGGGCCCAGTCGACGTCGGCCAGCACCTCGACCGGGCGGGGGTCGGCGAGCAGCCGCTCGAACCCGTCCAGGGCCAGGGCCGGGTCCATGAACGGGATGCCGCGGTCGCGCAGCTGCTGCTCGACCAGGTTCGCCGCCATCCCGCCGCCGTCGGCCGGGTCCCAGATGCCCCAGACCACCGAGACCGCCGGGCGGCCCTCGGCGCGGCGGCGCTGGGCCAGCGCGTCGAGGTAGGCGTTGGCCGCGGCGTAGGCGCCGTGCTCGCCGCTGCCCCACACCGCGGAGATCGAGGAGAACAGCACGAACTCCTCGGCGTCGCCGAACACCCCGGCCAGCGCGTCGGCGCCGGCGATCTTGGCGTAGGCGGTGGCGGCGAAGTCGTCGAGCGCGACGGTGTCCACCGGCTCCAGCACGCCGGCCCCGGCCACGTGCAGCACCGACCGGATCGGCCTGCCCTCGGCCTCCAGGGCGGCGCGCAGGGCGGCCAGTCCGGCGACGTCCCCGGCGTCCAGGGCGTGCACGGTGGCCTCGGCGCCGAGCCCGGCCAGCTCGGTCACCAGCGCGGCGGCCCCGGGCGCGGCCGGGCCGCGCCGGCCGGTGAGCACCAGCCGGGTGGTGCCGCGCTCGGCGAGCCGGCGGGCGACCTGCGCGCCCACCCCGCCGGTGCCGCCGGTGATCAGGGTGCAGTCCCGGGGCGTCCACGGCGTGGCCGGTTCGGCGTCGGCGGCGCGGACCAGCCGGCGGGCGAAGGTCGCCGAGGCGCGCACGGCCAGCTGGTCCTCCGGGCCGTCCGGACCGGTGCGCCCGGCCAGCGCGGCGACCAGCCGCCGGGCGGCTTCGGCGTCCAGGGTGGGCGGCAGGTCCACCGACCCGCCCCACCGCCGGGGCTGCTCCAGGCCGACGACCCGGCCCAGCGCGCCCAGCGCGGCCTGCGCCGGATCGGCGCCGTCCGGCCCGGCCCCGCCGCTGGTCAGCACCCACAACGGGGTGCCGACCCCGAGGTCGCCCAGTGCCTGCACGGCGGCCAGCCCGGTCGCCAGGCAGCGCGGCAGCCAGGGGTGCCCGGGCAGCGGGCGGGTGTCCAGGGCGAGCAGCGAGACCAGGCCGTCGGGCTCGCCCAGGTCGGCCAGCTCGGCGCCGAGCCCGGCACGGTCGGTTCCGGCGAGCGGCACCCGGCGGACCCGGGCGCCGGCCCGCTCCAGGGCCGCGCACACCTGCTCGGCCAGCGGCTGCGCCGGGCCGGCCGGTTCGAGCACCGCCCAGTCACCGGCCAGCCGGGCCGGGGCGGTCTCGTCGAGCGGGGTCCAGGTGACCCGGTAGCGCCAGCCGTCGAGCACCTCGGCGCGGCGGGAGCGCTCGCGCCACTGCGCCAGCCGCGGGACCAGCGCGTCCCAGCCACCGTCGGGGGCGCCGACCAGCCGGGACAGCTCGGCGGTGTCGCCGCGCTCGACCGCGGACCAGAACGCGGCGTCCCCACCGGGTCCGCCGTCCTGGTGGCCGGCCGGGGCGGCGGTGCGGTCGAGCCAGTAGCGGCGGCGCTGGAAGGCGTAGGTGGGCAGGTCGACGACCTGGGCCCCGGTGCCGGCGAGCACCGCGGCCAGGTCCAGCGGACCGCCGGCCACGGCCACCTCGCCGGCCGAGGTGAGGAACCGGTCCCAGCCGCCGTCGTCGCGGCGCAGCGAGGCGACGACCGCGGCGTCCGAGCCCAGCTCGTCGAGGGTCTCCTGGACCGCGGGCAGCAGCACCGGGTGCGGGCCGACCTCCAGCACGACGTCGCAACCGTCGGCGACGACCGCGCCCACGACCTCGTCCAGCCGGACCGGGCGGCGCAGCCCGGCGAACCAGTAGCCGGCGTCCAGCTCGTCGCCGGCCAGCGCGGCGCCGGTGACCGTGGACCGGAACGGGATGCGGGCCGCGCCCGGGGTGATCGGCGCGAGGGCCGCGACGATCTCCTCCTCCAGCTCGTCGACGTGCGCCGAGTGCGAGGCGTAGTCCACCCCGACCCGCCGGGCCCGCACCCCGGCCTCGTCCAGCTCGGCCTGCAGGCCGTCGAGCGCCTCCGCGTCCCCGGAGACCACGACGGACCGGGCGCCGTTGACCGCGGCCAGCGACACCTCGGCGCGCCCGTCGAGCCACGCCCGGACGTCGGCCCGGGAGAGCCCGACCGAGAGCATCCCGCCCCGCCCGGCGATCCGGCGGATCGCCCGCGACCGCAGCGCCACCACCCGGGCGCCGTCCTCCACCGACAGCGCGCCGGACACCACGGCAGCCGCGATCTCGCCCTGCGAGTGGCCGACGACCACCGAGGGCTGCACCCCGCAGGCCCGCCACAGCCGGGCCAGCGACACCATCACCGCCCACAGCGCCGGCTGCACCACGTCGACGCGGCGCAGCCAGCCCTCGTCGTCGCCGCGCAGCACCTCGTCCAGCGACCAGTCCACGAACGGCGCCAGCGCCCGCTCGCACTCCGCCACCGCCGCGGCGAACACCGGCGAGGCGTCCAGCAGGTCCCGGGCCATCCCGATCCACTGCGCCCCCTGGCCCGGGAAGACGAACGCGACCCGGCCCTCGCCGCGGCGGCGGGTGGGGGCCCGGCCGTCGGCGATCGCGGCCGTGGCCGCGGCGAGCTCGGCCGTCCCGGCGCCGACGGCGACCGCGGCGTGCTCGAACCGGCCCCGGGCGGTGCCCAGGGTCAGCGCGACGCCGGCCGGGTCGGCGTCCGGGTGCTCGGCGCACCAGGCCGCCAGCCGGCGGGCCTGGTCCTGCAGCGCGGCGGGGGTGCGCGCGGACAGCACCCAGGCCACCTCCGGGCCGCCGGGCCGCGGGCGGGTGTCGGCGGGCGGCGGCTCCGCCGGGGGTGCCTGCTCCAGCAGGACGTGGGCGTTGGTGCCGCTCAGCCCGAACGACGACACCCCGGCGCGGCGGGCGTCGTCCTCGCCCGGCCAGTCCCGGGACCGGGCGAGCAGCGCCACCTCGCCCGCGGACCAGTCGATGTGCGGCGAGGGCTCGTCGGCGTGCAGGGTGCGCGGCAGCACCCCGTGCCGCAGCGCCATCACCATCTTGATCACCCCGGCCACCCCGGAGGCGCTCTGCGCGTGGCCGATGTTCGACTTCAGCGAGCCGATCCAGAGCGGCCGCCCGGCCGGGCGGTGCCGGCCGTAGGTCGCCAGCAGCGCGCCGGCCTCGATCGGGTCGCCCAGGGTGGTGCCGGTGCCGTGCGCCTCGACGGCCTGGACCTGCTCGGGGCGCAGCCGCGCGTCGGCCAGCGCGGCCTCGATGACCCGTTGCTGCGCGCGCCCGCTGGGTGCGGACAGCCCGTTGGAGGCGCCGTCGGAGTTGATCGCCGAGCCGCGCACTACGGCGAGCACGGGGTGGCCGTTGCGGCGGGCGTCGGACAGCTTCTCCACCAGCAGCACGCCCGCACCCTCGCCCAGGCCCATCCCGTCGGCCCCGGCGCCGAAGGCGCGGCAGCGGCCGTCCCGGGAGAGCCCGCGCTGGCGGGCGAAGCCGACCAGCGAGATCGGCGCGGAGATCACCGCGGCGCCGCCGGCCAGGGCCAGTGTGCAGTCGCCCCGGCGCAGCGCGTCCACGGCCAGGTGCAGGGCCACCAGCGAGGACGAGCAGGCGGTGTCGATGGTGACCGCCGGGCCGGTGAGGCCGAGGGTGTAGGCGATGCGGCCGGAGATGATGCTGGTCGACATGCCGGTCACCAGGTGGCCCTGCAGGCCGTCCGGGGCGGCCCGCCAGCCCTCCCCGTAGCCCTGGTAGGCCGCGCCGAGGAAGACCCCGGTGCGGCTGCCGCGCAG
>JASLAP010000659.1 GCA_030147065.1 Pseudonocardia sp. | reverse complement strand
CACCCACCCGTGCGGGGGAGCCGCCGGGCCCGGACGGCAGACGACCCCGGTCTCTGTCATGGAGGCCGGGGTCGGGTGTGGCACGCGGCCCCCTCCAGAGGCTCATCCCGAGCCTGCGAGGTGTGAGGAGGCCGGGGTCGGGTCTGGCACCTGTCGGCCCCCTCCAGAGGCTCATCCCGAGCCTGCGAGGGGTGAGGAGGAGGGGGTCCTTCGTCAGCGCAGGGCGTTGAACTGGCTGCTGTTCGCCAGGGTCAGCAGCTCGTCACGCATGGCGGGGCTGCTGCTGCGGGCCACGGCGAGCTCTAGGGCCCGCCGGGTACGCGCCGCCCGCCGACGGGCTCGCCAGCTGGAGGTCACGCTGCTCATGCCTTGCCTTCTTCCGTTGGTCACGACCGGTGGTACGTCTGTAGTAAACCAGGCCAGACGTCACCTATTCCATCGGAATTGAGGCTGTGTCGCGGATGTGACCTAAGGATCATTCACCCTGACGAGGGAGCCGTCGATGATTCGTCACCCTCGCGGGCCACCCGGTCAGCCGGTCAACACGGCCCGGGCGGCCGCCCGCGCCTCGGCCGGGTCGCCCGCGGCCAGGGCGGCCTCGGCCGCCCGGCGGCAGGCGGCGAGGTCGACGGTGGCCAGCTTCGCGCCGACCCCGGACACCGAGCTGGCGGCACAGGACAGCGACGTGATGCCCATGCCGACCAGCACGCAGGCCAGCAGCGGGTCGGCCGCGGCCTCGCCACAGACCCCCACCGGCTTGCCCACCCGCTGACCCGCCGCGGCGGTGGCGGCGACCAGCGTGAGCAGCGCCGGCTGCCAGGGGTCGGTGAGGTCGGCGAGGTCGGCGGAGAGCCGGTCGGCGGCCAGGGTGTACTGCGAGAGGTCGTTGGTCCCGATGGACAGGAAGTCCAGGTGCTCGAGGAACCGGTCGGCCAGCAGGGCGACCGAGGGCACCTCGACCATGACACCGGGCACCAGGCCCCGCTCGCGGACGGCGGCGGCGAACTCCGCCGCCTCGGCCACGGTGGCGACCATCGGGGCCATCACCCACGGCGCGCTCCCGGTGGCCTGCGCGGCCTGCGCCACGGCGTCCAGCTGGCGGGTCAGCAGGCCGGGGTCCCGGCGGGCCACCCGCAAGCCCCGGACGCCGAGCGCCGGGTTGGGCTCGTCCGGCGGGGTGGCGAAGGCCAGCGGCTTGTCCGAGCCGGCGTCCAGGGTGCGCAGCACGACCTTGCCGTCGGGGAAGGCGGCGAAGACCTCCGCATAGCCGGCCGCCTGCTCCTCGACCGCGGGCTCCACGGCGTGGCCGAAGAACGCGAGCTCCGTGCGCAGCAGCCCCACCCCCTCGGCGTGCGCGGCACGGGCGGCGCGGGCGCCGGCGCCGTCCTGCACGTTCGCCAGCACCTGGACCGGGTGGCCGTCCCGGGTGGCCCCCGGACCGCGGTAGCGCGCCAGCGCCTCGGCCACCGCCCGGGCCTCGGCCACCCGCGCCTGCGCCTGCGCGACGTCCGGCCCGACGGTCACGGTGCCCTGCTCGCCGTCGACCAGCACCAGCGCGCCGGCCGGGACGTCCTCGAGCCCGCCCACCCCGACGACGCAGGGCAGGCCGAGCTGGCGGGCGATGATCGCGGTGTGGCTGGTGGCCCCGCCGAGCCGAGTGGCCAGGGCGACGATCCTGGTCGGGTCCAGCCCGGCGGTGTCGGCCGGGGCGAGGTCGTCGGCCAGCAGGACCGAGGGCGTCTCGGGGGACGGGACACCGGGCTCTCCCTGCCCGGTGAGCTCGGCGACGATCCGGTCCCGGATGTCGCGCACGTCGGTGGCCCGCTCGGCCATGACGCCACCCAGGCTGGTGAACAGCGCCACGAACTGCTCCGCGGCGCCGACCGTGGCGACCGCCGCGGAGCTGCCGGTGCCGATCCGCTGCTCGACGGCCGACAGCAGCCCGCGGTCCCGGGCCAGGCCCGCGGTCGTCGACAGCACTTCGGCGCTCACCCCGGTGGCCGCCGCGGCGCGCTCGGCCAGCCGGTCGGCGACCACGGTCGCGGCCGCGGCGAACCGGTCCCGTTCGGCGGGCCGGTCGGCCTCGGCCACCGGCGCGGTGTCCTCGACGGGGAGCTGGACCGCACCGGTGGGCCAGACGACCGGCCCCAGGGCGACGCCCGGCACGACCGGGGTGCCGGTCAGCACGTCCCGTCCGGCGAGGACGTCGGGCGCCGCGGTGGGGGTGGAGGGGGTCATGTCGCGCCTCGCTGTCTGGCTCGGCCGGCGACCGCTGGAGGGGTCGACCGGTGGCGGGAGGGTGCACGCCGGGTGTCCGGCGCGGGGTGCGGTGACCAGACTCACCATTTCCTCTTGACTTGTCAACGGGATCCCACGTAGAACAACACACAACAACGGCGCTTCCCACACGATCGGGCGCGCCGGCTCTGCACAGATCGGAGACGCCGTGTACGCGGAGGAACGTCAGGCGGAGATCGCCGCCCTCGTCGGAGACCGGGGCCGCGTCGCCGTCACCGCCGTGGCCGAGCGCTTCGGGGTGACCACCGAGACCGTCCGCCGGGACCTCGCCGTCCTGGAGCGGGCCGGGATGCTCCGGCGCGTGCACGGCGGCGCCGTGCCGGCCGGCGTCCTCACCGTCGCCGAGCCGGGGCTGGGCGAGCGCGGCGGCGCACGGATCGAGCAGAAGCGGAAGATCGCCGCGGCCGCGCTCGACCTGGTCCCCGCCACCAACGGCAGCCTCGTCCTCGACGGTGGCACCACGACCGCCGCCCTGGCCGACGTCCTCCCCGGCGGCCGGCAGCTGCTCGTGGCCACCAACGCGGTCCCGATCGCCGCCCGGCTGTCCGCCGTCCCCGGCATCGAACTGCACGTGCTCGGCGGGCGCGTCCGGGGCGTCACCCAGACCGCGGTCGGCGAGTCCACCGTGCGCGCGCTGGCCGACCTGCGGGTCGACGTGGTGTTCCTCGGCGCCAACGGGATCAGCGTCGGGCACGGTTTCTCCACCCCCGACGAGCGGGAGGCCGCCGTCAAGCGCGCCATGGTCCGGGCCGGACAGCGGGTGGTCGTGCTGGCCGACAGCAGCAAGCTGGGCCGCGAGCACCTGGTCCGGTTCGCCTCGGCCGAGGACGTCGACGTCCTGGTCACCGACGCCGACGCCGACGCCGACCTGCTCGCCGAGCTCGAGGACCAGGGCCTCGAGGTGGTGGTGGCATGAGCGGCGCCCGCCAGGGAGCCGCACCGGCCGTCGTCACCCTCACCGCCAACCCCAGCCTGGACCGCACCCTGGCGCTGCCCGGGCCGCTGCAGCGCGGCGGGGTCGCCCGGCTCGGCGTCAGCCGGACCGAGCCCGGCGGCAAGGGCGTCAACGTCGCCCGGGCCGTGGCCGCCGCCGGGGTCGGCGCCGTCCCGGTCCTGCCGGCCGACGACGGCGACCCGTTCCTGGCGGCCCTCCGCTCGATCGGCCTGCCCCTGGTCAGCGTCCCGGTCGGCGCTCCGGTACGGACCAACTACACCCTCACCGAGCCCGACGGCACCACCACCAAGCTCAACGAGCCCGGCGCGCCGCTCGGCGAGGACACCCGGGCGGCGCTGGCCACGGCGGTGCGGGAGCACGCCGACCCGGCCGGCTGGGTGGTGCTGTCCGGCTCCCTGCCGCCGGGGACCCCGGTGGGCTGGTACGCCGACCTGGTCCGCGACCTGCGGGCGACCGGCGCCCGGATCGCCGTGGACACCTCCGAGGCCCCGCTGCTGGCCCTGCTGGCCGCCGGCCCCGACGCCGCACCCGACCTGCTCAAGCCCAACACCGAGGAGCTGGCCCAGCTGTCCGGCCGCACCGAGACCGAGCTCGCCGGTGACCCGGCGGCGCTGCTGGCGGCGGTCGGCACGCTGCACGAGCGCGGCGTCGGCCAGGTGCTGCTGACCCTCGGTGCCGACGGCGCCCTGCTGTCCACGGTGGACGGCGGCCGCTGGTCGGCACGCCCGCCGCGGACCACCGTGCTCAGCACCGTGGGCGCCGGGGACAGCAGCCTGGCCGGGTTCGTGCTCGCCGACCTGGCCGGGGCACCGCCCGCCGAGCGATTGCGCACCGCCGTGGCCTACGGCTCCGGCGCCGCCGCGCTCCCGGGCTCCGCCGTCCCCACCCCCGCGCAGGTCGACCCGGCCGCCGTCACCGTCACCTCTGGCACCGGCGCCGTCACCGGCCCGGACCCCACCGCACCCGCACTCCTCGGCGCCCGCCCGGTCGCCGGCACGTC
>JASLAP010000732.1 GCA_030147065.1 Pseudonocardia sp. | reverse complement strand
GGTGGCGTCCGGGCGGCCGTAGGCGATGTTGGCCCGGATGGTGTCGGAGAACAGGAACGCCTCCTCGAACACCACGCCCAGCTCGCGGCGCAGGTCGACCAGCCGCAGCTGCGGCAGCGGCACCCCGCCCAGGCGCAGCTCGCCGGCCTGCGGGTCGTAGAACCGGGGCAGCAGCTGCGCCACGGTGGACTTGCCCGACCCGGGCGGCCCGACCAGCGCGAGCGTCTCCCCCGGCGCCACCCGCAGGCTGACGCCGTCCAGCGCCGGCTCGTCGGGGGTGTAGCCGAACCGGACGCCGTCCAGCTCGATCGCCAGCGGACCGGCCGGCAGCGACCGCGGCTCGGCGGGGTCGACGACGTCGGGGCGGGCGTCGATCAGCTCGTAGACCCGCTCGACCCCGGCCCGGGCCAGCTGCGCGACGACCACCAGCCCGCCGATCATCCGGGCCGGCCCGACCAGCTGGGCGACGTAGGTGGTGAAGGCCAGGAAGGTGCCGATGCTGATCGACCCGGTGAGCGCCAGCCAGCCGCCGAACCCGATCACGCCGACCTGGCCGAGGGTGGGCAGGGCCTGCAGGGTCGGGTTGAGCCGGGCGGTCAGCCGGGCGGCCCGCATGCGCTCGGCGTAGAGCCGCCCGGCCGCCTTCTCCAGGGCGGCGACCTCGCGGGCCTCCTGGCCGAACCCCTTGACCACCCGGACGCCGGTGACGGTCTCCTCGACCTGCTGGGCGATGTCGGCGGCCCGCTGCTGGGCCGACCAGGTGGCCGGGAACAGCGCCGTGCGGGCCCGCATGGTGATCCACACCGCGGCCGGCAGCATGACCAGGGCGACCACCGTGAGCAGCGGTGACAGGTAGAGCATCGCGGCCACCGAGGTGATCACCAGGGTGACCATCCCGAGGGTGAACGGGACCATGGACAGCATCGACTGGGTGAGCTGCAGGTCGCTGATGGTGCGCGAGACCACCTGCCCGGTGCGCATCGCGTCCTGGCGCGGCCCGTCCAGCCGCTGGACCGCGGCGAAGACCTGGCGGCGCAGGTCGTGCTGGACGTCCAGGGACAGCCGCCCGGCCAGGTAGCGGCGCAGGAACGAGGTGCCGAACCGGAACAGCGCCAGCCCCAGCACGGCCGCGACGACCGGCAGGAGCACGTCCGTGGACCCGGCCACCGCGTCGTCCACCGCCACCCGGACCAGCAGCGGCACCACCGCTTCGGCGCCCACCCCGATGGCCGAGGCGAGCAGGGCGCCGACGGCGACGGCGCGGTGGCGCAGGCATGCGGAGGTGAGCCGGCGGATCCAGCCGGCGGGAGGAGCGGGGGGCACGGATCCACCGTAAGCCTCCGCCCCGACAGCGGCCTGGGAATACCTGGTCGGCAGCGGCTCAGGTGATGTCGCGTCGGCCACCCACGACGACCGCCGCGGCGGTGGCCAGCGCGGTCCATCCGGCCAGCACCAGCAGCGCGCCCCACCACGGCGGCGGCTCCGACACCAGCGCGAGCAGTTGCACGACCTCGGCCGCGTCGCCGGGGGCGAGCGCGCGGGCGGGCACCTCGTAGAGCGCGATGTCCCCGGCGTTGCCCGGCAGGTACGACGGCACCGCGGCCAGGGTGTCGCTGCTCGACGTGCCGAGCGCGGTGGACAGCACCAGCTCCCCGGCCAGCAGGTAGATCACCACGGCCAGCACGGCGCCGACCTGGTTGCCCAGCGCGACGCCCAGCGCGACGCCGAACGCCCCCCACAGCGCGCAGACCACCACCGCCAGCAGGGTCAACTGCAGCACCGCGGCGAGCTCCGGCGACCCGGACTGCTGCGACACCAGTCCGGTCAGCGTCCCGACGAGCACCGCGACCGCACCGTAGAACGCGCCCAGCAGGGCCAGCACGGCCATCTTGGCGCCCAGCACCGGGGCCCGCCGGCCGGTGGTCAGGTATGTGCTGGTGACGGTGCGGTGGCGGAACTCCGCGCCGGCCGCCACCGAGCCGGCGACCGCGGCGAACACGCTGGTCAGCGAGATGCCGTAGGCCAGCGACAGGAGCAGCAGCGGCAGCGCGGAGCCGCCGGTGGTCGAGCCGACGAGGTCGGTGAACAGCCCGCCGAACGCGTTGACCAGCACCGCGATCATGACGACCGGGATCAGCAGCGCCCACCACAGGCGGGTGCTGCGGATCTTGCGCAGTTCGGCCCGGACGAGCACCTCAGCCGCCCGGCCGGTGGCCGACCGGCGGCTCGGCGTGGCCGCCCCCGGTGAGCTGGAGGAACACCTGCTCGAGGTCCACCTTCTCCGGCACCATCTCGTAGACGGGGACGCCCGCGGCCAGCGCCGCGTCGCCGACCTGCTCGGGACCGACCCCGGCCACCGCCAGCCGGCCGTCGGGCAGCGTGTCGATCTCCAGCACGCCGGTGCGGGCCAGCGCCTCGGCCAGCCGGGCGGGATCCGGGCAGCGCACCAGCACCCGCTGCGGGCCGCGCAACCGGTCCAGCGCGCCCTGGTGGACGCACCGGCCGCGGCTGATCACCACGACGTCGTCGACGGTCTGCTCGACCTCGGCCAGCAGGTGGCTGGAGACCAGCACGCCGCGGCCCTGGGCGGCGAACCCGCGCAGGAACGAGCGCAGCCAGGCGATGCCCTCGGGGTCCAGGCCGTTGCCCGGCTCGTCGAGCAGCAGCACCCACGGGTCGCCGAGCAGGGCCGTGGCCAGCGCCAACCGTTGGCGCATGCCCAGCGAGAACCCGCCCACCGCGCGGCCGCCGACATCGGCCAGCCCGACCGTGCCCAGCGCGTGGTCGACCACCGCGTCCGGAGCACCGATCGCGGCGGCGTGCACCCGCAGGTGGTTGCGCGCGGTGCGGCCCGGGTGGAAGCCCTGGACCTCCAGCACCGCGCCGACCGCCCGGGCCGGGTGCAGGAGCCGGGCGAACGGGATCCCACCGAAGAGCGCCTCACCGGCGTCCGGCCGGACCAGGCCGAGCACCATCCGCAGCGTGGTCGTCTTGCCCGAGCCGTTCGGCCCGAGGAAACCGGTGATCACGCCCGGCCGGACCGCGAAGCTCAGCCCGTCGACGGCCACCACCGGTCCGAACCGCTTGGCCAGGCCGTGGACGCTGACCAGAGCGCTGCCGTCGTGCACCCCGACGATCGTGCCAGCCGGGCGGGGTCAGCGGTCGGCTCGCTGCACCATCCCGGCGTCGCCGGTGACCGGGCCGCCGGTACGCCGCCAGCCCCCGTCGTCGTGCCGCTCGGCGGTGTCGGGCTTCGGGCGGGCCTCCACGAACAGGTCGACCTCGACGTCCTGGGCGGGCGCGGTCGGGTCGCCGACCGGCTCGGCGGGTCGCCGGTCGTCCGGCCCGGTCTCGGCCTCGGCCTCGGCCTCGGTCTCGGCCTCGGCCGGGACGATCTCGATCACCGGCGCGGCGGTGGGCGCGTCGGGGTCCGGCGCGGCCGGGGCCTCGGCGAACAGGTCGACGTCCGCGTCCGTGGCCGGCCGCACGGCCCAGCTGTCCACCGCCGGGGTCTCGGCTGTGGACAGCTCCGGGGTGGACGGCCGGTGCCCGTTCCCGGCGGACCCGACCACCGGCTCGTCCGCGGGGAGGACGTCGGCCGGCGTGCCGGTGTCGGCCCGGGCGCCCTCGGCGGACCAGGACGCCCCGGTCGCCGGCTCACCCTCGCTGTCGACCCGCTCGTCGGCCGCCGGTGCTGCGGCGGTCGGCGCAGGCGCGTGGACCTCGTCGGCGACGGTGTCGGTCGGGTCGACCACGGGCTCCTC
>JASLAP010000703.1 GCA_030147065.1 Pseudonocardia sp. | reverse complement strand
GGCCGCTCCCTCGCTCCCGACGATCAGCGCGTCAACGGCGTTCGCCACCCAGCGCAGCGCCGGAACCACCACCCGCAACGCCCCGCTCGACCCGGGCGGCAGCGGTCGCGCTGCGCCGGAACTCGCTGGGGTTCACCCCCCGGACCCGCTTGAACGCCACGCTGAACCCGAACGGCTCGGAGTACCCCACGGCCCGGGCGACCTCGGCGATCGTCGCTGCCTCCCGCTCCACCAGCAGGTCCGCCGCGAGGGTCATGCGCCAGCGGGTGAGGTACGTCAGCGGCGGCTCGCCGACCAGGTCGGCGAACCGCTTGGCCAGGGTCGACCGCGACACCCCGGCGCGGTCGGCCAGCGCGGAGACCGTCCACGGCGCCGCGGGATCGGCGTGCAGCAGGCGCAGCGCGTCGCCGACCACCGGGTCGCGCTGGGCCGCCCACCAGGCCGGGGGCTCGCCGCCGGGTCGGTCGAACCAGGCGCGCAGCGTGCAGACCAGCATCCAGTCCAGCAGCCGGTCCAGCACGACCTGCTGGCCCGGCGTGTCCACGGCGACCTCGGCGGCGAGGTGGTCCAGCACGGCGTCGCCGGTGCCCCCGGGGTCCACCCGCAGCACGACGGGCAGCGCGTCCAGCAGCCGGCGGCTGATCTCGCCGCGCACCGGGTAGGCGCCGACGATCAGGGTGGTGGCGTCGCCGCTGTCGTCGCCGCACTCGGTCCAGCCGCGCCGGTGCCGGGTGCCGCCCTCCTCGGGCGCCGCGCAGTGCTCGCCGTACGCGACCGGTTCGGCCCGGGTGCCGACCTCGTCGACGAAGGTGAACCTCGCGGGACCCCGCACGACGACGTCTCGTAGGCGCGCAGCGGCTCGGGCGGGTGGTGCTCCGGCACGATCCAGCCCGCCCCGGTGAGCACGGTGCACAGGGTCAGCGGCGCGCCGTCCACGAAGTGCAGCGCCCACGGCGGGGACAGGGTCGAGCTGCCGAACAGCGAGCCCTGGGCCCGTACCCCGCGGATCAGGTCGCCGAACACGTCCACCCCGGCGACGTTAGACGATCACACAGGCGATCCGGCTCCTCACCCATGGATCCATCCGACCCCGTCCCGTTCAATCGACGCCATGAGCACCAGCCAGCTGACCGAGCAGGACCTCGAGTTCCTGCGGCGCCCCCTGCACGGGTTCCTGACCGTGGCCGCCGGCCCCACCCCGCCACAGCCCCGGCCGGTCTGGTTCGAGGCCACCGCCGAGGGCACGCTCCAGCTCTTCACCGCCCCGGACTCGCTGAAGGTCCGCCGCCTGGGTCACGACCCCCGCGCCTCGATCGTCGTCGCCGCCCCGGTCGGGGAACGCGAGCGCTGGGTGTCGGTCGCCGGCCGCACCACCGTCGAACCCGACGGAGCTCACGACCTGGCGTCGCGGCTCGCGCCCCGCTACGGGGACCTCGACGACCCGGCCCGGGCCGACGACCTCGCCGCGATCCTGGCCGAGGACCAGGTCCGCCTGGTCATCCACCCGGAGACCGTCAGCCGCTACAGCTACTGACCGGATGCACCACCCGTCGGGCGGGCCCACCTGCCGATCCCGGGCCTTGACCTGATGTCGGGTTCAACTCCTAGCGTCGCCGCATGCCTCCAGCGAACCCCCCGGTCCCCGACCGCGACGACCGCGCCATCCGCGCGGTCGTGGCCGCCGCCGACGCCGCCCAGACCGACCCCGACACCCTGCTCGCCCTGCACTCCCCCGACGCCGCCGTCGTCAACATCGCGGGACGGCGGGTGCTCGGGCGCGAGGCCTTCGCCGCGGCGATGGCGGGGGCGCTGTCCTCGCCGCTGCGCGACGTCCGGACCTCGGTGGAGGTCGTCGACGTGCGGCTGCCCGGGCCGGACGTCGCCGTGGTGAGCTGCCTCAAGACCGTGCACGACGAGCGGGCCGACGCGGACCGCTCGGCCCTGCCCGAGGTCGGGGCGCTCACCTACGTCATGGTCCGGTCCGCCGACGGCTGGCGGATCGCCCTCGCCCAGACCACGCCGGTCGCCGGTTGACCGAGCGGCCGGCGGGTCGGCCGGGCAGCGCGGTGAGCCGGGCCGGGCTCAGGCCAGCGAGCCGCGCAGCACGCTCTGCTTCGAGTGGCCCGGATCGCCGTCCCACTGCTCGACCGACACGTCCACCGTGCTGAACTCGGCGAACGGCAGCCCGCTGGGCACGGTGAAGGTGCCGCGGTAGCCGCCGTCGGCGGGGGTGAGCCCGCCCAGCGACACCAGCCGGGTGCCGTCCGGGGCGAGCAACCACGCCTCCAGGTAGTAGCCGTCGGGCAGGTCGTCCACGCCCTGCAGGCTGACCTGCATCCGCTCCTCGTCACCGGTCCGCACCATCTCCACCTGCCCGCCGCCGCGCGGGTCGAGGTCGCCGATCGGGACCAGCAGCGCGACGACCGCGACGTCCTGATCGTCCGCCGCGGCCGAGCTCGCGGTGTAGCCGATACCCAGGCCGACGGCCAGGCCGAGCACCGCGGCGGCCACCGGCACCGCCACCCGCCACCGCGACCACCCGCGGCGCCGCCCGGCCAGGCGCACCGGGGCGTCCGCTTCCACGGGCCGCTCGGCGATCGCCAGCTCGTCGGTGATCGCCTGCCAGACGCGTTCGGGCGGGCCGGCGCCGTCGTCCACGACGTCCCCGCCGGCGCGGGCCAGCTCGACGGTGCGCCGCAGCGACGCCACCTGCCCGGCGCACAGGGGGCAGGCCGCGAGGTGGGCGAGCACCCCCGGGTCGGGTTCCTCGGCCGGCAGCGCGGCCAGTGCGAGCTGATCAGGATCGGGGTGCCACACCATCGACCTCCCACCTTCTGCGCAGTCGCTCGAGCCCCCGGCGCAGGTGACTCTTCACCGTGCCCAGCGGCAGGCCGGTCAACGCGGCGATCTGCGCGTGTGTCAGGTCGTGGTAGAACGCCAGCCGAACCACCCTTCGTTGCTCGGGCGCCAGGCGGTTCAACTCGTCGCCCACCACCACCGCCTCGATCACCTGGTCGGGAACCTCTCCACTGCGTCCGTGCCCGGCGACCTGGGCCGCCAGCGACACCGCGGCGTCGCGGGTGCGGGCGGCCAGCCGATCGGCCACCTGGCGGCGGGCGATGCCCTGCAGCCAGGCGCCGATCGTCCCACGGGCCGGGTCGAACGTGGACCGCCCGCGCCAGGCCTTCACGAACACCTGCTGGGTGATGTCCTCGGCGTCGTGGTGGGCGCGCAGGCAGCGCAGCGCGAACCCGTGCACCTCGCCGGCGTGCCGGTCGTAGACCGACCGCAACGCGACCGGGTCCCCGGCCACGAACCGGTCGGCGAGACCGCGCTCCGCAGTGTCCATCAGGCGTCCATCAGGCTGGGCTCATCGCGCTGGGGTCATCCGCCGATCGGCTCGGCGGTGACCACGACGTTCTCGCGGTAGCTGCGGGCGTCCCGGTCGAAGTCGCCGCCGCAGGTGACCAGGGTCAGCCGGGGGGCGCCGTCACGGGCGAACAGCTGGTCGACGGGCAGCTCGTCCTTGTCGATCCGCTCGACCAGCGTCACCCGGTAGTCCACCGCGGTCCCGTCGGCCAGCTCGACCCCGACGGGGTCGCCCGGCTCCAGGTCGCTGAGCCGGTAGAACGCGCCGCGACCCTGGATCCGGTCGTCGACGTGCCCGGACAGCACGGCCGAGCCCGCACCCGCACCCGGGCCGGGTCCGAACCGGTACCAACCGACGGTGGCCACGTCCTCGGGCACCTCCATCTCACCGAGGTCGTCGACCCCCACCGCGACCACGGCGGCGTCGACGTCCAGACCAGGGAACCGCACCCGGGCCGGGGCCGCGACACGATCATCGTCGGCGGCACCCGCCACCGGGGCCACCGGGGCCACCGGGGCGGACGCCGCCGGAGCGGGTGCCGCGACCGGGACCGTGGCCGGGGCCGGGGCGGCCGGGGCCGGCCCGCCGCAGCCCGCCACGAGGGCGAGCAGCAGCGGGCCGACCAGTGCGGCAGCCGCGCGGTTCAGCGGTCCGCGCCGACGCGCCGGGCGCGCAGCGCGACCGCCGCCCCGCCGACGAGCGCGACCATGCCGCCGCCGACCAGCCAGGCCGGGACCTCGGACTCCGACGGAGCGCCGGACGGCGCACCGGACGGGACGCCCGACGGTGCGCTGTGCAGCCCGTCCACGGAGACCACGACCAGGTCCAGGTTGCCCGCCTCCAGCGAGCCGATGGCGTGCACGAAGGTGGCGGTGCCCTCGGCCAGGTCCACGTCGGCCGGGCCGATCACCGGCTCGGTGGTGCCGGCTGCGGCGACCGACGCGGACACCGTGCCGGCGGGCACCTCCAGGGCCTCCTCGTTCGGGTTGCTCAGGCCGCTGATCACGGCCTCGCCGCCGGCCAGCACGTCCACCGCGGGGGCGGCGGCGGTGTGCCGGACGACCAGCCGGGCCTGCCCGGCGGGCACCGCGGACAGGTCGTCGGCGAACGGGGTGACGGTGGGCTCGCCGGCCTCGGTCAGGTGCGCGACCAGGGTGGCCGCTCCCCCGCCGGGAACGTCGGCGGTGGCCGACAGCAGCGGCTCGCCGGAGCCGTCGGCGGCGTCGGCCGGGAAGATCGCGACCTCGCGGCTGCCGGCCGGCAGGTCGACCGGGCCCGCGCTGGTGCCCGGCTGGAAGTCGTCCAGCGCGCGTTCACCGTCGACGTAGACGTCGACCGGGGTGTCGGGGATGCCGTGCACCACCCGGACCTGCCCGGTCTCCTGGGCGGTGGCCAGCGGTGCGGTGGCCAGGATGAGCGCGCAGGCGGCGAGCCCGCCGCCGAGCGCGGTGGTGAGGCGTCGCATCGTTCCTCCAGAACTGTGGGGAGTTGCTTCCCCCGCTCTACCGGCGGACCCCCGGATCCGGATGCACCGATCCCGAAATCAACCGGCGGAACAGCCGTGGCACCCACCTGACCAGCACGAACAGGAAACTGGTTGACCCGCAACCCACCGGGTAGCCAGGGGGCATGACCCAGCACACGAGCGGACTCCCGCCGGCGGCGCCCGCCGCTGGCCCTGCCCAGACCCGCGGACCGCAGGCCACCGGCGGCCAGAACGGCCCCGGCTCCGGCACCACCCAGGTGGCGCGTGACCAGGCCGGCCAGCTCGGCTCGACCACCGCCGACGCCGGTCGCCAGGTCGCCGGCACCGCCAAGGAGCAGGCCGGCCAGGTGGCCGACCAGGCCCGCCGGGAGGCCAAGGACCTGCTGCACCAGGCCCGCGGCCAGGTGACCGAGCAGGCCCGCGGCGGCCAGCAGAAGGTGACCGAGACGCTGCGCTCGCTCGCCGCCGAGCTGCACGAGATGACCGGTGGCGAGCACCGCGGCCCGGCCTCCGACCTGGCTGCCCAGGCCGCCGCCCGGGTGGACGACCTGGCCGGCTGGCTGGACCAGCGCGAGCCGGGCGACCTCCTCGACGAGGTGCGCACCTTCGCCCGCCGCCGCCCCGGCGCGTTCCTGGCCGGCGCGGCCCTGGCCGGCGTGCTCGCCGGTCGGCTGACCCGCGGCGCGGTCGACGCCCGCCGCGACACCGGGACCGACAATGGCCCGCAGCACGCCTACGGCCAGGTCCCGAGCCCGGCCCCGCGACCGGCCGGCTACCCGGCCGGTCCTCCGCCCGGC
>JASLAP010000687.1 GCA_030147065.1 Pseudonocardia sp. | reverse complement strand
CGTAGGACAGGCCCTTGTGCTTGGGCGCGTCCGGGTCCGTCCGGCAGATGATGAAGATCATGTTCGCCCGGTAGTAGCCGGAGGTCCAGATCTTCTGCCCGGTGATCACCAGCTCGTCGCCGTCGACCACCCCGCGGGTGGCCACCCCGGCCAGGTCCGAGCCCTGGCCCGGCTCGGAGAAGCCCTGGCAGTAGACGTCCTCGGCGGAGATGATCCGGGGCAGGAACCAGCGCTGCTGCTCCTCGGTGCCGTGCACCATGATCGACGGGCCGACCATGCCCTCGCCGAAGCCGCGCCGGATGCGCGGCAGGTTGGCCCGCACCAGCTCCTCGGAGTAGATGGCGTTCTCCACCGGGCCCAGCCCGCGCCCGCCGAACTTCTCCGGCCAGGTGGCGCAGATCCAGCCGCCGTCGAGCACCCGCTGCGACCACTCCGCGTACTCGTCGGACTGCTCGGCGGCCTCGAACGCCCCGCGGTCGCCGCCGGTCAGCGGGCTGCTGGTCCAGTCGACCAGATCGGAGAGCCCCTTCGGGGCGTTGGCCGCGATCCAGCCCCGGATCTCCGTGCGGAAGGCCTCCGCCTCCGGGCCGAGGTCGAGTTCCATGTGCGTTCCCTCCGTCAGGACCCGGCCGCGGCCGGGTCCGGGTTCTGGTTGCTGTGCTCTGCGTTGTCGGGGCCGACGTGCTCGGTGACCACCAGCACGTCGAGCGCCTCGACCGAGTCGCCGTCCACGCGCAGCGGGTTGATCTCCAGCGTCTGCAGGGCCGGGCCGAGCCCGGCCGCGGCCGTCGCCACCGCGGCGACCACCTCGGCCACCCGGTCCAGGTCGGCCGGGCGGGTTCCCCGCGCGCCCCGCAGCACCGCGGCCCCGCGCAGCTCGCCGAGCATCCGGCGGACCGCGGCCGGGTCGACCGGCAGCAGCCGCAGCGCCACGTCGTGCAGCACCTCGATGAACACCCCGCCGAGGCCGACGGCGAGCACCGGGCCGAACGAGGGGTCCACGGTGACCCCGACGAACAGCTCGGTCGCCGGCGCGCGCATCGGGCTGACCAGCACGCCCTCGACGGCTCCTTCGACACCGCCGGTCACCCCGTCCCCGGCCGCGCGGACCTTCCGGTAGGCCGCGCGCACCGCGTCCGCGCCCTGCACGCCGAGCGCGACGCCGCCGACATCGGACTTGTGGGTGATCGCTGCCGAGCAGATCTTCAGCGCCACCGGGGTGCCGAACCGCTCGGCCGCGGCCACCGCGGCGTCGGCGTCGGCGACCAGTTCGGCCGGCACCACCGGCACCCCGGCCGCGGCCACCAGGTCCCGCGAGCGGGCCTCGGACCAGGGCCCGACCGGCAGCCCGGCCGGGGCCGGTCCAGGCCGGTCCGGCGGCGGGGTCGGCGCCAGCGCCCGGGTCTCCTGCCAACGCAGCGCCTGGCCGATCGCGGTCAGCCCGAACTCGATGCCGGCCAGCGTGTGCAGCCCGTTGCGGTCCAGCAGGTCCTGGGCGAACGGCGAGAGGTCCGAGCAGGTCGCCGAGAAGTTGACGATCGGCACCGGCGAGCGGGCGGCGGTGGCCGCGATCTGCGCCAACCGGTTCTCGATCACCGTCGGGTCCGGCGGCGGGGCCGCGGGCAGGGCCAGCATGTTGAGCACGAAGTCGATGCCCGGGTCGTCGACCACCGCCTCCAGCGCCACGTCGCCCAGCCCGGCCTGCGCGGACCCGCGCTCGGCCAGCACGATGCCGGTGACGTCGAGCGGGTTGTGCGCGGCCGCGAACGGCGGCAGCGCGGCCTCGAGCCGGGCCGTGGTCGACTCGGCGAACTCGACGATCTGCACGCCCTCGTCGGTGCTGCGGTCGGCGATGATGTCGCACGCCCCGCCGGACGCGGTGACCACGCCGACCCGGCGCCCGCGCGGCACCTGCTTCGAGGCGAACAGCCCCGAGGTGATCAGCAGTTGCTCCAGGCTGTTCACCCGGATCACCCCGAACTGCCGGAACGCCGCGTCGACCACGGCGTCGTCGCCGGCCAGCGCGCCGGTGTGGGCCAGCGCGGTGCGCTGCCCGGCCTCGGTCCGGCCGACCTTGAGCGCGACGATCGGCTTGCCCCGCTCCAGCGCGCGGGCGGCCAGCCGGGTGAACCGCGGCGCGTCCCGCACCGACTCCAGGAACAGCCCGACGACCTCGGTGTCGTCGTCCTCGACGAGGTGCTCCACGACGTCCGCGGTGGTGATCACGGCCTCGTTGCCCATCGAGGTGAGCAGGCTGATGCCGACCTGGTGGGCGCGGGCGAAGGCGAGCACGTTGCTGGTCAGCGCCCCGCTCTGGAGCACGATGCCGACCGGTCCGCGGCGCAGCGGCGGCACGATGCCCAGCCCGAACGGGGCCACCGAGGCGGCCGCGTTGACGAAGCCCAGGCAGTTCGGCCCGAGCAGGGTGATGTCCAGCTCGACGGCCTTGTCCACCAGCCGGCGCTCGGCGGCGCGGCCCTGCTCGCCGCCGCCGTCGCCGTACCCGGAGGCCAGCACGATGGCGTTGCGGATGCCGGCGGCGGCGGCGTCCTCCAGCACGCTCTCCACCGCCCGGGTCGGGGCGAGCACGTAGGCCAGGTCGACCGGTTCGTCGAGGTCGCGCAGGCTGGGCACGGTGGGCCGGTCGAAGGCGGTGGGCCGGGTGGGGTGCACC
>JASLAP010000640.1 GCA_030147065.1 Pseudonocardia sp. | reverse complement strand
GCCCACCGTCACCGACATCCTGCGCGAACTGGAGAAGCCGGGGCGCGACCCGCGGCCGGCGTTCACCACCGCCACGTTCGCCGACGGGGTGGAGAAGATCGCCGACCTCAAGCCCGGCATGGTGCTGGAGGGCGTGGTGACCAACGTGGCCGCGTTCGGGGCGTTCGTCGACGTCGGCGTGCACCAGGACGGCCTGGTGCACGTGTCCGCGCTGTCGAACACGTTCGTCAAGGACCCGCGCGAGGTGGTCAAGTCGGGCGACGTGGTGAAGGTGCGCGTGGTCGAGGTCGACGAGGCCCGCAAGCGGATCTCGCTGACCATGCGGCTGCAGGACGAGCCGCGCCCGCCCCGCGACCGGTCCCGTGACGACCGGCCCCGCCAGCAGCAGGGCGGCCGGCAACAGGGTCGCCCCCAGCAGCAGGGCCGTCCGCAGCAGCAGGGCCGTCCGCAGCAGCAGGGTGGGCGCCCGAAGCAGCAGCAGCAGGCCTCGTTCGGCGGCGGTGCGATGGCCGACGCCCTGCGCCGGGCCGGCCTGACCAAGGACTAGTTCTATCGGGTTCACGTCCGGACGGGTGTGCGCACGCCCGTCCGGGCGTAGACCGGAGCGATGTACGTCTTCCAGCCTCCGACGCCGTCGGTGGAGCCGACGCCCCGCCGCGTGCGGGTGCGCCTGGGCTACACCGTGGTGGCCTGGTACGAGGAGGACGAGCAGGTCTTGCCACGCCCGCCCGCCGAACCACCGGGTCGACGCGCTGCGCAGCTCGCGCCGCGTCGAGGTGTTCGTCAACGGGCAGCAGGTGGCGAACAGCACCCGGCCGGTGCTGCTGTTCGAGACGTTCCTGCCGACCCGGTACTACCTGCCGGCGAAGGACGTGCGGATGGACCTGCTGACCGCGAGCGAGACGGTGACCCGGTGCCCGTACAAGGTGGTGTGCTTCTACGACGAGCGCGTCGACGTGGTGATCGACGGGCGGCCGCAGGAACGCCCGGTCACGCCGTTCTTCTGATCACCCGAGGTTCCAGAGGTCGACCTGGTCGAACGCCACCCCGTAGGGCGGGTCGTGGTCGTCGGCGGCGCCCTCGGTGAAGATGCCCAGCAGCACCCGGCCGCCGGCGATCTCCTGGTCGGTGAGCGGCACGCTGCCCACCGGCTCCCCGCCGCGCGCCACCTCGAGGCGGCCGTCCCGGGTGCTCAGCGAGATCCGGGTGGCCGGGCCGCCGATCCGCACCGCGTCCGCCGGCAGCGGGAAGGTCCTGAGCACCTCGGCGGTCGCGTCCTTGTGCGTGCCGACGAGGATCTCCGACTCGCACAACCGCACCTGGTAGCCCCGGTACGGGGTGTAGCGGAACCAGATCGACGCGCAACTGCCCTCGCTCAGCAGGCGCACGGCCACCTCGGTGCGCAGGTTCTCGGGTGCGGCGTCCAGCGGGCCCTTGCACCGGAACGAGCCCGGCGTCTCCCGGCGCACCACCAGCGCCTGCCCGTCGAACGCGCAGCTCGCCTTCTCCTTCAGGTCCTTGGACTCGTGCCAGAGCCGGTCGCCGTCCAGCGGATCGCTGAGCAGCAGCAGCGGCTCGGCGGCCGGCCCCGGCGTGACCGGTCCGGACGGCGCGGCCGGTTCCGGCGACGCACCGCCCCACGCCCACGGCGCCTCACCGCGGGCGATCAGCGTCACCCCGCCGGCCAGCAGCAGCATCAGCGCCACCATCAGCGCGGGCAGCAGCCGGCGCCGGCGGGGCAGCGGGCCGCGCAGCGGCGGGCCGCGGAACGCCGCCGGGTCGGCCACCCGGGCAGTCGCGTCCGGGTCGACCGGCACGTCGGTGGTCAGGCCGCCGAACTGGCCCTCCGCGGCCCGGGCGTCGCGGGCGGCGGCCCGCAGCCCTGGCTGGTGCGCGAGGGCGGCGGTGGTGGCGGCCGGCCGGTGCGGCCCGGTGACCAGCATGTCGAGCAGTTCCCGGGCGGTGGGCCGGTTCGCCGGGTCCTTCTCCAGCGCGTGCCCGACCAGGTCACGCAGCGACCCGGGCAGCCCGGACAGGTCGGGCGGCTGGGTGAGGATGCGCGCCGCCGTGGCGGTCGGCGAGTCGGCGCTGAACGGGGTCCGGCCCGTCCCCGCGTAGCCGACCACGGCGCCCCAGGCGAAGATGTCCGCGGCCGGCGTCAGGGTGACCCCGGCGTCCGGCCCGAACCGCTCCGGCGCCATGTACGCCACCGTGCCGATCATCTGGTCGGTGCGGGTGTGCGAACTGGTCGCCTCCATCGCCCGGGCGATGCCGAAGTCGATCACCTTCGGGCTGCCCGGGGCGAGCAGCACGTTGCGCGGCTTGAGGTCGCGGTGGATGACGCCGGCGCCGTGGATCGCGCTGAGCGCGGTGGCCACGCCGATCGCCACGCTGTGCAGGTTCGACGCGGTCAGCGGGCCACGCTCGGCCACCACGTCGGCCAGGCTGGGGCCGTCCACGTACTCGACGACCACGAGCTGCCGTACCTGGTCGTCGAGTACGTGGACGGCCCCAGCCTGGCCGACGTGGTGGCCGAGCGTGGCCCGCTGACCGCGTCGAACCTGCACAGCGTGGCGATCGGCGTGGCCACCGCGCTCAGCGCGA
>JASLAP010000592.1 GCA_030147065.1 Pseudonocardia sp. | reverse complement strand
TCGCCGGTCACCGGGGGTTCGCCGCCCTCGACCGGCGCGTCCGGGACCGGCACGACGGGCGGTTCACCGCCACCCTCGACGGGCGGCTGCTGCTGCCCGTCGGTGGGCGGTGCGGCCGGCTGCTCCGCGGGCGCGGGTGCGGCCGGGGCCGAGGTCACCGGAGGCGCCGGCACGCCGGCGACCGGGGTGTTGACCGCCGGCGGCGCGGGCTCGCCGCCCACCACCACGCTGCCCCGGGCCGCCCCGGTGACCGGGGCGAAGCCGCTGCGGTCGGGCAGCAGCGCGGCCAGGTTGCAGTTGACCCGGCGGCTGCCGGCGGCCCAGGACGCCTCGGTGACGTTGTCCCAGTAGACGGTCAGGCCCTTGGCGGCGATCGCGGCCGGGTCGCCGACGTACTCGCCGGCGATCCGCCCGCACTCCGCCTGCAGGAATCCGTCCTGGTCGCCGACCTGCGGGAAGGCGTCCGGGAACGGCCCGGACAGGTCGACGATGCCGACGGTCTCCACCGCGTGCGGCCCGGCGCAGTCCACCGGGTCGCCGATGGTCCGGCCGTCGATGCCCAGGCAGGTGCCCGGCTCCTGGACGTTGGACTGGTCGTTCTCCGCGGCCCGCCCGGTCAGCGGGTACAGCGCCCCGGACCGGGACGCGCTCTGCAGCCCGCAGCGCAGTTCCCGGTCGCCCTGCTCCCACCTGGCCTGCGAGGGCTTGAGCGCCCCCACCCGGTACCGCCCGACCGGGTCGAACTTCCCGTTGAGGTAGGTGAGCACGACCGGCGTGCAGCGCTCGTTGACCAGCTGGCGCATCTGCCGGTCGTCGGGCAGCGCCACCTGGTCGGTCAGCGTGATCGAGCCGGCCTGCTCGAACAGGTGCGGCTGCGCGCAGTCGACCAGCGCGGTGTCCGCGGCGTCCGGCCGGGACCAGGTCAGGCAGGTCCCCGGGGTGGACGGCGGCGGCGGCACCTCGACGAACTCCGGGCCAGCCGGCGGCGCCGGCAGGGCGGCGAACGAGCCCAGCACCGGCACCGTGGCGCCGCCGAAGGTGTCGATGCTGGCCACGCCGAGCATGGTGAGCGCGCCGACCAGCACGCCGAGCACCACCCGGCGGGCCGGGCTCTGGTCGGGGGAGCGACGGGGAGCGCGGGCGGCCGGGTTCCGGGGGAGCGCGGGTGGGATCTCGGGGTAGCCGGGTGGGGGAGCGTCGGCTTCGGCGAGACCTCGACGCGGTGCGGTGAGGAGTCGGTCCATGACGGCCGCAATCATGCCGTTACCAGCCGCGACTCCCGGGCGCGGCGGCGGTGCCGCTCGACCATCGGTCGTCGGCGTGCTGCGAGCGTCAGCGTTTGCCCGGCCGGCGACGGCCGGTACGGTTCGCCCGCAGGACCGGATCGGTGAGCGGTGAGGGGGTTCGCGTGGCGGACGACGAGGAGGAGCGGTCCTCGACCGGCCGCATGCGGTTCCAGGACGAGACCACTACTCCGCGTGAGCCTACCCTCGCCGAGCGGCGGGCCCGCGAACAGGCCCGGCGGCGCCAGGAGGAGGCCGAACGGGCCGCGGCCGAGGACCGGGAGCGGTCGGCGCGCAGGCGCAGACGCACACTCGTCGGGGCCGGGGTCACCGTCGGGGTGGTGGCGGTGATCGCGGTGGGTTACACGATGGCCGCCCCCGAGGAGGCCGTCGAGGCCCAGTGCGTCGACGAGGAGACCAACATCGTCGTCGACGACGCCAACTGCGTCACCCCGGCGGGCAACACCACCTACAACAGCGGCGGCGGCTTCTACCCGATCTTCCTCGGGGTCGGCGGGCGGCAGTACCGCTACAACTACGGCGGCTCCGGCACCATCGGGGCACCGGCCAGCGGGGGCACCTCGATGGCCCCCAAGGAGGGCACCCCCGTGCGGACCTCGTCCGGCCGGGTGCTGACCAGCGGCGCGGGTGGCGTGCCGGTGCCGTCCGGGAGCCGCGCGGGGTCCGGCTCGTCCGGCGGCCGCGTGGACTCGCCGGACAGCCGGGTCAACCGCGGCGGGCTCGGAGTGGGCGGCAGCGGCTCGAGCAGCGGCAGCTGACCGGCGATGCAGCGACACCGGGGGGAGCCGCGGCCGGACTGGCGGCGGAAGGTCACCGAGCAGGGCCTGGTCTACGGGACCCCGGGCCGGGGCGCCGGCGGGGCCGACCGGGACTACTGGGACGAGTCGGTGCACTACGAGTTCGCGATGGACGAGGTCCTCTCCCTGGAGGCCGACGTCGAGGTGCTGCACTCGATGTGCCTGGAGGCGGTCGACCACGTCGTCACCGCCGAGCGCTACCGCGACTTCGCGCTGCCGGAGTGGTCCTGGGAGGCCGTGGCGGCGTCCTGGAAGCGCAGCGACCCGCACGTCTACGGCCGGTTCGACCTGCGCTACGACGGCGGCGGCCCGGCCAAGATGCTGGAGTACAACGCCGACACCCCGACCACGCTGCTGGAGGCCTCGATCCTGCAGTGGCACTGGCTGCAGGACCTGCACCCCGACGACGACCAGTGGAACTCGCTGCACGAGAAGCTGGTGGAGCGCTGGGCCGAGATCAAGGCCCGGCTGCCCGGCGACGACATCTACTTCACCTGGTCGGCGGCCGACGCCTCGGGCGAGGACCACATCACCGTCGGCTACCTGCAGGAGACCGCGGCCGAGGCCGGGCTGGACACCGTCGGGCTGGCCATCGAGGACATCGGCTGGGACGCCGCGCTGGACCGCTTCGTCGACCTCGAGGAAGCGCCGATGGCCACGGTGTTCAAGCTCTACCCGTGGGAGTGGGTGCTCACCGACCAGTTCGGCAAGCACGTCGCCCGCGGGCTGCCCGAGACGCTGTGGATCGAACCGCTGTGGAAGTCCCTGCTGAGCAACAAGGCGCTGCTGGCGGTGCTCTGGGAGATGTACCCCGGCCACCCCAACCTGCTGCCGGCCTACCTGGACCAGCCCGGGATGCTCACCGAGTACGTGCGCAAGCCGCGGCTGGGCCGGGAGGGCGCCAACATCGCCATCGTCGCGCCCGGGATGGAGCACCAGACCGGCGGCGTGTACGGCGAGGAGGGCTACGTCTACCAGCTGTTCGACCCGCTGCCCGAGTTCGACGGCTTCCGGCCGGCGCTGGGCGCCTGGATCGTCGGTGACACCGCGGCCGGCCTCGGCATCCGGGAGACCGTCGGGCTGGTCACCGACGACGGCGCCGCCTTCGTCCCGCACCTGATCCGCTGACCCACCCGAACCACCCCCTCACCGTGCCGGGCGTCCGGCCCGGAGCTCCCCTGGAGGTTGCCGTGTCCGACCCAACGATCCTCGCCCAGCTCGACCCCGGGTACTTCTCGGTGATCGGCCGCGGGATCGGCGCGATCCTGCTCTACGCGGTGGTCGGCGTGCTGCTGATGCTGCTCGGCTTCTGGGCCGTCGACGTCACCACACCCGGCAAGCTCAACCGGATGGTCCGCGACGGGCTGCCCAACGCCGTCGCGGTCACCGCGGCCGGGATGATCAGCATGGCGTTCATCGTGGTGGTGGCCATCTACACCACGGTCGGCTCGCTGCTGGAGGGCCTGCTCGCGTCGCTGGTCTTCGGCCTGATCGGGATCGTGGCTCAGGTCGGCGGGGTGCGGCTGCTGGAGTGGGTGACCGGGATCGACATCGGCGCCGTGCTGGCCGCCCCGGAGATCCGCCCGCAGGCGTTCGTGGTGGCCGCCGCGCACGTCGCCCTGGGCCTCGTCGTCGCCGTCGCCATCCTCTGACCCCTCCGGGGTTCAGGAAAGCCACGATGCTGCCCGCTGGGTACAGGAACGTGGCTTTCCTGAACCGGGGGAGCGCGGGGTTGACCCTCGACGTGGGTGAGGGTCGAGGGTGAGCGATGTGGAGGAGAGCCTGCGCGGGATCGGCCGGGTGGCCCGGGAGTCCGGGCTGTCGGTGAGCGCGCTGCGGTTCTACGACCGGGCCGGCGTGCTCGTCCCGGCCAGCGTCGACCCCCGGTCCGGCTACCGCTACTACGCACCCGGCCAGGTGGCCGCCGCGCGGCTGGTCGCGGCGCTGCGCCGGGTCGGGATGCCGGTCGCCGGGATCCGCCGGGTGCTCGACGCCCGGCCGGACCCGGACGCGGTCGGCGCCCTGCTCGATGCGCACCTGCGGCGCCTGGAGCAGGGCCTGGCCGACGCCCGGCGCGAGCTCTCCTCGGTCCGTTCGCTGCTCGCTACCGAGGAGGATCCCGTGGATCCCGTGCCCCCCACCACCGTCCGGGTGCGCCGGGCCGACCTGGCCGCAGCCCTGCGCGCGGTCCGGTTCGCCGTCGGCGCCGACCCGGCGCTGCCCGTGCTCGGCGGCGTGCTGTTCGCCGTCGCCGACGGCGAGCTGACCCTGGTCGCGACCGACCGCTACCGGCTGGCCGTGGCCCCCGTCCCGCTGCTGGCCTGCGCCGGTCCACCGGTCGACGCGCTGGTCCCGGCCGCGCTCGCCGACCGGATCGCCGCGCTCCCGGACGCCGCCGACGAGGTGGCGATCACCCTGCACCCGGTGTCGATCGAGGTCCGGTCCGGCGGCGCCGCGGTGGACGGCGACCTGCTCCCGGACGCCTACCCGGACCACCGCCGCCTGCTCGCGGCCGGGCCCGACGGCCTCCCGGTCCCGGTCGGCCCGGACCTGCGCGCCGCGCTGGCCACCGCCCCGACCCGGACGGTGACCCGCGAGCCGGACGGCGGGCGGGTCGAGGCGGCGGTGCTCGGCCTGACCGCGGACGGCGAGCTCACCACCGACGGCTCCGGCGGGATCGGGGTGGACCGGGAGTTCCTGCTGCAGGCGCTGGACGCCGGGGGTCCCGGCCAGCTCGACCTGGTCCTGGACGGCCCGGTGACGCCGCTGGTCATCCGCTCGGCCCGGTCGACCTCCCTGCTGATGCCGGTCCGGCTGTGATGGCCGCCGGCGGGACCGACGACGCCGCGGCGGGGATCACCGATCCGGTGATGGCCCGGATCGGTGCCGCCCAGCAGCGCGCCGCCCGGGGCGACCGGATGGGCGCCGCGGCCGAGCTCACCGCGCTGTGGGACGAGATCGGCGGGATCGACGGGGACCCGCTGCACGCCGTCTCGCTGGCCCACTTCCTCGCCGACCTGCAGGACGACCCGGCGCAGGAACTGGAGTGGGACCGCCGCGCCCTGCGCGCCGCCGACGGCCTCACCGACGAGCGGGCCCGGGAGTACCACGCCTCGCTGGCGGTGCGCGGGTTCCTCCCGTCGCTGCACCTCAATCTGGCCGCCGACCACGCGACGCTGGGCGACCGCGCCGAGGCGCTGCACCACCTGGACCGCGCCGAGGCCGCGCTGCCTGCCCTGCCCCCCGGCGGGTACGCCGAGACGATCGTCGGCGCGGTCGCCCGCCTGCGCGCCGAGCTCGCCCCTGACCGGGGGAGAACGACGTCCTCGTGACCGACCGGCCCTGTTGATCACGACGACTTCGTTCTCGACGGGTGGGTACGTACGCTGGCGACGTGCAGGCTCCTCGGTTGGTCGCCACGGACGTGGACGGGACCCTGCTCGGTCCGGACGACCGGGTGCCGGCCCGGGCGGTCGCCGCGATCAGCCGGCTGGTCGCCGCCGGGGTGGGGTTCGTGCTGGTCACCGGGCGGCCGCCGCGGTGGATCCCGCCGGTGCTCGCCGAGCTGTCGGTGGCCCGGCTGGCCGTGTGCGCCAACGGCGGTGTGCTCTACGACGGCGTCGACGACCGGGTGGTGTGGGCCCGCACGTTCTCGCCCGACGAGCTGGCCGAGCTGGCCACCGCCATCGGCGAGGTGCTGCCCGACAGCGGGCTGGCCGTCGAGCGGGTGGCGACCGCTTCGACCTCCGCCGGGGCGCCGTTCGTCGCCGAACCCGCCTACCGGCACGCCTGGCCGGACGCCGACAACGAGGTCTCCTCGCGGTCGGACCTGCTCACCCGCCCGGCGGTGAAGATGCTGGTGCGCAACGCCGGGCTGTCCAGCGACGCCATGGTGGCCGCACTCGAACCGCTCGTCGGGCAGCTGGCCGACCTGACGTTCTCGCACCCCCGCGGCCTGGTCGAGATGTCCCCGCCCGGGGTGACCAAGGCGACCGGGCTGGCCGAGGTGGCCGGGCGGTTCGGGGTCACCGCGGCCGACGTCGTCGCGTTCGGCGACATGCCCAACGACCTGGAGATGCTGCGCTGGGCCGGGCACGGGGTGGCGATGGGCAACGCGCACCCGGCGCTGCTCGACGTGGCCGACGAGGTCACCGCGACCAACGGCGAGGACGGCCTGGCGCTGATCCTGGAACGCTGGTTCTGACCTGGCCACCGGGCTCGCGGTACACCACACCCGGGCCGCTGCGGGCGTCGGGCGTAGCATCGGCGCGCACCGCGGGTACACCCCTGCCCGCCCCACCCGATCCCGGCGCGGGCACGTGCGCCCGCCGCCGCACTGGAGGCCCTCCACCGTGGCCGAGCTCCTCGACCGCCCCGGCCCGAGCCGCCCGCAGGCTCCCGACGCCGACCCGGGCCCCGTCCCCGGCACCGCGCCCGAGCCGATCGTCGTCCCGCCCGCCGACGCCGAGGTCCGGCTGCTGCAGGCGGTCCAGGACCGGATCGGCGGGCCCGGCGTGGTCCGGGTGGCCAGGGGCATGTCGCTGTTCGGCGAGCACGCCGCGGGCTGGCTGGCGATCGGCACCGCGGGCGCGCTGCTCGACCGCACCCGGCGCCGGGAGTGGCTGACCGCGACCGCCGGCGTCGCCCTGGCGCACGGGGCCTCGATCGGGATCAAGCGCGTGGTGCGCCGGCCGCGCCCGGCCGACGAGCGGGTGCTCGTGCAGGTCGGCACGCCCAGCAAGCTCAGTTTCCCGTCCGCGCACGCCACCTCCACCACCGCCGCCGCGGTGCTGCTCGGCCCGCTGCTGGGCCGGCCGCGGCTGCTCGCCGCGGTGGTGCCGCCGATGGCGGTGTCCCGGCTGGTGCTCGGCGTGCACTACCCCACCGACGTGCTGGCCGGATCCGCGCTGGGCGCGGCGGTCGGCCTGCTGACCCGGCGCATCCGCAGCCGGAAGGAACGGCGATGACCAGCACCAACTCCTCCACCTCGGCGGCCACCCCGGCCGGGACGAACACCCCGGACGACGCCGCACCGAACGGGGCGAACGGCACCGGGACCGGCGGCGGCACCGGCCGGAAGACCCCGACCGTCGGCAAGCCGGCGCGGAAGAGCGCCGCGAAGCCGGCCGCCGCCGAGCCGACCGGCACCGTCGACGGTGCCGCCGCGACCACCGCGGGTGCGACCGCGGGACCGACCGGCAGCAGGCCGGCCGACACCGCCGACACCGCCGCGGATGCGACCACCGAGCCGACCGGAGGCGGGCCTGCCGGCACCGTCGACCGGCCGGCCGGCGGTCCCGCTGCGACTGCCGTGGGAACGGCTGACGGAGCGGCCGACGGCAGTACTCCCACGACCGCTGGGGCCCGGCGCGAGGAGACCGCGCCGGAGCCCGCCGACGCGGCGGGCGCGGACGTCGTGGACACCACCCCCGACCAGGCGGGTCCTCCGTCCGGGCCGGCCGGCCCGGAACCGGCCGGCGGCCCGCCCGGCCCGCTCCGCACGGCCCGCGGCGTGCTGCGCACGATGCGCCCGCGCCAGTGGGTGAAGAACGTCCTGGTGCTGGCCGCGCCGTTCGCCGCCGGCGACCTGTTCATGCCCGGCATCGCGGTCGACCTGCTGATCGCGTTCGCCGCGTTCTCGCTCGCCGCGTCCGGGATCTACCTGGTCAACGACGCCAACGACGTCGCAGCCGACCGCGCGCACCCGACCAAGCGCAACCGGCCGATCGCGGCCGGCATCGTGCCGGTCCGGCTGGCGCTGGTGGCCGCGGTGGTGCTGCTCGCCGGGGCGCTCGCGCTCAGCTCGCTGGCCAGCATCGAGCTGGCGATCGTGCTCGCGGTGTACGTCCTGGTCCAGCTGTCGTACTGCTTCTGGCTCAAGCACCAGCCGGTGCTGGACATCTGCATCGTGGCCTCCGGGTTCCTGCTGCGCGCGGTGGCCGGCGGCGCGGCCACCGGGATCCCGCTGTCGCAGTGGTTCCTGCTCTCGGCCGGGTTCGGCTCGCTGTTCATGGTGGCCGGCAAGCGCTACGCCGAGATGATGCTGGCCGAGCGCACCGGTGCCAAGATCCGCAAGTCGCTGGAGAGCTACTCGGCGTCCTACCTGCGGTTCGTCTGGGCGCTGTCGGCCACGGTGCTGATCACCACGTACTGCCTGTGGGCGTTCGAGATCCGCGAGGAGCAGCACAACACGGTCTGGTCGGCGATCTCCATCGTGCCGTTCGTGGTGGCCGTGCTGCGCTACTCGGTCGACGTGGACGGCGGCAACGGCGGCGAACCGGAGGAGATCGCCCTCGGCGACCGGGTGCTGCAGGTGCTGGCGCTGCTGTGGATCGGGACGCTCACCGCCGCGGTCTACCTCTGAGGGCGGGGCGGGGCGGGCGACGCCCGCCGGGGCGGCGCCGCTACCCTCGACCGTCGTGAGTGCGCCACGGAACGCCCCCGGTACCGACGGCTACGCGGGCTACGACCTCATCGTCGTCGGGTCCGGATTCTTCGGTCTGACCATCGCCGAACGCGCGGCCACCGAGCTCGGCAAGCGGGTGCTGGTGCTCGAGCGCCGGTCGCACATCGGCGGCAACGCCTACACCGAGCCCGAGCCGGAGACCGGGATCGAGGTCCACCGGTACGGCGCGCACCTGTTCCACACCTCCAACGAGCGGGTGTGGGAGTACGTGAACCGGTTCACCTCGTTCACCGGCTACCAGCACCGGGTGTTCGCCCGGGTGGGCGACCAGGTCTACGCGTTCCCGATGAACCTGGCCCTGATCAACCAGTTCTTCGGCCGGTCGTACACCCCCGACGAGGCCCGCGCGCTGATCGCCGAGCAGGCCGGCGAGATCGACACCAGGGACGCGAAGAACCTCGAGGAGAAGGCGATCTCGCTGGTCGGGCGCCCGCTCTACGAGGCGTTCGTGAAGGGCTACACCGCCAAGCAGTGGCAGACCGACCCGACCGAGCTGGACGCGGCCATCATCACCCGGCTGCCGGTCCGCTACACGTTCAACAACCGGTACTTCAACGACACCTACGAGGGCCTGCCCGTCGACGGGTACACCGCCTGGCTGCAGAAGATGGCCGACCACCCGGGCATCGAGGTGCGCCTGGACGTCGACTACTTCGACGTCCGCGACGCCATCCCGGCCGGCACCCCGACGGTCTACACCGGCCCGCTGGACCGCTACTTCGGCAACTCCGAGGGCGAGCTGAGCTGGCGCACGCTGGACTTCGAGCAGGAGGTCCTGCACGACACCGGCGACTTCCAGGGCACCGCGGTGATGAACTACAACGACGAGGACGTCCCCTTCACCCGGATCCACGAGTTCCGGCACTTCCACCCGGAGCGGGACTACCCCAAGGACAAGACCGTCATCGTGCGGGAGTACTCGCGGTTCGCCGAGTCCGGCGACGAGCCGTACTACCCGGTGGGCACCCCCGAGGACCGCGCCAAGCTGACCCGCTACCGGGAGCTGGCCCGCAAGGAGACCGCCAACAACAACGTGCTGTTCGGCGGCCGGCTGGGCACCTACAAGTACCTCGACATGCACATGGCGATCGGGTCGGCGCTGACCGTGTTCGACAACCGGATCGCCCCGTACTTCACCGACGGCCGCGCGCTGGCCGGCACCGAGTCGACCGAGGACTGAGCTCCGCCCATGACGCAGATCGCTGAGCTGGACCAGCCGGTGACCGACCGGACCGACCCGATCGGCTCCCTGCTGCAGCGGGTCATCCTGCCCCGCACCGGCGACCCGATGAGCGTGCGCTCGCTCTACATGGACGAGCGCACCGGGATCCGGCTGACCACCGCCCCCGGCGACCCCTACGGCAAGCCGGTCGCCCCGGTGCACCTGGCCGGCTCGGCGACCAGCGCCCGCAAGCTGCTGCCGACCTCGCGCACCACGGCGTCGATCGCCGCGCAGAGCGAGGTGTCGTTCGGGGCGTACTTCAACGCCTTCGCCGCCGGGTACTGGCGGCGCTGGTCGCGGCTGACCGAGGTCGAGCTGCGGCTGGACCTGGAGGGCCGCGGCCGGGTCGACGTCTACCGGACCAAGGCCGACGGCTCGCACATCTTCGTCTGCGGCGAGGTCCTCGGCGGTGACCGCCGCCAGGTGGGGATCACGCTGGACCTGCGGCCCTTCGAGGACGGCGGCTGGTACTGGTTCGACCTCACCACCGACAGCGACGACCTGGTCCTGCACGCCGGCGGCTGGTACGCCACCACGGCGCCGACCGGCCGGGCCGCGGTCACCATCGGCATGCCGACGTTCAACCGGCCGGCCGACTGCGTGGCCACGCTGACCGCGATCGGCGAGGAGCCGCTGGTGATGGCCACCGTCAGCGCGGTGGTGATCGCCGACCAGGGCACGAGGAAGGTGCGCGACGAGCCCGGCTTCGAGGCCGCCGCTGCGGTGCTCGGCGACAAGCTGCGGATCATCGACCAGCCGAACCTCGGCGGGTCGGGCGGGTACGCGCGGGTGATGTACGAGGCGCTCGGGTCGACCGACTGCGAGCAGGTCCTGTTCATGGACGACGACATCCTGCTGGAACCGGACTCGGTGCTGCGGGCGGTCGCGTTCTCCCGGTACTCCCGCGAGCCGATGCTGGTCGGCGGGCAGATGCTGTCGCTGCAGGTGCGCTCGCAGCTGTCCACCATGGGCGAGGTCGTCGACCGCAACGCGTTCCTGTGGCGCAACGCCCCGGGCACCGAGCCGCACCACGACCTGGCCGAGCGCCCGCTGCGCCAGACGCCGTGGTTGCACCGGCGCACCGACGTCGACTACAACGCCTGGTGGATGTGCCTGATCCCGCGGGCGGTGGCCGAGGACCTGGGCCTGCCGCTGCCGCTGTTCATCAAGTGGGACGACGCCGAGTACGGCCTGCGCGCCCGCTCCCGCGGCTACCGCACGGCCACCGTGCCGGGCATCGCCATCTGGCACATGTCGTTCATGGAGAAGGACGACACCAGCGACTGGCAGGCCTACTTCCACTACCGCAACCGGTTCGTCGCGGCCGCGCTGCACGGCCCGGACAACCCGAAGGCGCTGCTGCGCGACACCGTCAAGCGCACCCTGCGGCACCTGATGCTGATGGAGTACTCGGCGGTCGCGCTGCAGGCCAAGGCGCTGCGCGACTTCCTGGCCGGCCCGGAGGCGCTGTTCGCCAACCTGGCCACGGTGCTCGGGGAGATCCGGGCGCTGCGCGCCGAGTACGATGACGGCCGCCCGCTGGACTCGGCGACCCAGGTGCCGCTGTCGGAGCTGGACGCGCTGGCCGCCCAGATGTTCCCGGAGCCGCCGACCGGCAAGGTGGCCATCGCCAAGGGCCTGGCCCGCAGCGTGGTGCACAACCTGCGCAGCCCCGACCCGGCGTTCCAGGCCGTCCCGCAGCGCAACGTGCCGTCCCGGCAGGCGCAGTGGTTCGTGCTGTCCCGGCTGGACTCGGCCACGGTGTCCACCCCGGACGGCCGCGGCGTCACCTTCCGCCGCCGCGACCCGCAGCTGTTCCGCAGCATGCTGGCGCAGTCGGTCCGCCAGCTCCGCGACGTCGGCCGGGCCTGGCCGGAGCTGCGCCGCCGCTACCGCGCCGCGCTGCCCGACCTCACCAGCCGCGAGTCCTGGGAACGCGAGGTCTTCCACAAGTAGGTCGCGCGTGAGTTTCATGGCCATAGCCATGAAACTCAC
>JASLAP010000571.1 GCA_030147065.1 Pseudonocardia sp. | reverse complement strand
GCCGTGGTGCGCGCGGGCCTGGGCGCGGCGTGCCTGCTGGTGCCCGGGTGGGTGGCCGTCACCCGGTGGTCCGCGCTGGTCGCCGGCCATCCCGCCTACCCGGTCCTGCTCGCGGTGCTGGTGCTGGTGGGCGTGCTCCTGGTGGTGCGGGCCCGGCGCCCGCGCCCCACCGGGCGGTGGCGGACGGTGCGTCGCGCGACCGGAGGTCTCCTGGTGGTCCTCACGCTGGCGGGCGCCGTCTGGCTGCGCCCGTACGCCGCCGAGCCCGTCGCGGTCCGGGCTGCCGCGTCCTCGCCAACGGTCGACGTCGTCGACGGGCCGACCACCTGGGAGCTGCGGCCGCACGGCGGCCCGGGGGACGTGGGGGTGGTCTTCTACCCGGGGGCCCTGGTCGACCCGCGCGCCTACCTCGCCCTGCTGCGCCCGCTCGCCGAGCGCGGGCACCTCGTCGTGGTCGTCAAGCCCCCGTTCGGCCTGGCCCTGCTCTCCACCGCGGACGCGGTGCTCGACACCCATCCCGAGGTGGCCGGGTGGGCGGTCGGCGGGCACTCGCTCGGCGGGGTCGCGGCCGCCGGCCGGGCCGCGTCCGGCGACCAGCGGGTGCGGGGCGTGTTCTTCTGGGCCTCCTACCCGGCTCGGGACCTCTCCGCCGCGCCGCTCGCCGCGGCGTCGGTCTCCGGCGACCGGGACGCGCTGAGCACGCCGGCCGAGGTGGCCGCGTCCCGGGCGCAGCTGCCGCCCGGGACCGCATTCACCGTGGTCCCGGGCGCGGTGCACGCCTTCTTCGGCGACTACGGGCCGCAGGCCGGGGACGGGACCCCCGGGATCGGCCGGGCCGACGCGCAGCGGCAGATCGTCGCGGCCACGAGCGCGTTCGTGGCCGGTCTGTCCACAGCCGGTCGGTAGCCGGGTCCGGCTGACGCTCCGCGCACCGGGCCTGCCCCGGATGGACGCCGCCCCCGGACTCCCCGACGATGTGGGCCGTCGGGTAGCCCGACCACCGGAGGGACGCGAGATGGGCCGCGATGTCGAGCACGTGGTGTTCAGCCGGGAGGACCGCAAGCGGTTCCGCGACAAGCTCCGGAGCTGTCTCGACGTCCTGACCCAGATGCTGGCCGAGTCGCAGTTCGACTTCGACCGGCCGCTGACCGGCATGGAGATCGAGCTCAACCTGGTCGACGACCGGGGCGAGCCGGCCAACGTCAACGACCGGGTGCTGGAGCTGGTCGCCGACCCGGACTTCCAGACCGAGATGGGCCGGTTCAACGTCGAGATCAACGTCCCGCCGCGGGAGATCGGCGGCACCGGCGCGGCCGGGTTCGAGCAGTCCGTGCGGGCGAGCCTGAACTCCGCCGACGAGAGCGCCCGGACCGGCGGGGCGCGCCTGGTGATGATCGGGATCCTGCCGACGCTGATGGCCCGGCACGTGCGCATCGACGCGATGAGCCGCAACCCGCGCTACGCCGCGCTCAACGACCAGATCTTCGCCGCCCGCGGCGAGGACATCGCGCTGAGCATCGACGGCGTCGAGCGGCTGAGCACCTACGCCGACTCGATCATCCCGGAGTCCGCCTGCACGAGCTTCCAGCTGCACCTGCAGGTCAGCCCGGCGCAGTTCGCGCACTACTGGAACGCGGCGCAGGCGATCGCCGGCGTGCAGCTCGCGGTGGGCGCGAACTCCCCGTTCCTGTTCGGCAAGGAGCTGTGGCGCGAGACCCGCATCCCGCTGTTCGAGCAGGCCACCGACACCCGTCCCGTGGAGCTCAAGGAGCAGGGGGTCCGCCCCAGGGTGTGGTTCGGCGAGCGCTGGGTGACCTCGGTGTTCGACCTGTTCGAGGAGAACGCCCGGTTCTTCCCCGCCCTGCTGCCCATCTGCGAGGACGAGGACCCGGCGGCCGAGCTGGAGCGCGGCGGGGTACCCGCGCTGGCCGAGCTGTCGCTGCACAACGGCACGATCTACCGCTGGAACCGGCCGATCTACGCCGTCGTCGACGGGCGTCCGCACCTGCGCGTGGAGAACCGCGTGCTGCCGGCCGGCCCGACGGTCGTCGACGCCATGGCCAACGCGGCGTTCTACTACGGGCTGGTCCGCGCGCTGGCCGAGCAGGAGCGGCCGATCTGGTCGCAGATGTCGTTCTCCGCGGCCGAGGAGAACCTGCACACCGGCGCCCGCCACGGTCTCGACGCCACGCTGTACTGGCCCGGCCTGGGCCCGGTGCCCGCCGCCGAGCTGGTGCTGCGCCGGCTGCTGCCGCTCGCGCACGCGGGTCTGGCGGCGTGGGGGGTCGACGCGGGCGAGCGCGAGCGGCTGCTCGGCATCATCGAGGCCCGCTGCACGAGCGGGGTGAACGGCGCCGCGTGGCAGGTCACCTGCGTGCACGACCTCCAGGAGGCCGGTGTCGACCGCACCGCGGCCCTGCGCCGGATGCTGGAGCGCTACATCCCGCAGATGCACAGCAACGAGCCCGTGCACACCTGGGAGCGCTGACCCGGGTGCCGCGGTCGTTCGCGCGGACCGTGTGGTGCCCTCGCAGCCCGCCGGCGCGCTGCGAGGACACCATCGGGTCTGCGCGACGCACGAGGCGCTGCGACGCCCCGCCCGGCGGTCCCGGGGCGGGCCGCGGTCAGCGGATGCGACCGTCGATCGCGTCCACGTCGATCTCGCCGACCGCCGCTCCGGCCAGCTCGATCTCCCAGATCGGCCGGCCGCCCTCCTCGTCCAGCTCGGCCGCGACGACCCGGCCGCCGAACTCGGCGACCGCGATCTCGGCGGCCCGCACCGCGTTCACCGGGCGCGGCCCGAACTCGGCGTCCAGCTCCGGATCGATCTCCAGCTCGAACGCGAGCCCGTCGGCGGTGCGGCCGGTGCTCTCGTCGTCCCCGTCGTCCGAGCCCGTCAGCGCGATGACCGTGCTCCCCGCGGCCGGTGGCACCGGGGCGGCGGGCAGGCCGAGCACCGCGATCCCGACCACCGCCACGGCCGCCGACGCCGCCACCGCACCCAGCACCCGAGTCCGAACGCGCATCGTCTCTCCTCACCTCGACCAAGTACCGACGTTGAGGAGCACGCGCGGCGGGTCCCCGGCACTCACCCCGGCGGGCCGGCCGATGGTCGTACTACTCGTCGCCCCTGCCGGTGCCCGGCGGTCGTCGACGCGGTCAGTCGGCGGTCAGGTTGGTGCGCGCCCAGAGCGCCGCGGAGGTCCGGTCCTGCACGCCGATGCGCCGGAACACGTTGCCGAGGTGCACCTTGACGGTGCTCTCCGGATCCCCAGGGTGCGGGCGATCTGCTTGTTGGCCATCCCGCGGGCGACCAGCTGCAGCACCTCGGTCTCCCGGGGGCCGAGCAGGCTGCGCGGGGTCGGCGGGCGGTCCTCCAGCAGCGCGCGGGCGATCCGCGGGTCCAGCGGGGACTCCCGCCGCGCGGCGGCCCGGATCCCGGACACCACGTCGGCCGGCGGGGTGTCCTTGAGCAGGTAGCCGGTGGCCCCGGCGTCCAGCGCGTCGCCGACCCGGGCCCGGTCGGAGAACGAGGTGAGCACCAGGACCTGCAGGTCCGGGTGCTCGGCGAGCAGCCGCCGGGTGGCGGTGACGCCGTCGGTGCCCGGCATCGACAGGTCCATGAGCACGACGTCGGGCCGCGTCCCGGCGGCGACCCGGACGGCCTGGTCGCCGTCCGCGGCCTCGCCCACCACCTCGATGTCGGCGACGGCGTCGAGCAGCACGGTCAGCCGATGGTCGTAATACCCGGTCGATCGGGCGTGCCCGTCGTCACGAGCCACCGGCGGGGGCGCGGCGCGCTGCCTAGCATCGGGCCGTGCCCGCCGCCCCGCTCGCCCACGTGACCCGGTCCGGCTTCCTGGAGGGCGTGCACCACGGCTCGGCGGTGGCCCTCGACCCGTCGGGGGCCGCCGTGGTGGCGGCGGGCGACCCGGGGGTGCCGATGCTGCCGCGGTCGTCGGTGAAACCGCTGCAACTGCTGGCGATGCTGCGGGCCGGGCTGGAGCTGCCGGGTCCGTTGCTGGCCCTGGCGATGGCCAGCCACTCCGGCGAGCCCTTCCACCGCGCCGGGGTCGAGCAGATCCTGCGGGTCGGCGGGTTCGGCCCCGCCGACCTGCGCAACACCCCGGACCTGCCGCTCGACGCCGGGGAGCGGGTGCGCTGGCAGTGTGCCGGCCGGGTGGCCGACCGGCTCGCCCAGAACTGCTCGGGCAAGCACGCGGCCATGCTGCTGACCTGCGCGGTGAACGGGTGGCCTGTCGAGTCCTACCTCGACCCGGACCACCCGCTGCAGTCGCTGGTGGCGAAGACGATCGAGGAGCTGGCCGATGAGCCCGTCACGGCCGCCGCCGTCGACGGCTGCGGTGCCCCGGCGTTCGCGATCAGCCTGACCGGCCTGGCGCGGGCGTACGGGCTGCTGGCCCGCGCGGCGCCGGACACCGCGGAGGGCGTGGTCGCCGCGGCCGCCCGCGAGCACCCCGAGCACCTCGGCGGGACCGGGCGCGACGTGACCGGGCTGATCCGCGCCGTCCCCGGCCTGATCGCCAAGGACGGGGCGGAGGGGGTCTACGCGGCGGCGCTGCCCGACGGGTCCGCGGCGGCCCTGAAGATCTCCGACGGCGCGGGCCGAGCCCGGCAGCCGGTGATGGTCGCGCTGCTGCGCCGGCTGGGCGCCCGGGTGGAGCTGGGCGACCCGCCGGTGCTCGGGCACGGCGTCCCGGTCGGGTCGGTCTCGGCGGTCGTCTGAGCACAGATCACTCAGCCGACGACGACGAACAGCACGGCCAGCCACGTCCAGCCGAGGACGATCGTGAGCCGCTGCCACAGCCCGGCGTAGCGCGAGTCGCCCTCCCAGGCGCGGCTGAAGGCGCCGAGCAGGGCGAGGAACACCGCCGCGGTCACCGCCGAGTACACCCGCATCGGCCCGTCGAGCGCGGGCGTCAGCGCGGCGAGTGCGGCGGCGGTCGGCAGCGCGAGGAAGACGACCAACCCGGCCTGGTCGTGGAGGTGGTGCCGGCGCGAGTAGCTGTCGGGGGTGGTGTCGGGGGTGCCGGGAGGGTAGCCGCGCATGGCGTCCATGGGGAAGGCGCCCGAGGCGACCAGCGCCGCCCCGAAGACCGCGACCGCGGCGGCGAGCGGCCAGGACAGGCCCGCCAGGCCGAGGGCGCCGACGCAGATCCCGGCACCGCAGGCCACGAAGTTCGTGGTCTGGATCCGGCCCCGGGGCCCGCCCGCCAGCGCGCTCACCGGCTGGCGGACGGGGTCGTAGCCGGGCCGGGTCCACCCGTCGACGGTGAACACGAGCACGAAGGCCACCGCGGCGACGGCACCGATCACGGTCATTGCCACCGGAAGAGAGCCGCCGCGACCGCCACACCGACGACGGTGGTGATCCCGAGGCTCACCAGGTGGGTCGGCTGGACGGCGGCGCCGGCCCAGACCGCGGACAGCGCCTCGACCGCGGCACCGAACGGCAGCCGCTCCCCGACGGCCGCCAGCGCGTCGGGGAGGGAGTCGCGCCCGCCGAACAGGCCGCCGAGCGCGCCGAGGGCGAAGAAGGCGATCAGGCCGATCGCCACCGCCGAGTTGGGGGTCGGCGCGGTCGCCGCGACGACCATGCCCACGGCGTACAGCGCGGCCATCGCCAGGGCGAAGACGCCGAGGGCGGCGCCCGGGTCGTCGGGGAGCGCGGCGCCGAACCCCAGCACCGCCACGGCGAGGGCCGCGGTGACCCCGATGGCCGCCTGGACCACGCTCACGACGACCTGGGCGACGAGCACCATGGCCGGGGAGGCCGGGGTGACCGCGAGCCGGCGCAGGATCCCGGTCCGGCGGTAGTAGGCCAGGAAGCTGGGCATGTTGATGACGCCGATGCTCGCCACGACGATCGTCAGCACCAGCGGGAGGACGAAGACCTCCAGGGCGGTGCGGCCGCCGGGCAGCGTCGCGTCGGCGGCCGACCCGGCGCTCATCACCAGGATCAGCAGCGGCAGACCGATCGGGACGATGAGGCCGGCGGTGTCGCGCACGACCATCTTCGCCTCGCACCGGATCAGCATCAGCCAGGACCGCGGGCCCGGGCGGCGTGCCTCGATCAGCGTGCTCATCCGTCCTCGGCCTCCTGCCCGGTGAGTGCGACGAACGCGTCGTCGAGGTCGTCGGACCCGGCCTGGGCGACCAGCTCGGCGGGCGTGCCCAGGGCGATCACGCGACCGGAGTCGAGGAGCGCGACGCGATCGCAGAGCCGCTCGACCTCCGCCATCGAGTGGCTCACCAGGACGACGGTGACGTCCTCGGCGCGCAGCCGCTCGATCGAGGTCCACATCCGGCGCCGGGCCCGCGGGTCGAGACCGGTGGTGAGCTCGTCGAGGATCACCACCCGGGGCCGCCCGGCGAGCGCGAGGGCGATGGACAGCCGCTGCTGCTGACCGCCGGAGAGCGCCTCGAACCGGACGCCGCGCTGGTCGGCCAGCCCGACCAGGTCGAGCAGCTCCGCGGCGGGCCGGGGGTCGGGGTAGAAGCTGCGGTAGAGCGCGACCAGCTCGGCCACGGTCAACGCGCCGTGCAGGGTCGCCTGCTGCAACTGGACCCCGAGCACCTGGCGGACCCGGGCCCGGTCGCGTCGCGGGTCGAGGCCCAGGACGCCGACCCGGCCGCGGTCGGGCGAGCGCAGCCCGGCGATCATCTCGACCGTGGTGGTCTTGCCGGCGCCGTTCGTGCCCAGGACGCCGAACACCTCGCCGGGGTCGACCCGGAGGCTGATGTCGTCGACCGCGACGGTGCCGCCGTACCGCTTGCGGAGGTTTTCCACCAGGACCGCTGGTGCTGTGGTTCTCACGGGGCCCGAAGCTAGGCGGCCGGCGCGGCCGGGCGCCCGTGCCGATCGTCCGGGATGCGGGCCGTGACTTCCGGCACCGGTGGGGACGGGTGCCGCGCTCCTAGAGTGCAGACATGCGGCGATGGGACCCCGAGGTGTGGTCCGGCCTGGCGATGCTCGTCGTGTCGGTCGCGCTGGCCGGACCGGTCCTGTTCGGGGCCGCGCCGACCACGATCCCGCGGGGCTGGTGGATCGCGCTGTTCGCCGCGCTCATCGTGGCGCTGCTGGTCGCCGGCGCCGGCGACCGGCCGTCCAGGCGCAGGTACGTGGCCCTCGGTGCCGCGGTCGTGCTGTCCTGGGCGGTGGTGTCGACCGCGGCGGAGCCCGGCCTGCTGCCGGTCCTGCTGGTCGTCACCGCCGCGGTGAGCGTCTACGTCGTACCGCTGCGGGTCGGGTTCGCCGTCGTCGGGCTGAACACCGCCGTCCTCGCCCTGGACACGGTCGACCGGGTCGGTCCCGGCGCCGAGACCCTGATCTGGACCGGCTTCTACCTGCTGATCCAGCTGGCCACCGTGCTGAGCACGGTAGCGCTGCTGCGTGAGCAGCGGATGCGCCGCGAGCTGGCCCAGGCGCACGTCGAGCTGCAGTCGGCGGCGGTCCTGCTGGCCGAGTCGACCCGCACCGCGGAGCGGCTGCGGATCTCCCGCGAGCTGCACGACCTCATCGGGCACCAGCTCACGGTCCTGGCCCTGGAACTGGAGGCCGCCCGCCACCAGGAGGCCGACCGGGCCCGCGAGCACGTGGAACGGGCGAACCTGGTCGCTCGGGAGCTGTTGGCGGACGTGCGCGCCACGGTCGGCGAGCTGCGCACCGAGCCGTCGGACCTCACCGACATGCTGCGCCGGGTGGTGCGGGACCTGCCCGGGCTCGAGGTCTCGATCGACGTGGACGCCGGGGTTCGGGTCGGTGAGGTGGAGACCGCGGCGCTCGTGCGGGCCGTGCAGGAGATCGTCACCAACACGATCCGGCACGCCGACGCCCGGGAGCTGTGGATCGAGGTGTGCGCCGACGGGGAGGGCACCGTCCTGACCGCGGTGGACGACGGCTGCGGCAGCGCCGAACCGGTGCTCGGCAACGGGCTGCGCGGGCTGCGGGAGCGGTTCGAGGCGCTCGGCGGTGCGGTGACCTTCGACGGGAGCGCGGGGTTCCGGGTGAGCGCGCGGGTGCCGGCACCGTGACCCGGGTGGTGGTGGTCGACGACCAGACCCTGGTCCGCCGGGGGATCTGCAGCCTGCTCGAGGTGGCCGGGGTCGAGGTGGCCGGCGAGGCCGACGACGGGCGGGTCGCGCTGGACGTGGTCGCCGCGGCCGCGCCCGACGTGGTGCTGCTCGACCTGCGGATGCCCCGCTTCGACGGCATCTGGACGTTGCACCGGTTGCGCGAGCGCGGCATCGAGGTCCCGGTGCTCGTGCTGACCACCTTCGACGACGACGCCCTCGTGCTCGCCGCCCTGCACGCCGGGGCGCGCGGCTACCTGCTCAAGGACGTGACGCTGGAGCAGCTGACCCGCGCGGTGCACACCCTCGCCGCGGGCGGCACCCTCATCGCCCCGTCGATCACCGACCGGCTGCTGCGGGCGATCCGCTCGGGACCGTCACCGGTCGGTGCCGGTGCCGGGCCGGTGCCGGACCTCACCGAGCGCGAGCAGGAGGTGTTGCGACTCGTGGCCGAGGGGTGCAGCAACCGCGAGATCTCCGCGGCGCTGTTCCTGGCCGAGGGCACGGTGAAGAACCACGTCTCGTCGATCCTGTCCAAGCTCGGTGCCCGGGATCGCACCAGGGCGGTCCTGCGGGCGCTGCACGAGGGGATCCTGCGCTGACGGTCCCGGCGGCCGATCGCGTCACCACCGTTGTCGCCGTGTCAGCGAGCGGACAGCGCGGTGAGACCGCGCACCCCCACCATCGGGTCGATCCTGCACCGAAGGGAACGACCATGCTCACCTCCACCTCCGAGATCGCCGCGCTGGGCACCGTCCTGGGCGTCTGGGCGCATCCCGACGACGAGGCCTACCTGTCCGGCGGGCTGATGGCCCTGGCCCGCGACGCCGGCTCGCGCGTGGTGTGCATGACCGCCACCCGCGGCGAGCTCGGCACCGCCGACCCGTTCACCTGGCCGCCGCACCTGCTGTCCGTCCAGCGCACCGGCGAGCTGGCCCGCTGCCTGCGGGTCCTCGGGGTCACCGAGCACCGCTGGCTCCGCTACGCCGACGGCGGCTGCGCCGGGGTGGACCCGGCCGAGCCGGTGGGCACGCTGGCCGAGCTGATCGACCGGGTCCGCCCGGACACCGTGCTGACCTTCGGGCCGGACGGCGTCACCGGCCACCCCGACCACCGGGCGGTGTCGGCGTGGACGACCGCGGCATTCGACGAGGCGGCGCCGGCCGGCGCGCGGCTGCTGTACGCGGCCGTCCCGCCGTCGTTCGCCTGGGAGTGGGCCGACGTGGACGACCGCTTCGGGGTCTACCTGCCCGGATACCCGGTCACCACGCCGGCCGATCGGCTCGCGGTCGACGTCGTGCTCGACCCGGTGACCACCGACCGCAAGGTCGAGGCGCTGGCCGCGCAGGAGACCCAGACCGCCGGGCTGATCGCAGCGATGGGCCGCGACACCTACACCGCGTGGGTGAGCCGGGAGGCCTACGTCGAGCGGGCGCAGCACCCGCTGGTCGACGGGGTGGCCGTCACGCCCGGCTGAGGTTGCGCTCGATCGCCCGCCGGGCCGCCGTCAGCACCTCGGCCCGGCCCGGCGCCGTCACGTCCGGGCCGGCGATCCCGCGGTCGTCGGCCGGGGCGTCCGGGGCCGCGGCGGCGCCCGCGACGAGTACCGCCGCGGTGTCGTCGTCGCCGAGCCTGCGCAGCAGGACCGCCAGGTCGCGCAGGGTGGCCCAGAGGTGGGTCCAGTTGCCGGTGCGGGCGAAGTAGTCGATCACGTCGCGGTAGCCGCGCAGGGCGTCGTGGGTGCGCCCGGCGTCGGCGAGCACGGTCAGCAGGCCGACGGTCGCCACCCCGATCAGGAAGGTCGCCCCGGACCGGCGGGCCAGGTCGAGCGCCCGGCGGTAGTGCTCCTCGGCCCGCTCCCGGTCCCCGGCCAGGTTCTCGATCTCGCCGGCCACGTAGCAGACCCAGGAGCGCAGCATCGGTGACTGCGCGTGCGAGAGCGCGCGCTCGTTCAGCACCCCCGCGTGGCCGAGGTCGCCGGCGTAGGCGGTGGCGAGCGCGGCGACCCCGAAGCTCTCGCAGGCCCGCGGCCCGATCGCGGCCGCGGCCACCGAGTGCTCGACGGCCTCGGCGTGGGCACCGCGGGCGAGCGCGGCCACCGACAGCGGCATCAGGCAGTACGCCCGTGCGGTGTCGTCGGCGGCCCGGTCGAGCCCGGCGCGGGCCAGCCGCTCGGCCCCGGTGTAGTCGCCGCTCTGGTAGGTGGCCTCCGCGGCGATCCCGAGGACCATGCCGGCCCGGGGGTGGCCGTCGAGCGCGGGGTCGAGCGCCAGCTCCCGGGCCCACTCCCGGAACTCGACCAGGTCGCGGTAGGCGACTGCGTCCATCAGCGACGCCACCACGGCCGCGGCCTCGTCGACCGCGCCCCGGCTGCGGGCCAGTTGCCAGGCCACCCGCAGGTTGGCCGGTTCCCGGCGCAGCACGGCGTCCGCCTCGGGCTCCCGTTCGGTGAGCACCTCCGCGGCGAACCACGCGGTCAGCTCCACCGCCCACCGGATCAACCGCTCGGCGGCCGCGTCCTGCTCGCCCGCGGCGACCAGCCGGTCGTGCCCGTAGGCGCGCAGCGTCTCCAGCATCCGGTAGCGGGTGCCGCCCCCGCCGAAGTCGGCCTCGACCATGGACGCGTCCACCAGCCGGGCCAGCGCGCTGCCGGGATCGGTGCCCGGAGCCAGTTCCGCGGCCAGCCGCTCGGCGGTGTCCAGGTCGACGCCGTCGACGAAGACCGACAGCTGCCGGAACAGCCGCTGCTGGTCCTCGCTCAGCAGCTGGTAGGACCACTCGACGGTGGCGCGCAGCGTGCGGTGCCGGGCGTCGCCGGTGGGCCGGCCGTCGCCGAGCAGGTCCAGCGACCGGTCCAGCCGGGCCCGCAGGTCGGTCAGCGAGAAGCTGGACAGCCGCCCGGCGGCCAGCTCGATGGCCAGCGGCATCCCGTCCAGCCGGCGGACGATGTCGGCGACCGTGCGCAGCTGCTCGCCGTGCGGCGCGGCGCCGGGCCGGACCCGGGCGGCCCGGTCCAGGAACACCGCGACCGACGGCACCCGCGCCAGGTCGCCGCCGTCGCCCGGGCCGGGCAGCGGCAGCGGCGCCAGCCGGAAGGCGTGCTCGGCGGGCAGCCCGAGCGGCTCGCGGCTGGTGGCCAGCAGCGACAGCCGCGGGCAGGAGGCCAGCAGCACCCCGACCGCGTCGCGGGCCGCGTCCAGCAGGTGCTCGCAGTTGTCGATCACCAGCAGGCCGGGCCGGTCGCCGAGCACCGCGACGCAGGCCGCCAGCACGTCGCCCTGGACGACGGTCAGGGTCAGCGCCGCGGCCAGGGCGTGCGCGATGGCGGCCGGGTCGGTGACCGGGGCCAGCAGCAGGACGGTGGCCGCGTCGCTGCCGCGGGCGACCTCCGCGGCGAGCCGGGTCTTGCCCACCCCGCCCGGCCCGACCAGGGTGACCAGCCGCTCGGCCGCGAGCAGCCGGTGCAGGGCCCCGACCTCGGCACCGCGCCCGAGCAGCCGGGTGGTGGGCAGCGCCGGCGCGGCGGCCCGGGCGGGCACCGGGCCGGCCGCCCCGCCGG
>JASLAP010000548.1 GCA_030147065.1 Pseudonocardia sp. | reverse complement strand
GCGGGTAGCGGTGCACCCACGCCCAGAACCGCTCGTCGTGGCCGGACTCCAGCAGGTGCGCCAGCTCGTGCACCAGGACGTAGTCGACCACCCAGCCGGGGGTGTCGCGCAGCCGCTCGCTGATCCGGATGGTGCCGTCGGCCGGTGTGCAGGACGCCCACCGGGTGCGCATCGGCGGCACCCAGCGCACGGTCGTCGGAACCGCGCAGCCGTCCAGGTAGCGGCGCGACAGCTCCATGCTGCGCCGCTTGAGCGCCTCATCGCCGGTGCGGCCGGGTGAGCGCCGGCGGGCCTCGCTGCGCTCGAGCCGGCGCACCATCTCGGCGACCCAGCGGTGCTCCTCGGAGTCGCTCATCCAGCCCGGGATGAACACGATCACCGTGTCGCCCTCGCGCCGGGCGCTGACCATGCGCCGGCGACGGTCACTGCGCCGGACCTCGACGACCGCGGGCTCCGCCATCGCTCCAGCCTAACCGGGCCGCGGCCGGGCAGCGGCGGCCCGGACCCCGGCCCGGGCGAGTTGTCCACAGCCCTCGCACACCTGTGGACAACCGGATGCGGCGGCCGGCCGGACGGCCCACGATCGCCCCATGCCCCTCACCTCCGTCCCCCCGGCCCACGACCTGCCGACCGTGCTCGGCCTGCGGCCACACCACCGGGTGTTGCGGCTCGGTCCGGGCGAGCGGTTCATCGGCCTCGACCCGGCGACCGCGCTGGTCGCCGAGGACCTGTCCGAGCCGCTCGCCGCGATGCTCGACGACCTGGTCGACCCGGTCCACCGCGACGACCTGGTCGGGCGGGCGGTCGATCGCGGCGCCGGCCGGGACGCCGCCCTGGCACTGCTGGCCGACCTGCACCGGGCCGGCGCCGTGGTGGACGCGGCGACCAGGCGGCTGCGGCCCCGGCAGCGGGCGGACGCGACGGTGCTCGTGCTCGGCGACGGACCGCTCGCGGTCGGGATCGCGGCCGGGCTGGGCCTGGCCGGGATCGGCACCGTGCACGTCCGGGCGGGTGGCGCGGTGATGGCCGCCGATCTCGGCACCGGCCTGGTCGACGACGACCGCGGACGCCCGCGGCAGGAGGCCGCGGCCGCGGCGGTCGCCGCGCTGGCGCCGGACGTGGTCACCGGCCCGCCACCGGCCCGGCTCGCGGCCGACCTGGTCGTGCTGGCCGACGCCCTGGTGCCCGAGCCCGAGCAGGTCGCGGCCCTGCACGCCGCCCGCACCGCGCACCTGGTCGCCCGGTTGCGGGACGGGACGGGCGTGGTCGGGCCGCTGGTGCTGCCCCGGCGCACGGCCTGCCTGCGCTGCCTGGACCTGCACCGCAACGACCGCGACCCGGCCTGGCCCCGGGTGGCCGCGCAGCTGATCGGCCGGTCCGGGCGGGCCGACCCGGCGTGCGTCACGGCGACGGCCGCGTTGGCCACCGCGCAGGCCCTGACCGCGATCGACGGCATCAGCGGGGGTGCGCAGGCCCCGGCGGTCCTGGACGCGACGCTCGAACTCGACGCCGCGGCCGGCACCCTGCTGCGCCGCGAGTGGATGCCGCACCCCGACTGCGGTTGCGGCGCCGCGGCCCCGCCGTAGAACCACCGTGGGATGGGCCACGGCTGAGCGACATGCGCGCAACGGTCCGGTCAGGGGACAATCATGGCAACCGACACGCCGAGCCATCACAGCCACGAGCGCAGGCGAGGAGCCGACTTGACCGACATTCCCCGGCGCACAGCGGCCCGGACCGCGAAGCTCGCCAGCCTTCCGCTCGGGATGGCCGGCCGAGCGGCCGCGGGCTGGGGCCGCCGGTTGGCCGGCGGCGACGGCGAGCAGATCTCCGCCCAGCTGATGGCCCGCAGCGCCGAGCAGCTGTTCGCGGTCCTCGGCGAGCTCAAGGGCGGGGCCATGAAGTTCGGCCAGGCGCTGAGCGTGTTCGAGGCCGCCATCCCCGAGGAGTACGCCGCTCCGTTCCGCGAATCGCTGGTCAAGCTGCAGACCGCGGCACCGCCGATGCCGACCTCCGAGCTGCGCCGGATGCTGGCCGAGCAGTTCGGCAGCCGCTGGCGCGAACGCTTCGCCGAGTTCGACGAGCTGCCGGCCGCGGCGGCCAGCATCGGGCAGGTCCACCGCGCGGTCTGGCACGACGGCCGCGACGTCGCGGTCAAGGTGCAGTACCCCGGCGCGGAGGAAGCGCTGCGCTCGGACCTGCGCCAGCTCTCCCGGATGACCCGGCTGATGCAGCCGCTCGCCCCGGGTCTGGAGCTCAAGCCGCTGATCGCCGAGCTGCGCGACCGGATGGAGGAGGAGCTCGACTACCGCGACGAGGCCGCGAGCCAGCGCGTGTTCGCCGAGGCCTTCGACGGCGACGACCTGGTCAAGGTGCCCCGGGTGGTGGCCTCGGCGCCGAAGGCGATGGTCAGCGAGTGGGTCAGCGGCCGCAAGCTGTCCGACGTGATCCGGTCCGGCACGCGGGAGGAGCGCGACGGGGCGGCGGCGCTGCTGGCCGAGTTCCTCTACTCCAGTCCGGGCCGGGTGGGTCTGCTGCACGCCGACCCGCACCCGGGGAACTTCCAGATCATGCCCGACGGCCGCCTGCTGGTCCTGGACTACGGCGCGGTCGCCCGGCTGCCCGACGGGCTGCCCCGGCCGCTGTCGCTGATGGTGCGGCTGGCCCTGGAGGACCGCCCGGCCGACCTGCTGGACCTGCTGCGCAACGAGGGCTTCGTGCTCCCCGGGGCCGACCTGGGCGCGGAGGAGGTGCTCGCCTACCTCTCGCCGTTCACCGAGCCGCTGCGCGCGGAGTCGTTCCGGTTCGACCGGGCCTGGCTGCAGAAGCAGGCCGAGCGGATGGGCGACCTGCGCAGCCCGCAGTTCCGCACCGGTCGCGAGCTGAACCTGCCTCCGCAGTACCTGTTGATCCACCGGGTGACGATGGGCACCCTCGGGGTGCTCTGCCAGCTCGACGCGGACGTGTCGATCCGCGGCATCGTGCGGCGCTGGCAGCCGTGGATCTTCGGTGAGGAGACCGGGCCGGCCGACCGGATCGGCTGACCGGCCGCCGGGTGCGGACGTGGGTGACCCACCCGCCGGCCGAGCGGGCCGGAAGGCGTCGACCGGCAGGGCCGGCCGGCGGGTGGGTGCGCCGACGGTGCCCCGGTCGGTAGCGGACCGGGGACCGTCGGGCGGCGCTCAGACGGCGCCGCGGAGACCGCCCGTTGCGGCGTACACGCCACTGTCGAGCGGTGCCGCACCGGCAGCGGTGCGCGCGCGAGCGGCGCGCCGGGCGGCGAAGCGGGCGAGCAGCGCCCAGGTCCGTCCCGCGGCCAGCGGGCGGGCGAGCGCGTAGCGCTCGGCCGCCCGCAAGGCCTCTTGGTGTCGGGCTCTGGCCAGGGCTTCGTGGAGCAACATCGGGGCTCCCTCTCGGTTGCGGACCGCCGGTCGCGGAGCTGCTGCGGTGTGGTTCGGGCTGTCGGTCATCGGGGTCGTCTCCTGTCGTCGGCCCGGCGGGCGGGGACCGCCCGGGCGGGCGCCCGCGGTGCGGGGCGGGTGGATCGGGTCAGGCCGAAGCGGCGGCGTACGCGCGGTCGCGGGCGAGGTCGGCCTTGCTGGGCCGGCCACGGGGCCGCTTGCGCGGGATCACCGTGCCCCGCTCGAAGATCTCGCCACCCCAGACGCCCCACGGCTCCCCGCGGCGCACCGCCCCGGCCAGGCACTCGGCCTGGATGGGGCACTGCCCGCAGAGCGCCTTGGCGCGCTCCAGCTCGGCCGGCGCCTCGGCGAACCACAGGTCGGCGTCGCCGGAGCGGCACGGCAGATCCAGCCCGGCGCGGGGTGCCGCGTCGAGCAGGGACCCCAGACCGGCGGGCGAGGTGCCGCCGAACTGGTCGGTGGTGATCGCCCCGCCGTCCAACGGGACTGATCTGACTAGCACTGCAACCTCCTGAGAGATGGGGTCAGGCAGGACAAACAAAAAGGCCGCGGATCCCGGTGCGGGTCCGCGGCCTCGGTTCTTGAGGGGCCGGTGGCGAGTTCGCCTAGGTAGGGCGACTCTCCACTTCGGACACACGTGTGCTGTTGTGGGTGGTGCTCGCGTCGATCATGAGGAAGCCGGTCGGGCGGCGCCGCCACCCGCACACTCCGGCCCCCGTCGGCTGACCCGCCCCGCCGGACGCGGGCACGCGGGTGCCGAGGATCGGCACGATCGGCTTCATCGTGATCATCAGGGGCACCCCCTAGCGGGTCTGGTCGGCACGGATGACGGGCTGTCGAGGTCCGTCGGCGTTCACGTTAGGGACACCCCTGCACGCCGCACAACTGATTTAGCGGAAGCTTCTCGTGTCAACTATCCGTCGGTGATGAGCGCCAGCACCGCGGGCCCGTAGCGGTCGAGTTTGCGGGCGCCGATGCCCGGGATGCCGACCAGCGAGCCGGGGTCGGTCGGGCGCTGCTCGGCGATCGCGGTCAGCGTCGCGTCGGTGAAGATCACGAACGCCGGGACCTGTTGCTGGCGGGCCTCCGCGCTGCGCCAGCCCTTCAGCCGGTCCAGCAACTCGACGTCCACGTCGGACGGGCAGTCCGCGCACCGGCGCAGCTTGGTGGCGTCGGTGCCGAACAGCGGGGAGCCGCACACCCGACAGCGCGGCTTCGGCCCGCCCCGGGCCGGCGACGCGGCGATCCGCGAGGCCGGGTGGTGCTCCGGGATCAACCCGTGCAGGAAGCGGCTGCGCCGCCGGCGGCGGGCGCCGCCCGGCTGGCGCGACAGCGCCCAGGACAGCTCCAGCCGGCGCCGGGCCCGGGTGATGCCGACGTAGAGCAGCCGGCGCTCCTCCTCGACGGCGGTCTCGTCGCCGTCAGCGTGCTGGATCGGCAGCGTGCCGTCGACCAGCCCCACCAGGAACACCACGTCCCACTCCAGGCCCTTGGCCGCGTGCAGGGAGGCCAGCGTGACGCCCTGCACCGCGGGCGGGTGCGCGGCGTCGGCCCGGATCTGCAGCTCGGCGGCGAACCGGGGCATCCCGGCGTCGGGCTCGTCGGCGACCAGCTCCTCGGCCAGCTCGACCAGGGCCAGCAGCGACTCCCACTGGGCGCGCTGGGCGGCGCCGCCGGGCGGTTCCGGGGTCAGCCCGATCGGGGCCAGCACCGCGCGCACGGCGTCGACCAGCGGGGCGGCCGGGTCCCCGGCCGTCCGGATCGCGGTCATCGCCCGGCGCACCTCGGGCCGGGAGAAGAAGCGCTCGCCGCCGCGCACCTGGTAGGGCACCCCGACCTCGGTGAGCGCCTGCTCGTACACCTCGGACTGGGCGTTGATCCGGAACAGCACGGCGATCTCGCCGGCCGGCACCCCCTCGCCGACCAGCCGCCGGATCCGGGCGGCGACCGCCGCGGCCTCGGCCGGCTCGTCGTCGTGCTCGGTGAACGCGGGCTCGGGTCCCGGCGGGAGCTGCCCGACCAGGCTGAGCCGGGTGCCGGCCGGGCGGCTGCGGGCCGCGCCGATCAGCTGGTTCGCCGCCGCGACCACCTGCGGGGTGGACCGGTAGTCGCGCTGCAGCCGGACGACGACGGCGTCCGGGAAGCGGCGCGGGAACTCCAGCAGGTGGCGGGGGCTGGCCCCGGCGAAGGTGTAGATCGTCTGGTTGGCGTCGCCGACCACGGTCAGGTCGTCGCGCTCGCCCAGCCAGGCGTCCAGCACCCGCTGCTGCAGCGGGGTGACGTCCTGGTACTCGTCGACGACGAAGCAGCGGTACCGGTCGCGGAACTCCTCGGCCACCGCGCCGTGCTCCTCCAGCGCGGCCGCGGTGTGCAGCAGCAGGTCGTCGAAGTCGAGCAGCTCGGCCCGGTTCTTCAGCGCCTCGTAGCCGGCGTAGACCGCGGCCACCTGCTCGGCCGGCCCGGGGGTGTCGCGGTGCAGCCGGGCCACCGCGGCGGCGTACTCCTCGGGGGTGATCAGGCTGGCCTTGGCCCACTCGATCTCCCCGGCGAGGTCGCGCAGCGAGGCCGCGTCGGTGCCCGCCTTCACCCGCGCCGCCGCCTGCCCGACCACCCGCAGCTTGCCCTCCAGCAGCTGCCACTGGTCACCGCCGACCACCCGCGGCCAGAAGTAGCGCAGCTGGCGCAGCGCCGCGGCGTGGAAGGTGCGCGCCTGCACCCCGCCGATGCCCAGGCCGCGCAACCGGGTGCGCATCTCCCCGGCCGCCCGCGCGGTGAAGGTGACCGCCAGCACCTGCCCGGGCGCGACGTGCCCGGTGGCGACCAGCCGGGCGATCCGGCGGGTGATCGTGCGGGTCTTCCCGGTGCCGGCGCCGGCCAGCACGCACACCGGGCCCCGCGGGGCGGTCACCGCGGCCAGCTGCTCGGAGTCGAGACCGGACTCGGTCAGCTCGGTGTCGGGACGCACACGCCCATCCTGACACCCGGTGGGAAGAGGGCCGGACCCCGCGCGGTTGAACCGGTCATGTCCCAGGCGACCCCGCTCGAAGTGACGATGTACTCGACCACCTGGTGCGGCTACTGCCGCCGCCTCAAGCTCCAGATGGAGCAGGCGGGGATCGCCTACCGGGAGATCGACATCGAACGCGACCCGGAGGCGGCGACGTTCGTGGAGGGCGTCAACGGCGGCAACCAGACCGTCCCGGTGGTGCGCTTCCCCGACGACTCCACCGCCACCAACCCGACGCTGGCCGAGGTCAAGGCGCGGCTGGCCGCCTGATCCGCCAGGACCCTCGAACGGCCACCGCCGCGGCGGTGGCCGTTCGTCGTCGGGATCTCAGTCGACCGCCGCCCAGGACTCGAGCATGGACCGGGCGATGCTGACCCGGCCCGGCAGCAGCAGCGGGCGGCCGTCAGGGGCCACGTCGCCGCCCCAGTCGCCGCGGCGCAGCGCCGCGCGCACCTCGGCGCGCCCCACCCACATCGCCTCGGCGATCTCGCCGTCCGCCGGGACCAGCGGCACGTCCGGGTCGGCCAGCGCGGCGAAGCCGACCATCAGCGAGCGCGGGAACGGCCAGGCCTGGCTGCCCAGGTAGCGCACGTCCCGGACGGTCACGCCGACCTCCTCCTGGATCTCGCGCAGCACGCACGCCTCCAGCGACTCACCGGCCTCGACGAACCCGGCGAGCACCGAGAACCGGCCGTCCGGCCACATCGGCTGGCGGGCCAGCAGCACCCGGTCGCCGCCGTCGTGCACCAGGCAGATCACCGCCGGATCGGTCCGCGGGTACTCCTCGTGCCCGGCCGCCTCGCAGTGCCGGTGCCACCCGGCGTGCGCCGGGTGCGTCGGGGAGCCGTCGCGGGCGCAGTACCGCGCCTGGTCGTGCCAGGTCAGCATGGCCACCGCGGTGGTGAGCAGGCCGGCGCCGAGCGGGTCCAGCACGGCGCCGACCATCCGCAGGTCCTGCCAGTCGGCCTGGTCGTCCGCGGGTCCGGGAGCGCCGCGCACCCCCCAGTACGCGGTCCCGTCGGCCTCCCCGAGGAGTACCGCGTGGTCGGGCGGCGCGTTGCCGGTGGTGGGCCGGGTGCGCAGGGTCGCGACACCGGAGGCGCCCTGGTCGACCGGGGTGCGGCCGCGCTCATCCACCACGACCAGCCGGGCCCGGGCCCAGCCGGCGAGCTGGCGGGCGGTGTCGACCCGCAGCGGCTCGTCGCGCAGCACCGCCGAGCGGGACAGCACCGGCGGGTCGAGCAGCGCGAACCCGGACAGCCGCGGCGTCGACACCGGATCCGGCCCGGTCACGGCCCGGTGACCCCGCCGAGGGCACGCAGCCCCGGCCCGATCACGTCGACGTCGCCGACCACGACCCCGGTGAAGGCGGTCGGGGCGAAGAACTCCAGCGCGGCCCCGGCGACCTGCTCGACGGTGACCGCCTCCAGCCGGCCCGGGTAGCCGCGCAGCCACTCCACATCCAGGTCCTCGGCGGCCAGCGCGGACAGCGTGGACGCCAGCCCGCCCTGGTTGTCCAGGGAGATCAGCAGCGACCCGACGGCGTAGGAGCGGGCGGCCTCGACCTCGGCGGGCGTCGGCGGGACGGCGGTGAGCCGGCCCAGCTCGTAGCGGGTCTCCAGCAGCGCGGCCGCGGTGACGTCGCTGGCCACGTCGGTGTCCACGCCGAGCACGGCCCCGCCCGGCACCGACTCCAGCCCGGAGTGCGCGGAGTAGGTGTAGCCCTTGTCCTCGCGGATGTTCTCCATCCAGCGCGAGGAGAAGTAGCCGCCGAACACCAGGTTGGCCAGCTGCAGGGCGGGGTATCGCGGGTCGCGCCGGGAGACCCCGGGCGAGGTCAGCCGCAACTGCGACTGCACCGAGCCCGGGCGGTGCACCAGCAGCAGGTCGGCGGCCGTGATCCCGGGGGGCGACGCCAACTCGCGGGCGACCCCCTCGGAGGTCCAGCCGGCCAGCGCCTGGTCCACCGCGGCGATGGTGGCGGCCGGCTCGATGTCGCCGACCACGGTCAGGGTCGATCCGCGCGGCACCAGCGCCGCGGCCTGCAGCGCCCGCACCTGCTCGGCGGTCACCGCGGCGACGTCGTCGACCGTCGGCATCTCCCGGACGATCGGGTGGTCGCCGAACCGTCGGCGCTGCAGCGCCTCCCGGGCGATCGACCGCGGCTGCGACCGGGCCACGGTGATCCGCTCGACCAGCCGCTCCCGCTCCCGGGCCACCTCGGCGTCGGGGTGGGTGGCCCCGGTCAGCACGTCGCCGAGCACGGCGAGCAGCTCGGACAGCCCGGCGGCCAGCCCGGACCCGGCGACCAGCAGCCGCTCCGGGTCGACCACCACGTTCAGATCGGCACCGACCGCCGCCAGCTCGTCGTCGATGGTGACCCGGTCGCGCTGGGCGGTCCCGGTGAGCAGCGTGGACGAGAGCAGCTCGGCGATCGCCGGGTGCCCGGGCGCCGGACCGTCACCGGGATCGGCGAACGGCACGCGCAGCCGCAGCTCCACCATCGGCACGCCGGGGCGGTGCGCCGCCAGCACCCGAAGGCTGTTGCCCAGCACCTGCTCGACCACGTCAGGCAGCGGGACGGCGCGGGTCGGGCCGAGCGGCGGCAGCGGCCGCGGGCCCTGCGGGGTGCGGCCGATCTCCTCGGCGCTGCGGTGGGTCGTGGTCGGGCTGGTGGTGGCGGTCATGCCTGCTCCCCCTGGTCGGCGGCCGGCTCGACGAGCAGCACCCCGCGGCCGGCGCCGCGCAGCGCGGCGGCGGCGTCCCGGACCTGGTCCGGGGTGATCGCGGCCAGCCGGGCCGGCAGCTCGTCGCTGATCTCGGCGCGGCCGTAGAGCAGCTCGCGGGCGCCGAGGCCGAGCATCCGGTACATCACCCGGTCGTTCTCCTGGTGCAGCCCGGCCGACCAGCGGGCGACCTGCCGGGCCAGCTCGTCGGCGGTCGGGCCGGACGCGGCCAGCTTGTCCAGCTCCTCGTCGACCGCGGCGAGCACCCGGTCCGGGTCGACCGACGCCGGGTGCATGGCGGTGATGGTGAAGGTGTCCGGGTCGCGGGCGTCCAGCGGGCCGAGCAGACCGGCCCCGGCCGAGACGTCGGTGACCAGGCCGTCGGCGTGCACCAGCCGGCGCTGCAGCCGGGCCGCCTCGCCCTCGCCGAGCACCGAGGCCAGCAGCGCGTGGCCGAGGTAGCCGTCCAGGTCGGCGCCGGGGTCGGGCAGCCGGTAGCCGAGCGCCAGCGCCGGCAGCGGTGCCTGGGTGTCCGGCACGGCCCGGCGGCGCTCGGTCCCCGGCACCGGCTCGGCGAACGACGGCCGGGCGGGCGTCGGGCGGGCCGGGATGTCGCCGAAGTGCTTCTCGACCAGCTGCAGCGTCTGCTCGACGTCGAGGTACCCGGCCACCGTGAGCTGGGCGTTGCCCGGCGCGTAGTAGGTGTCGAAGAACGCCGCGGCGTCGTCGACGGTGGCCTGCTCCAGCTCGGTGAAGTCGCCGTAGCCGTTGTGCGCGTTGGGGAACGTGTCGTAGAGGACCGGCGGCAGCAGGATCCACGGGAACCCGCCGTAGGGCCGGTTCAGCACGTTGAGCCGGATCTCCTCCTTGACCACGTCGACCTGGTTGCGCAGGTTCTCGGCCGTGAGCTTCGGCGCGCGCAGCCGGTCGCCCTCCAGGAACAGCGCCCGCTCCAGCGCCGCGGCCGGCAGCACCTCGAAGTAGTCGGTGTAGTCCTGGTGGGTGGAGCCGTTGAACACCCCGCCCGAGCCCTGCACGTGCCGGAAGTGCGCCAGCTTCTCCAGGCTCTCGCTGCCCTGGAACATCAGGTGCTCGAACAGGTGCGCGAACCCCGTCCGGCCCTCGGGTTCGGACCGGAACCCGACGTCGACGTGCACGGCGACGCCGACGACGGGGGTGGCGGGGTCGGGGACGATCAGGACGCGCAG
>JASLAP010000529.1 GCA_030147065.1 Pseudonocardia sp. | reverse complement strand
CGCCACCGTGCCGTGGCTGCAGCTGGTCGGCGAGGCCGCCGACGGCGACGAGGCGCTGGCGCTGCTGCGGCAGTGGCGCACGGTCGGCGAGCCGCTGCCGCACGTGGTGCTGATGGACCTGCAGATGCCCCGGATGGGCGGCGTCGCGACCACCGAGGCGCTCACCCGCTCCCGCGCGGTGAGCGCGGACAGCCCGACCCGCGGCGCCGCCATCCGCCGGGTCAGCTGGCGGGCCACCGCGGAGTCCAGGTGCACCTCGCCGATCGCCGCGGCCCGGATCGCGGTCGCCACCTCGTCCGGGTCGGCGTCCTTGAGCAGGTAGCCGGCCGCGCCCGCGGCCAGCGCCGCGTGCACCCGCTCGACCTCGCCGAAGCTGGTCAGCACCACGACCTTCACCTGCGGGTGGTCGCGGGTGAGCGCCTCGGTGGTCGCGACGCCGCCCAGCCGGGGCATCTGCAGGTCCATCAGCACCACGTGCGGCAGCGGCTCGCCGACCGTGCGCCACTGCCGCAGCAGCGCCAGCGCCTCGTCGCCGTCGGCGGCCTCGCCGACCAGCTGCAGCCACGGCACGGTGGCGATGTAGGCGCGCACGCCGCGGCGGACGAAGGTGTGGTCGTCGACCACCATCACCCGGATGACCTCCGGCGGGACCGCCCCGGAGCTCACCGGGCCGCCCGCCCGGCCGGGCGGGCGGGCAGCGCCACCCGGACCGTCCAGCCGCCGTCCGGGCGCGGGCCGGCGTCCAGCCGCCCGCCCCAGCGCTGGGCGCGTTCGCGCATCGACACCAGCCCCTGCCGGTCGCCGGCCTCCCGGGCGGGGTCGCGCCCGGTCGGGCCGGAGCCGTCGTCGGACACCTCGACGACCAGCCCGCCGCCGACCCCGGTCGGGTCCAGCCGGATCCGCACCGCCTCGGCCCGGGCGTGCTTGACGACGTTGTGCAACGCCTCCTGGATGATCCGCAACAGGTCCTCCTGGACGTCCACGCCCCAGGCCGGGTCGAGGTCGACCGGGGCGTGCAGGGCGATGTCGAGCCCGGTGCGGGCGCTGAGGCCGTCGGCGTGCGCGCGCACGGCGTCGACCAGGCCCCGCTCGGCGAGGTCGAGCGGGCGCAGCTCGAACACCAGCCGGCGCAGGTCGTCCAGGGCGTGCCGGGACAGGTCCACCAGCTCCTGGGCGTCGGCGCCCACCGCGGCCGGGTCGGCGTCGGGCCGCTCCAGGCCGGCCCGCAGCGCGGTGGCCAGCATGCGCATCGAGAACAGCTGCTGGACCACCGAGTCGTGCAGGTCGCGGGCCAGCCTGCGGCGCTCGTCGAGCTGGGCCCGCGACCGGGTCTGGGCCAGCAGCGCGGCGGTGTCGATGGCCACCGCGGCGTGGTCGGCCATCGCCTCCAGGAAGGCCAGCGAGTTGGGCCCCGGGTCCTCGCCGGGCAGGTAGTAGGCGTTGATCACCCCGACGACGTGCCCGCGGACCACCATCGGGGTGGACACGAAGGTGTCCCAGTCCGGGATGTCCATGAACGCGTGCAGCGGCTCCCATGCCCGATCGGCCATGATCGCCGGCTTGCGGTGCGGGACGACCACCGTGCGGCCGCCGGCCATCGCGTCGAGGAACCGGATCCGGGCGCCGAGCCGCCGGCAGGCGCTGAGCCGGGCGGTGAAGTCGGCGGAGTCGGTGACCGGCTCGGGAGCGGTGCCGAACCCGGCCATGCCGAGGACCCGCAGCTCCGCGGCCGGGTCGTCGACGGCCAGGATCTGCACCGCGGCGATGTTCGCCGTCTCGGAGATCTCCCGGGCCACCGCGTCCAGGGTGGCGCCCAGCGAGCCGGCGTCGGCCACGGTGGAGGCGGCCCGGGCGATGGCGGTCAGCCGCTGCTGCTGGCGGCGCGCGTCGGTGACGTCGCGGAACCAGGCCACGTGCCCGCCGCCCGGCGCCGGGGCGCACCGGTACTCCAGGTCGCGGCGGCGCCCGCCCGGCCCGGTCCAGGTGGTGTGCCGGGTCCCGGACGGGTACGGCCCCGGGTCCGGCCGGAACGGGGCCGGCCGGCCCAGCAGCTCGTCGCCGGGCAGCCCGAGGATGTCGGCGCAGGCCGCGTTCAGCCCGGTGAGCCGGCCGCCGGCGTCGAGCACCGCCAGGGCGTCGCCGGAGACGTCGACCAGCGCGCGCAGCAGGGCGTCGGCGTCGACGCCCGGAGCCACCTCGCTGTGCACACCGGTCATCCTGTGCCCACCCGGCCCCGCAGCCAAGCGCGACCGGCCATCACCCGGTCGCCAGACCGGTCCGCCGGTCCGCGGTCGCGGCGCCCGCCGTCCGCGACCGGGACCCTGATCAGCGCCGCGGCCACCAGGCTGAGCAGGCACAGCGCGGTGACGTAGAGCGCGATCGGGGTGGAGGAGCCGAAGGCGCCGAACAGCGCGGTGGCCGCGAGCGGGGTCACCGCGCCGCCGATCATGCCGCCCAGCTGGTACGCGACCGAGATCCCGCTGTAGCGCACCCGGACGTCGAAGATCTCGGTGAACAGCCCGCCCTGGGCCCCGGCCATGATCCCCTGGACCACCGCGGCGACGCTGAACGCGAGCAGGGCCAGGCCGGTGCTGCCCGTGTTCACCAGGGCGAACAGCGGCAGCGGCCACACCCTTCGTCGAGGGCCTGCCGGTGGACGGCCCGGAGGCGGGCGTGGTGGACGGCGGGGTGGCCACGGTCGCACTCCTTGGGACGCCGGACCCGGGTGCACTGCTGGGCACCGATGCAAGCACCGCGGCGGAGCGGGGTCCCGGGCCGAGCGTCCCGACAGGGCTACGTCATCGGTCGTGCGGCGACCGGAGCCGCGCCGCTCACCCGAAAGCCCTGGTCTCGGTGGTGATGTCGACCTCGATCAGCCGTGGCCCGGCGGTCGGCGAGCGCAGCGCGGCGGCCAGCTCGTCGGCGCCGGTGAGCCGCTGCGCGGCCATCCCGTAGCCCTCGGCGATCCGGACGGCGTCCAGGCCGGGCAGGTCCAGGCCCGGCGCGCCGGTGACGCCGAGTTGGCCCACGAAGTTGCGCAGCGCGCCGTACCCGCCGTTGCGCAGGACCAGGAAGGTCACCGGCAGGTCCAGCTGGACCGCGCTCCACAACCCGGTGACCCCGTACTGGACGGCGCCGTCGCCGAGCACCGCGACCACCGGGCGGGCCGGGTCGGCCAGCGCCACCCCGACCGCGGCCGGCAGCCCGAAGCCCAGCCCGCCGGCGGCCGGGAAGAACAGGCTGCGCGGGCGGTCCAGGACCAGCTGCGCCCAGAACTGGGTGGTGTTCGCGGTGGACTCGTTGACCAGCCGCACCTCCGGGGGCAGCGCCGCGGCCAGCAGCGCGAACAGCGACTCGGCCGGGAACGGGGCCCGGTCGGCGGGCGGCGGAACGGAGCGGGGCGCGGCCGGGCGGGGCGGGCGGGGCCGGTCGGGCAGGGAGTCGGGCAGGGCGGCCAGCAGCTGGGCGGTGATCGCCGCGACGTCGCCGACGACGGCCTCGCCGAACGGCGGGCGGGCCGCGCCGCCCGGGTCGCCGGTGACCGCGATCAGCTCCGTGCCGGGCGGCAGCCACGGACCGGGCCGGTCGGCGTGGTAGCGGAAGACCGGCGCGCCCAGCACCAGGACCAGGTCGTGGCCGGTCAGGTGCTCGCCGACCCCGGCGATGCTCGGCGGCAGCACGCCCTGCCAGAGCGGGTGGCGGGTCGGGAACGGGCAGCGCGGCGGGGTCGGCGCGGTCCAGATCGCGGCCTGCAGCCGCTCGGCCAGCGCGACGACCGGGCCGAACGCCCGCTCGTCGTCGACCTCGGGCCCGACGACCAGGGCCGGGTCCGCGGCCCCGGCCAGCCGCCCGACCAGCTCGGCGACCAGGTCGGCCGACGCGGCGCCGGCCCGGCGCACCCGGCGCCCGGGCAGCCCGGCCACCTCGTCCGGGTCGACCTCGCGGGCCCAATCGTCCATCGGCAGCGCGACGAACACCGGCCCGGCCGGCGGCAGCGCGGCCAGGTGGAACGCCTCGGACAGCGCCCGCGGCACGTCCTGCGCCCTCGCCGGCTCGAACGACCACTTGACCTGCGGTTCGGGCACCCTGGTCAGGGCGGGCTCGGCGAGCACCGCGCCGAGCCCGACCAGCGCCCTGGACTGCTGGCCGGCCGTCACCACCAGCGGGGTGCCGGCCGCGCGGGCGTTGGTCAGCACGCCCATCGCGTTGCCCAGCCCGGCCGCGGAGTGCAGGTTGACCAGCGCCGGGCGGCCGGTGGCCTGCGCGTACCCGTCGGCCATGGCCAGCACCGCGCCCTCGTGCAGGCCCAGCACGTAGCGGAAGTCGGCCGGCAACCGGTCCAGGAACGGCAGCTCGTTGCTGCCGGGGTTGCCGAACACGGTGGTCAGACCCCAGCCGCGGAGCAGCTGGTGGACGGTCTCCCGAACGGTCGGCACGGCTCCTCCCCCGGCGGCGGGCGGCGGCTCCCGCGCCGCCGACCGACGGTAGTCGCCGCAGCGCGCCGCGGCTTACGTCGGATGTCGCGGCGCACGCCTCCGTCCCGGCCCGGGCGGGCGCCGTCCGATGCCTCGGGTGACCGGCTCCCGGCCGTCCTACCGTGCGGTGGACGTGTGATCACCCGGCGGCGATGGCGGAGGACGGGCAATGGGATCGGTCGAGGAGCTGTCCGGGGTCGACACCGAGCTCTACGTCGACGGCGAGGCCCGGGCCGCCGACGGGGTGCTGGAGGTGCGCGACCCGGCCGACGGCAGCCTCGTCGGGCGGGCCGCCGCGGCCGGCGCCGGGCAGGCGCGCGAGGCCGTGGCCGCGGCGCACCGGGCGTTCCCGGCCTGGGCGGCGCGCAGCCCGCAGGAGCGCGCCGAGCTGCTGACCGCGGCGCTGGCCCCGCTGGAGGCCGACCGGCCGGCCACCGCGGAGGTGCTCACCCGGGAGAACGGCAAGATCCGGATGGAGTCGTTCGTCGACTCGCTGGTGTTCGCCCACCGGGTGCAGCTGGCCACCGCGCTGGCCGACCGGGTCGACGACGTGCTCCGGCTGCCCGCGCCGCCGTACCGGACCGAGGTCGGGCACCTGCCCCTCGGCGTGGTGACCATCATCGTGCCGTTCAACTGGCCGCTGGCGATCCTGGCCGCGTCGCTGCCGCAGGCGCTGCTGGCCGGCAACACCGTCGTGGTGAAGCCGCCGCCCACCGCGCCGCTGGCCACCGCGCGCACCGTCGCGCTGTTCGCCAGGGGGCTGCCGCCCGGCGTGCTGAACGTGGTCACCGGCACCGACGACGAGATCGGCGCCCCGCTGATCGAGGACGACCGGGTGCGCAAGGTCTGCTTCACCGGCAGCCCCGGCGGCGGGAAGCGGATCATGGCGATGGCCGCCGGCTCGCTCACCCGGGTGGCCCTGGAGCTGGGCGGCAACGACCCGGCGATCGTGCTGCCCGACGCCGACCTGGGCGCCGAGGCGATGCACCGGCTGTTCACCGGCACCTTCGACTCGACCGGGCAGATCTGCATGGCCGTCAAGCGGCTGTACGTGCACCGGTCCCGCTACGCGGAGGTCGTCGACGGGCTGTCGGCGGCGCTGGCCGCGACCCGGCTGGGGCACGGCCTGGCCGAGGGCGTGACCATGGGACCGCTGCACAGCTCGCGGCAGCGCGACTTCGTCGCCGAGCTGGTCGGGCAGGCCCGCGCGGGCGGCGCGGAGGTGCGCGAGTTCGGCGAGCCCGCCGAGGGCGCCGACCTCGACCGGGGGAACTTCCTGCGACCCTCGCTGGTGCTCGACCCGGCCGAGGACGCCCGGGTGGTGGTCGAGGAGCAGTTCGGCCCGACCCTGCCGATCCTGCCCTTCGACGACGTCGACGACGCCGTGGCCCGGGCCAACGACACCTGGTCGGGGCTGTGCTCGTCGGTCTGGACCGCCGACCTCGACCGGGCCGCCGCGGTGGCCGCCCGGCTGCGCACCGGCTACACCTTCGTCAACGCCCACGGCGCCGCGCACCTCGACGAGCGCGCGCCGTTCGGCGGGTTGCACCACAGCGGGATGGGCCGGGAGATGGGGATCGAGGGCCTGCGCGAGTTCCAGGACACCCACGCGGTCGGCTTCCCGGCCTGAGCGGCTAGAGCGTCCCCTTGGTGGAGGCGACGCCGGTGATCCTGGCGTCGTACTCCACGGCCGCCCGCAGCGCCCGGGCCACCGCCTTGAACTGGGCCTCGGTGATGTGGTGCGGGTCGCGCCCGTGCAGCACCATGACGTGCAGGTTGAGCTGGGCGTGGAAGGCCAGCGACTCGAACACGTGCCGGTTGAGCACCGTCGGGTAGTGCCCGCCGACCACGAACGACTGCATGACGTCGGGCTCCCCGGTGTGCACGGTGTACGGCCGCCCCGACACGTCGACCACGGCCTGGGCCAGCGTCTCGTCCATCGGGATCAGCGCGTCGCCGAACCGGCGGATGCCCTTCTTGTCCCCCAGCGCCTGGCGCAGCGCCTGGCCGAGCACGATGGCCACGTCCTCGACGGTGTGGTGCACGTCGACCTGGACGTCGCCGGAGGCCTCCACGGTGAGGTCGAACGCGCCGTGCTTGCCCAGGGCGTCGAGCATGTGGTCGTAGAACGGCACCCCGGTGGTGATCTCGGTCTGGCCGGTGCCGTCCAGGTCGATCTCGACCAGGACCTTCGACTCCTTGGTGATCCGCTCGACGCGGCCGATCCTGGTCATGCGGTCTCCTCCTGGGCCAGGACGTCCACTGCGACCTGCAGGAACGCGTCGTTCTCCGCCGGGGTGCCGACGGTCACCCGCAGCCGCTCGGGGATGCCGACGTCGCGGATGAGCACCCCGCGGTCGAGGAACGCCCGCCACGCCCGCGGGGCGTCGGCGAACCGGCCGAACAGCACGAAGTTCGCGTCGCTGGGCACCACGTCGTACCCCGCGGCGGCGAGGGCGGAAACCACCCGGTCGCGCTCGGCGCGCAGCAGCGCGACCGAGGCCAGGGTGGCCTCGGCGTGCCGCAGCGCCGCGCGGGCGGCGGCCTGGGTGAGCGCGGACAGGTGGTAGGGCAGCCGGACCAGCTGCAGGGCGTCGACCACGGCCGGGGCCGCGGCCAGGTAGCCCAGCCGGCCGCCGGCGAAGGCGAACGCCTTGCTCATGGTGCGGCTGACGATCAGCTTGTGCGCGTGGGTGGCCAGCAGGGTGACCGCGCTGGGCCGGTCGGCGAACTCGCCGTAGGCCTCGTCCACGACGACCACGCCGGGTGCGGCGTCGACCAGCACGGCCAGCTCAGCGGGCTCCAGGGCCTGCCCGGTGGGGTTGTTCGGGCTGGTCAGGAACGTGACGTCGGGGGCGTGCCGGTGCAGCACGGCGGCCGCGGCGGGCACGTCGACGGAGAAGTCCGAGCGGCGCGGGGTGGGCAGCCACTCGGTGCGGGTGCCGGCGGCGATGATCGGGTGCATCGAGTAGGACGGCTCGAAGCCCACCGCGACCCGCCCCGGCCCGCCGAAGGCCTGCAGGATCTGCTGGATGATCTCGTTGGAGCCGTTGGCCGCCCACACGTTCGCCCGGTCCAGCGGCACCCCGGTGGACGCGGTCAGGTAGGCGGCCAGGTCGGTGCGCAGGGCGGCGGCGTCGCGGTCGGGGTAGCGGTGCAGCTCGGCCGCCGCCGTCCGGGTGGCCTCGACGACGTCGGCGACCAGTTCCGGCGGTGGCGGGTAGGGGTTCTCGTTCGTGTTCAGCCGCACCGGGACGTCCAGCTGCGGGGCGCCGTAGGGCGAGCGGCCCCGCAGGTCCTCGCGCAGCGGGAGGGCGTCCAGGCTGACGTCGGCGCCGATCCGGGCCTGCTCGGCGGTCGATGCGGGGGCGGTCATCGGGCCAACCGGGCGGTGACGGCCTGGCCGTGCGCGGGCAGGTCCTCGGCGTCGGCCAGGGTGCGCACGGCGTCGGCGGAGTCGGCCAGCGCCTGCTCGGTGTACTCGACCAGGTGGATGCCGCGCAGGAAGGTCTGCACCGACAGGCCGCCGGAGTGCCGGGCGCAGCCGCCGGTGGGCAGCACGTGGTTGGACCCGGCGCAGTAGTCGCCCAGCGACACCGGCGACCAGGGCCCGACGAACACCGCCCCGGCGTTGCGCACCTGCAGCGCGACCTCGCGGGCGTCCACGGTCTGGATCTCCAGGTGCTCGGCGGCGTAGGCGTCGACGACGGTGACCCCGTCGGCCAGCGAGGCGACCAGCACGGTCCCGGACTGCGGGCCGGCCAGCGCGGTGCCGATCCGCTCGGTGTGCTTGGTGCGGGGTACCTGGCGGTCGAGCTCGGCGTCGACGGCGTCGGCCAGCGCGGTGGACGTGGTGACCAGCACCGAGGCCGCGTTCGGGTCGTGCTCGGCCTGGCTGATCAGGTCGGCCGCGACGTGCACCGGGTCGGCGGTGTCGTCGGCCAGCACGGCGATCTCGGTGGTGCCGGCCTCGGAGTCGATCCCGACCAGGCCGCGGACCAGCCGCTTGGCCGCGGTGACGTAGACGTTGCCGGGGCCGGTGACCACGTCGACCGGTTCCAGCTCCCGCTCGTCGACAGGGCCGTCGGTGTCGGTGCCGCCGTGCGCGAGCAGCGCGACGCCCTGCGCCCCGCCGACCGCCCACACCTCCTCCACGCCCAGCAGCGCGGCCGCGGCCAGCACCGTCGGGTGCGGCAGCCCGCCGTGCTCGGCCTGCGGCGGTGAGGCCAGCACCAGCGACTCGACCCCGGCCTCCTGGGCCGGGACCACGTTCATCACCACGCTGGAGGGGTAGACGGCCAGCCCGCCGGGGGCGTAGAGCCCGACCCGGCGGACCGCGACGAACCGCTCGGTGACCACCCCGCCGGTGACCACCTGGGTGACGACGTCGGTGCGGCGCTGGTCGGCGTGCACCGTGCGGGCCCGGGCGATGGAGACCTCCAGCGCGGCGCGCACCGCCGGGTCGAGCGCGGCCAGCGCCCCGGCGAGGGCCTGCGCCGGGACCCGGACGGCGGCCGGGCGGACCCGGTCGAACCGTTCGGTGTAGTCCAGCGCGGCCTCAGCACCGCGCGCGCGGACCGCCTCGACGATCGGTCTGACCTGCTCCACCACCGCGTCGACGTCGACCTCGGCGCGCGGCAGCAGGCCGCGCAGCGCGGCGGTACGGGGCAGCGGTTCGGAGCGGAGATCGAGTCGGCGGAGCACCGACCCAGCCTACGACCGGCGCGCAACGATCACCCCGGACCCGCCCGAGGTCTTGCCCACTCCCCCGGGTCGTGAGTGGAATCAGGGCTGCAGCACCGATTCCCGCTCACGACCGAGGTCGAGGCCCAGGTCCAGCGCGGTGACCGAGTGGGTGAGGCCGCCCACGGCGAGGTAGTCCACGCCGGTGGCCGCGTAGGCGTGGGCGTCGGGCAGCGTGAGTCCGCCGGAGGACTCCAGGAGCGTCGGTGACGCACCCCTCAGCCGCACCGCCTCCCGGGTCGCCGGCAGGTCGAAGTTGTCCAGCAGCACCAGCTCCGCGCCCAGCCCCAGCACTTCGGCCAGCTGGTCGAGGGAGTCCACCTCGACCTCGCAGGGCAGGTCGGGGGCGTGCGCGCGGGCCGCGGCCAGCGCCGCACCCACCGACCCGGCCGCGGCCACGTGGTTGTCCTTGATCAGCACGGCGTCGCCGAGACCCAGCCGGTGGTTGACCCCGCCGCCGCAGCGCACCGCGTACTTCTCCAGCAGCCGCAGCCCGGGCAGGGTCTTGCGGGTGTCGCGGATCCGGGCCGCGGTGCCGGCGACGGCGTCCACCCAGGCCGCGGTGGCGGTGGCCACCCCGGACAGGTGGCACAGCAGGTTCAGCGCGGTCCGCTCGGCGGTGAGCAGCCCGCGCACCGGCGCCCGGACGACCAGCGCGGCGTCCCCGGCGGCCAGCCGGTCGCCGTCGCAGCGCCGGGCCAGGACCTGGTAGCCGCCCTCCCCCAGGACGGCGTCGAGGACGGCGAGGGCGGCCGGCAGCCCGGCCAGCACCCCGGGCGCCCGGGTGGCGAACGACCCGGTGGCCACGGCGTCGGCCGCGACGGTGGCCGCGGTGGTGGCGTCCGGGCCGTAGCGCAGGTCCTCGGCCAGCGCGGTGTCCACCACGCGGCGCAGGTCGGCCAGGTCCGGCCCGGCCAGCACCCCGGTCACGCCGCGCTCCCCGACGCGGTGGCGAGCGCGGGCAGCACGACCGCGCTGCCCGCCGCATCCAGGCCGACGAGCAGGCTGGCGCGCTGCCAGGTGTCGTCCCGGTCGGGGAAGTCGGTCCGCCGGTGGCAGCCGCGGCTCTCGGTGCGGGTGCCGGCTGCGGCCAGCACGGCCTGCGCGAGCAGGGTCAGCGCGGCGTCCTCCGCCCCGGCCCGGTCGCAGGGCACGCCGAGCGCGGTGGCCGCCTCGACCGCGTCCGAGGCCAGCGCCAGCCCGGCGCCCGACCGGCCGAACCCGGCCGCACCGGTCATCGCGGCCTGGACGACCGCCCGCGGGGCGATCGGCACCGCGGGCGACGGCTCCAGCACCGGCCCGGGCACCGCGGCCGCCGACGGGCCCGCAGCCCGGTCGGCGAGCACCGCGGCCACCGCCCGGGCCCCCATGACCAGCCCCTCCAGCAGGCTGTTCGACGCCAGCCGGTTGGCCCCGTGCAGTCCGGTCCGGGCCACCTCACCGGCCGCGTAGAGGCCCGGCACCGTCGTCCGCCCGTGCAGGTCGGTGACCACGCCGCCGCACGAGTAGTGCGCGGCGGGGGTGACCGGGATCGGCTCGGTCGTCGGGTCGACGCCGGCGGCGCGGCAGGCCGCGTAGACGGTCGGGAACCGGCGCCGCAGGTCGGGCAGGGCGGTCGCGTCCAGGTACACGCAGGCCGAGCCGGTCTCGGCCAGCACGGCGGTGATCGCGGCGGCGACGACGTCGCGCGGGGCCAGCTCGGCCAGCGGGTGCAGGTCGGCCATGAACCGGCGCCCGGCGCGGTCGCGCAGCACCGCGCCCTCGCCGCGGACGGCCTCGGTGATCAGCGGGCGCCGCCCGAGCACCGGCCCGGTGTGCAGGGCCGTCGGGTGGAACTGGACGAACTCCAGGTCCGCGGCCACCGCGCCGGCCCGCAACGCGAGCGCGACGCCGTCGCCGGTGGCGGTGTCCGGATTGGTGGTGGCCGCGTAGAGCCGGCCGTAGCCGCCGGTGGCCAGCAGCACCGCCGGGGTGTGCAGCACGCCCCGGCGACCGGCCCCCCCAGCGCAGTCGAGCACCGTCAGGCCGGCCAGCGCGCCGCGTCCGTCGTGCCGGACGTCGACCGCGACGTGGCCGGTGAGCAGCGGCAACCGGCGGTCGGCGACCGCGGCGACCAGCGCCCGCTCGATCTCCGCGCCGGTGGCGTCGCCGCCGGCGTGCACCACGCGGAACGCGCTGTGGCCGCCCTCGCGGGTGCGGTCCGGGCGCTCGGCCGGGCCGTCGAACCGGGCGCCCCGGGCGCGCAGCCGGGCCACCGCGGCCGGGCCGTCGGCCAGGATCTCGCGCACCGCCGCGGTGTCGGCCAGCCCGGCCCCGGCGACCAGGGTGTCCTCCACGTGCGCGGCCACGCTGTCGCCGGGGACGTCGCCCAGCACCACGGCGACCCCGCCCTGCGCCCACGCCGTCGAGCCGGCGTCGGCGCGGTCCTTGGTCACGACCAGCACCCGCAGCCCGGCCCCGGCGGCGTCCAGCGCGGCGGTCAGCCCGGCCACCCCCGACCCGACGACGACCAGGTCGGCCGCCGCCTCCCACCCGCTCACTCGCCACCGCCCGGCTGCCCGATCTCGATCATCCGCTGGACCGCGGTCCGGCCGCGGGCGGCCAGGTCCGGGTCGACGCGGACCTCGTCGCGGCCCTCGCGCAGCGCCCGCAGCAGCTTCGCCGGGGTGATCATCTTCATGTAGCGGCAGGACGCCCGGTCGTTGACCGCTCGGAAGTCGATCTCGGGGGCGGCCCGGCGCAGCTGGTGCAGCATGCCGACCTCGGTGGCGACCAGGACCGATGCGGCAGTGGATGCGCGGGCGGCGTCCAGCATCCCGCCGGTGGACAGGATCTTGACCCGGTCGGCGGGCACGGCGCCGCTGCCGGCCAGGTACAGCGCCGAGGTGGCGCAGCCGCACTCCGGGTGCACGTAGAGGTCGGCGGCGGGGTCCTCGGCCGCGCGGGCGGCGAGCGTGGCGCCGTTGATGCCGGCGTGCACGTGGCACTCCCCCGCCCAGACGTGCATGTTCTGCCGGCCGGTGATCCGGCGGACGTGCGCGCCGAGGAACTGGTCGGGCAGGAACAGCACCTCGCGGTCGGCCGGGATCGACTCGACCACCTCGACGGCGTTGGACGAGGTGCAGCAGACGTCGGTCTCGGCCTTCACCGCGGCGGTGGTGTTGACGTAGCTGACCACCGCCGCGCCCGGGTGCTCGGCCTTCCAGGCCCGCAGCTGGTCGGCGGTGATGGAGTCGGCCAGCGAGCAGCCGGCGGCGGCGTCCGGGATGAGCACGGTCTTGTCCGGGGCCAGGATCTTCGCGGTCTCGGCCATGAAGTGCACCCCGCAGAACACGATGGTCGAGGCCGGCGACGCGGCCGCGATCCGGGACAGCGCCAGCGAGTCGCCGGTGTGGTCGGCGACGTCCTGGATCGCCGGCAGCTGGTAGTTGTGCGCCAGCACGACGGCGTTGCGCCGGCGGGCCAGCTCGCGCACCTCCTCGGCCCAGGCCGGTCCGGGATCGGCGGCCGGGTCGGTGGTGTCGGCGTGCGGCGTGGCGACGGCGTCGATGAGCGGCACGGTGTCCTCCCTCGTTTTCGACTATGAGTCGTAAACACCGGCGACGGTAGCACCCGTCCCCGCGGCCGGCACCCGCGTCGTGACCGGCGCCTCACCCGCCGGCAACGCGGCGTTCACCCGACGGGCCACCCCTAAGATCACGCCATGCCGGATCCCACCCCGCCCCGGCCGACCGAGCACGAGGTGCTGGCCGCCGTGCTGCAGATCCGCGGCGGGGCGCTGCGCGTGCTGGCCTGGCAGCGGGCCCGGGAACCGGACGCCGGGCGGTGGGCGCTGCCCGGCGGCCGGCTGCGCGACGACGAGGACGTCGAGGCCTCGGTGCGCCGCCAGCTCGCCGAGAAGGTCGACGTCCGGGAGGTCTCGCACGTCGAGCAGCTGTCGGTGTTCAGCGCACCGCACCGGGTCCCCGGCGCCCGCACCGTGGCCACCGCCTTCCTCGGCCTGGTGCCCTCGCACCTCGACCCCGCCGTCCCCGGCGACACGGCCTGGCACCGGCTGGCCGACCTGCCGCCCACCGCGTTCGACCACGCCGAGATCGTCGCCGCGGCGGGCGAGCGGCTGCGGGCCAAGCTCTCCTACACCAACCTCGGCTTCGCCCTGGCCCCGCCGGAGTTCACGATTTCCGAGTTGCGCGCGTTATACGTGGCCGCTCTGGGGCACCCCGTCTCCGCAACCAACCTGCAGCGCGTGCTGACCCGGCGGGGACTGCTCGAAGCGACCGGTGCGATCGCGCCACCCGGACCGTCCGGGGGGCGCCCGGCCGGGCGATTCCGGTTCACCGCCCGCGCCCTGCGGGTCACTGACGCGTTCGCGGTGCTCCGGCCGCCAGGCGAGCCCGCGCGCAGCGCCGTACCGTAATCCGGGTGACCGACACCCTGCCGATCTTCCCCCT
>JASLAP010000512.1 GCA_030147065.1 Pseudonocardia sp. | reverse complement strand
GGGGTGCACGCGGTGGGGCCGGTGCTGCTGGGCGCCTCCGCCAACTCGCCCGCCCGGCACGGCCGCCGGACCGGCTGGAAGTCCACGCGCGGGGCCAGGTGGCGGCGCGCCGCCCCGGCGCGCACCGCCCCGCCGGCCGCGGCCGACGAGGCGACCGGCGACCCGGCCCGCGCCTGGGCGCACCGGGTGCTGCACAGCCCCGTGCTGTGCGTGCGCGGCGCCGACGTCCGCAGCGCCGACACCCGCCCCGCCGGCCGCGGCGGCCGCGACTGGCTGGTGCCCGACGGCGTCACCTTCGCCGACTGGATCGGCGGGGCGCTGCCCGGCCGTCCCACCGTCGACGACCTGGAGTACCACGTCTCGACGCTGTTCCCGCCGGTCCGCCCGCGCGGCCACCTGGAGATCCGCTACGTGGACGCCCAGCCGGGCCGGCGCTGGGCGCTGCCGGTCGCCGTGCTGGCCGGGCTGCTGTCCGACCCGGCGGTCGCCGACCGGGCCCGCGACGCCTGCGAGCAGGCCCGCGGCCGGTGGGTGTCGGCGGCCCGGCACGGGTTGGCCGACGGGGTGCTCGCCCGCGCGGCCGCCACGGTGTTCGAGCTGGCCCGCGGTCAGCAGGCGGCGCTGGGTGCACCGGCCTGGGTGACCGCCGAACTCGACGACATGATCGAACGGCAGGTGCTGCGCGGCCGGTGCCCCGCCGACGACCCCGCAGCCGACGACACCGCGGCCGACGACCCCGAGGAGTGGGGAGCAAAGCCATGACCGACCTCCAGCCGGCCCCGACCCCGCAGGCCCCCGACACCGACCTGACCGGGGAGCGGCTGCGCACCCGCGTCGCCGACCTGCTGGCCGCGTCCCGGGCCCGGTCCACCGCGCTGACCGGGGCGGTGGACGAGGGCGACCTGGTCGCCCAGCACTCGCCGCTGATGTCCCCGCTGGTCTGGGACCTGGCCCACATCGGCAGCCAGGAGGAGCTCTGGCTGGTCCGCGACGTCGGCGGCCGGGAGCCGCTGCGCCCGGAGATCGACGGGCTCTACGACGCCTTCCAGCACTCCCGGGCCAGCCGGGTCGACCTGCCGCTGCTCACCCCGGCCGAGACCCGCAGCTACGTGGCCGAGGTCCGGGACAAGGCGCTGGACGCGCTGCACACCAGCCCGTTGGAGGGACGCCGGTTGGTCGAGCACGGCTTCGCCTTCGGGATGATCGTGCAGCACGAGCAGCAGCACGACGAGACGATGCTGGCCACCCACCAGCTCCGGGCCGGCGCACCGGTGCTGCACGCCCCGGCCCCGCCACCGGGCCGGCCGCTGCCCGACCGCGAGGTGCTGGTGCCCGGCGGCCCGTTCACCATGGGCACCTCCACCGAGGCGTGGGCCCTGGACAACGAGCGGCCCGCGCACGTGCTCGACGTGCCGCCGTTCTGGATCGACACCGCCCCGGTGACCAACGGCGAGTACGCCGAGTTCGTCGAGGCCGGTGGCTACGACGACGAGCGCTGGTGGACCGACGCCGGCTGGGCGCACCGCACCGCCGCCGGGCTGCGCGCCCCGCAGTTCTGGCGGCGCGACGGCTCCGGGCAGTGGTACCGCCGCCGGTTCGGCGTGGTCGAGCCGCTGATCGCCGACGAGCCGGTGGTGCACGTGTGCTGCCACGAGGCCGACGCGTACGCGGCCTGGGCGGGCCGGCGGCTGCCCACCGAGGCGGAGTGGGAGAAGGCCGCCCGGTTCGACCCGGCCACCGGACGGTCGCGGCGCTTCCCGTGGGGCGACGAGGACCCCGGTCCCCGGCACGCCAACCTCGGTCAGCGCCACCTGCAGCCGGCGCCGGTCGGCGCCTATCCCGAGGGCGCCTCCCCGCTGGGCGTGCACCAGCTGATCGGCGACGTCTGGGAGTGGACCGCCTCGGGCTGGCACCCCTACCCGGGCTTCGAGGTGTTCCCGTACCCCGAGTACTCGCAGGTCTTCTTCGGCGGCGACTACCGGGTGCTGCGCGGCGGCTCGTTCGGCACCGACCCGGCGGCGATCCGCGGCACCTTCCGCAACTGGGACCTGCCGGTCCGCCGGCAGATCTTCGCCGGCTTCCGGCTGGCCCGCGACGCCCGCCCGGGCGACGGACCGTCGGTCTGAGGGGGTGTGCCGCCACCTCGCCTACACCGGCCCACCGGTCACGCTGGCCTCGCTGGTCCTCGACCCGGCGCACGGGTTGCTGGTGCAGTCCTACGCACCGGCGGACATGCGCGGCGGGGGCACCATCAACGCCGACGGCTTCGGCGCCGGCTGGTACCCCGACCCCGACCCGACCGCCCGGCCCGACGCGGTGCGCTACCGGGCGGCCGGCCCGATCTGGTCGGACACCGCGTTCGCCGCGCTGGCCGGGGTGACCCGCTCGACCGGGGTGCTGGCCGCGGTGCGGTCGGCGACCGTCGGCATGCCGGTGACCGCGCCCGCGGCCGCCCCGTTCGCCGAGGGCCGCTGGCTGTTCAGCCACAACGGGGTGGTCCGGGGCTGGCCGGGTTCGGTCGCCGGGCTCGCCGGGCGGCTGCCGGTCACCGACCTGCTCACCCTGGACGCGCCGACCGACGCCGCCCTGCTCTGGGCGCTGGTCCGCGACCGGTTGCGCCGCGGCGCCGACCCGGCCGAGGCGCTGGCCGCGGTCGTCGGCGAGGTCGCCGCGGCCGCGCCGGGCTCGCGGCTCAACCTGCTGCTCACCGACGGCGCCGGCATCTGGGCCACGGCCTGGGACCACGCCCTGTCGGTGCGCACGGCCGGCGCCGCGGGCCGGCCCGACGCGCTCGCCGTGGTCGCCTCCGAACCCCTCGACGACCACCCCACCTGGACGCAGGTGCCCGACCGGCACCTCGTGGTGGCCCGCCCGGGTCGCTGCCGCACCACCGCGCTGCCCCCACCACCCATCCCGACGGGAGCCCGATGACCGGCCACCAGCTCGACGTGCACCTGACCGCCCGGGACGCCGACGCCGCCCTGCGCGCCGACGCCCGGGCCGGCCTCACCGCCCGGCCCAAGCAGCTGCCGCCCAAGTGGTTCTACGACGCGCGCGGCAGCGAGCTCTTCGAGCAGATCACCGACCTGCCGGAGTACTACCCGACGCGCACCGAGCGGGCCCTGCTGGACCGCAGCGCCGCCGAGATCGCCGCGGCCTCGGGTGCGGACACCCTGGTCGAGCTGGGTTCCGGGTCGTCGGCGAAGACCCGGCTGCTGCTCGACGCGTTCGCCGGGGCCGGGACCTTGCGCTGGTACGTGCCCCAGGACGTCAGCGAGTCGGCGCTGCGGCTGGCCATGGACGCGCTCGGCGCGGAGTACCCGGACCTGTCGCTGCGCGGCGTGGTCGGGGACTTCACCCGGCACCTGGACCGGCTGCCGGGCGGGCGGCGCAGCCCGCTGCCCGGCGGGCACCGGCGGATGGTGGCGTTCCTCGGGGGCACCATCGGCAACCTGCTGCCCGCCGAACGGTCCCGGTTCCTGACCGGGCTGCGCGCGGTGCTCGAACCCGGGGAGCAGCTGCTGCTGGGCACCGGCCTGGTCGTCGCCCCGGAGGTGCTGGTCCCGGCCTACGACGACGCCGCCGGGGTGACCGCCGAGTTCAACCGCAACGTCCTGCGGGTGCTCAACCGGGAGCTGGACGCCGACTTCGACGTCGACGCGTTCGCCCACCTCGCGCTGTGGAACCACGAGCAGGAGTGGATCGAGATGCGGCTGCGCGCCGAGCGGGCGATGACCGTGCGGGTCGGCGGGCTCGACCTGACCGTCGAGTTCGCCGCCGGTGAGCAGATGTGCACCGAGATCTCGGCCAAGTTCCGGCCCGACGGCATCGCGACCCTGGTCGGCGAGGCCGGGTTCACCCTCACCCGGATGTGGACCGACCCCGACGACCGGCACGCCCTGTCGCTGGCCACGGCCGTCTGACCGGGCCGGCCGGTAGCTTCACCGGGATGCAGACCTGGGACGCCATCCGGGCGCGGCGCAACGTGCGCGCCTACACCGAGGAGCCGCTGGACCCGGCCGACGTGGACCGGATCCTGGAGGCCGGCTGGCGCGCCCCGTCGGCGAAGAACCGGCAGAACTGGGACTTCGTGCTGGTGACCGACCGCGACCGGCTCGCCGGGCTGGCCACGGTGTGGCAGGGCGCCTGGTTCGTCCCGCACGCCCGGGCGGCGATCGTGCTCACCGTGGCCGACCCGGACCAGGAGCGCTACCTGCTGCTCGACCGCTTCGACCTGGGCCAGGCCACGATGGCGATGCTGATCGCCGCGACCGACCTGGGCATCGGCACCGGGCACGCCTCGGTGCACGACCAGGACGCGCTGCGCCGGGTCATCGGCATGCCCGCGGGGCACTCCGGCGTCGCGATGATCGGTCTGGGGCGCCCGGCCGACCGCCCGCTGGGCCCGCCGGTGACGCTGCGGCGCCGCCCGTTCGCCGAGGTCGTGCACCGCGACCGCTGGTGACTAGGCTCGCGGGGTGGCTCACCGATGGCGCACCGACGGTGTCCGTGTCGTCCCGGCCGACGCGCTCGACGACCGCACCCCGCAGACCCCGGGCATGCACCGGGCCGCGGCGGTCACCGGCGACCGGGTCGGCTCGCACGCCCTGTGGGCGGGCACGGTGACCATCCACCCGGGTGCCCGCACCGGCGCGCACCACCACGGCGAGCTGGAGAGCGTCATCTACGTGCTCTCCGGGCTGGCCCGGATGCGCTGGGGCGAGCGGCTGGAGTTCACCGCGGAGGCCGGTCCGGGCGCGTTCATCTTCGTCCCGCCGTGGGTGCCGCACCAGGAGATCAACGCGCTGGACGGCGAGCCGCTGCGGTGCGTGCTGACCCGCAGCGGCCAGCAGCCGATCGTGGTCAACCTGGACATCGACGGCGTCCCGGAGCCCGAGCACGTGCCCTGGATCGACCCGGCCCACCCCGGCTGACCGGGCCGGGGGAGCGCTCAGCCCAGCACGGCGGAGACCAGCAGCACCAGCGCGCCGCCCGCGGACACCGCCAGCACGGCCGGGCGCACCCAGCCGCGGTCGAGCAGCCGGCGGGCCGGGTTGGACACCCAGAACCCGGCCGCCATGAACGGCAGCAGCAGCGCCGCGGACCCCAGCGCGTCCGCCGAGACCTGCCCGCCGAGCAGCAGCCCGCCCAGCGACAGCACGGTGCCCGCGGTGAAGTAGGCGGCCAGCGTGGCCCGCACCCGCGGTCCGGTCTGGCCCTGGTAGAGCAGGGCGACCGGGGGCCCGCCGATGGACGCCGCGGTGCCGCCTGCGCCGGACACCACCCCGGCCACCAGCAGCGCCGGCACCGTCGGTCGCGGTTGCCAGCGGATCGCCGACAGCGCCGCGCAGACCAGCACGGTCCCGGCGACCACCACGAGGAAGGCGCGCGGCGGCAGCGTGGTCACCGCCAGCACGCCCAGCGCGATGCCGGGCAGCCGGCCCAGCAACGCCCAGCCGACCCCGGACCAGTCGGTGTCGGCGTGCTCGCGGACCAGGCCGAGGACCGCCTGCGCCAGCGTGACCAGCAGCAGGGGGACCGGCACCAGGGCGGGGTCGAGGATGGCCAGGAACGGCGCGGCCACCAGGGCCAGCCCGAACCCGACCGAGCCCTGCACCAGCGCCCCGACCGCCACCACCAGCCCGGCCACGACGATCATCACCGCCCCACGGTAGCCCGGCCCACCTGTCAATCATGCGTTGACGCCACCGCTCACCCGCCCGTTCTCGAAGGACACCCGCCGACAACGAATCATTGACGCCGACGTGCGGTCAGCGGATCGCTGCCACCACGGGGGAGGGCCAGGAGAAGGCCGGAAAAGCCGGAGGGCGGGCACCCGGACCGGGTGCCCGCCCTCCGGCGTCGCGCGTTCGATCAGCCGCGCAGCATGCCCCGCAGGACGTACTGCATGATCCCGCCGTTGCGGTAGTACTCCGCCTCGCCCGGGGTGTCGATCCGGACCCGGGCGTCGAACTCGACGGTCTCGCCGTCCTCGCGGGTCGCCGTGACGTGGACCGTCCGCGGGGTCGAGCCCTCGTCCAGGGCGGTGACCCCGGAGACGTCGAAGGTCTCGGTCCCGTCCAGGCCCAGCGACGCCGCCGACTCGCCGTCGGGGTACTGCAGCGGCAGCACGCCCATGCCGATCAGGTTGGACCGGTGGATCCGCTCGTAGGACTCCACGATGACGGCCCGGACGCCGAGCAGCGCGGTGCCCTTGGCCGCCCAGTCGCGCGACGAGCCCGAGCCGTACTCCTTGCCGCCGAGCACCACCAGCGGGATGCCCTGCTCGGCGTAGTGCTGGGCGGCGTCGTAGATGAACGCCTGCGGCCCGCCCTCCTGGGTGAAGTCGCGGGTGTAGCCGCCGCTGACCCCGTCGAGCAGCTGGTTGCGCAGCCGGATGTTGGCGAACGTGCCGCGGATCATCACCTCGTGGTTGCCGCGCCGCGAGCCGTAGGAGTTGAAGTCCTTCTTCTCCACGCCGTGCTCGACGAGGTACTGCCCGGCCGGGGTGTCGGCCTTGATCGACCCGGCGGGGGAGATGTGGTCGGTGGTCACCGAGTCGCCCAGCAGCGCCAGCACCCGGGCCCCGGTGATGTCGCGGACCGGCTCCGGGTCCGGGGCCATGCCCTCGAAGTACGGGGGCTTGCGGACGTAGGTGGAGTCCGGGTCCCACTCGAAGGTCTGCCCCTGCGGGGTGGGCAGGGACTTCCACCGCTCGTCGCCGGCGAACACGTCGGCGTAGTCCTTGGTGAACATCTCCTTGGTGATCGAGCCGTCGATGGTGGCCTGCACGTCGGCCGCGGAGGGCCACAGGTCGCGCAGGAACACGTCGGTGCCCTCGGGGTCCTGCCCGAGCGGCTGGGTCTCGAAGTCGAAGTCCATCGTGCCGGCCAGCGCGTAGGCGATCACCAGCGGCGGCGAGGCCAGGTAGTTCATCTTGATGTCGGGGTTGATCCGGCCCTCGAAGTTCCGGTTGCCCGACAGCACCGACACCACCGCGAGGTCGGCCTCGTTGACCACCGCCGAGATCTCCTCGGGCAGCGGGCCGGAGTTGCCGATGCAGGTGGTGCAGCCGTAGCCGACCAGGTGGTAGCCCAGCTTCTCCAGGTACGGCCAGAGCCCGGCCTTCTCGTAGTAGTCGGTGACCACCTGCGAGCCGGGGGCCATCGAGGTCTTCACCCACGGCTTGACGGCCAGGCCCTTGTCCACGGCGTTCTTGGCCAGCAGCGCGGCGCCGAGCATCACCGACGGGTTCGAGGTGTTGGTGCAGGAGGTGATCGAGGCGATCACCACGGCGCCGTGGTCGAGGTCGAAGGTGGTGCCGTTGGCCATGGTGACCGGGGTCGGCTTGCTCACCCGGCCGTGCGCGCCGGCCGCGGCCGAGACCGCTACCCGCGGCTTGCCGCCGTCGCCGTTGCCGTGCGCGGACGGGCTGGCCGGGTCGCTGGCCGGGAAGCTCTCCTCGCCGGCCTCGTCCACGGACGAGCCGGAGGCAGCGGCGTCGTCCGGATCGGTGGCGTCGGGCGTGCCGGCGTACTCGCCGATCACCGACCGGAACGCCTCCTTGGACTCGGTCAGCGAGATCCGGTCCTGCGGGCGCTTGGGCCCGGCGATGGACGGCACCACGGTCGACAGGTCCAGTTCCAGGGTCTCGGAGTACACCGCCTCGCGGGCCGGGTCGTGCCACAGGCCCTGCTCCTTGGTGTAGGCCTCGACCAGCGCGACCTGCTCCTCGGAGCGGCCGGTGAGGCGCAGGTAGCGCAGGGTCTCCTCGTCGATCGGGAAGATCGCCGCGGTGGAGCCGAACTCGGGGCTCATGTTGCCGATGGTGGCCCGGTTGGCCAGCGGGACCGCGCCGACGCCCTCGCCGTAGAACTCGACGAACTTGCCGACCACGCCGTGGCGGCGCAGCTGCTCGGTGATGGTCAGCACGACGTCGGTCGCGGTGGCGCCGGCCGGGATCTCGCCGGAGAGCTTGAAGCCCACCACCTTGGGGATGAGCATGGAGACGGGCTGGCCGAGCATGGCCGCCTCGGCCTCGATGCCGCCCACGCCCCAGCCGAGCACGCCCAGGCCGTTGACCATGGTGGTGTGCGAGTCGGTGCCGACCAGGGTGTCGGGGTAGGCCTGCCCGTTGCGGGTCATGACGACGCGGGCCAGGTGCTCGATGTTGACCTGGTGCACGATGCCGGTGCCCGGCGGGACGACCTTGAACTCGTCGAAGGCGCCCTGGCCCCAGCGCAGGAACTGGTAGCGCTCCCGGTTGCGCTGGTACTCGAACTCGACGTTGCGCTCGAAGGCGTCCGGGGTGCCGAACACGTCGGTGATCACCGAGTGGTCGATCACCAGCTCGGCCGGGGCCAGCGGGTTGACCTTCGCCGGGTCCCCGCCCAGCTCGGTGACCGCCTCGCGCATGGTGGCCAGGTCGACCACGCACGGCACGCCGGTGAAGTCCTGCATGATCACCCGGGCCGGGGTGAACTGGATCTCGGTGTCCGGCTCGGCGGTCGGGTCCCAGCCGGCCAGCGCGCGCACGTGGTCGGCGGTGACGTTGGCGCCGTCCTCGGTGCGCAGGAGGTTCTCCAGCAGCACCTTCAGGCTGAACGGCAGCCGGTCGGCGCCGTCGACGGCGGCGATCCGGAAGATCTCGTGCTCGGCCCCGCCTGCCCGCAGGGTTCCCCGGGCGCCGAAGCTGTCGCTGCCGGTGCTGCCGGAACTGCTGCTGGTGCTGGCCGCTGGGGTGTTCGTGGCCACTGTGGAGTCCTCCTGCGGTGGTGGGCGCCGGGTCGTCCCAGCCGGGCGGCGTGCGGATCCGCCCTGGTCTCGGATGTCGGCGGAGTCTCGCACCGCTGGTCCACCCGCGTCGCCGGACCCCGCTCCCCCCAAACAGTACGCTTGTCCTGTTTGAACGTCGAGCCGGGGCTGCCACCGGACCGGAGGGCCCGTCCCCCCGCTGGGGGACGGGCCCTCCGGTGCCGTTGCCGGGCGGGTCAGCCCATCGCGTCGAGCAGGTCGCGCACGTCCTGGGGCTCCAGCACCCCGAGGACGTCGCCGTAGAGGTTGATCACGGTCTGGCCGGGACTGACGTAGTGCGCGCCGTCGACCTCGACGGTCACCACCTTCACGTCGAACACGGCCTGGACGAGCTTCGGCGCCAGGCGCTGCAGGGTCGGGTCGCCGGTGTCGCCGACCTGGTCGAGCACGTCGGCCGAGCAGAACCGCTCCGGCGCGCCGCCGGGAGCGGTGGCGGTCAGGCAGTCGCCGTCGCGCTCGACGGTGACCCGCTGGCCCTCGGCGTCGATGACCGCGCGGGACAGCTGCAGGCCGGTGTAGCCGCGCACGTCGGTCTCGGTGGTCTCCAGCTCGACCAGCGAGGCGCCGGACGGGGTGCCCTGGCCGGCCTCGGCGATCAGCACCTCGCCGACGTCGTGCACGACCTGCAGCTCACCGGGCGGGGCCAGCTCGACGAGCCGGCGGGCGTCCTGGTCGAGGATCGCCTGCACGGTCTCCTTGACCGCGTCCTGCGGGGTGGCCGCGCCGACCGCGGGCACCGAGGTCGCCGGCCAGGACAGGCCCTCGCTGCGCAGCCCGTAGTCCGCGGCGGTGTAGAACAGGCTCACGTACCACTCGCCGTCGACCCGCACGCTGGCCAGCCGGATCGGCTCGCCGGCCTGGGCGGCCACCTCGGCCAGGTCGATCGTGGTCGGCTGGCCGGCCGGGGCCATGCCGTCGGGGAAGGCCCGCTGCGCGAACTCGTCGGTGAACGGCAGGTCGGCGGAGCCCTGGCTCATCGTGACGGTGCCGCTGACCACCTTGTTGATCACGACGTCGTCGCGCACCTGCTCGGCCGCGGCGTCGTCCAGGCGCAGGTCCTTGATCTCCACCGTGCCCAGGCCGAGCTCGGCGTCCGGGCGCAGGACCTCCAGCCGGACCAGCTCGTCGGTGATCACGGTGCTGAGGTCGGTGGCCAGGGTGACCTCGGCCGGGTGCAGGCGGCTGACCGCGCCGGCGTAGTTCTGCTCGGCCAGGTCCGCGGCGAGCAACTGGACCGCCGCGCTCGGGGAGTCGGCGCCGCCGCGCCCGTTGAGCCAGAGGAAGGCCCCGACCCCGCCGGCGACCAGGGCCACCACGGCGACGACGGCGATGATGATCGGGCCGCGGCGGCGCGGCGGGGCGGTGTAGCCGGGCGGGGGAGGGGCCTGGCCGGTGCCGGGCGCCGGCCAGCCCGACGGCTGGCCGACGGGCCCGGGCAGCACCCCGGTCGGGGCGTGGCCCGGGTGGCCCTGCGGGTAGCCGCCGTAGGGGTGGCCCCCCGGCGGGGGACCGGGTTGCGCGTAGCCGCCCGGGGGACCGTAGCCCGGACCGCCGTACCCGGGGCCGGCCTGCGGCGGGCCGTACGGGCCCTGCCCGTAGCCCGGGCCGCCCTGGCCGGGCGGGGGCACCTGGCCGTGGCCCGGTCCAGCCGCTGCGGGCCGCGCCCCCGGCCACTCACCTCGCCCGTAGTCACTCACGTCGTCACTCCTGTCCGTCTGCCACCCCGTCGTGGGGTGCCGGCAGGAGTGTGATCGACGCGGGGTCGCCGAATGCACCGTGGAACTACGCATTTCAGGGTCGCGTGGCCGATCCGTGACCCGGACGGTGGAAGTAGCGGCCGTCCAGCGGTGTGGCGCCCGGTTCCCGGTGCCGCCGAATGGCAGCATGCGCGGGCTCCCGGCGTTGCCCGGGGCTGGCGAGGTGGGGAGGCCGGATGCGTCGTGCCGCTGTTGCGCTGCTGGTCCTGGTCACGCTGCTCGGTGGTACCGCGACCGCCACCGACACGGGGACCGCCTGGGCCCAGCCCGCGCCGCCGCCCAATCCCGGTGACGACGAGCTGCAGCGCAGCCAGCGGGAGGTGACCGAGCGCGCCGGGGAGGTGGGCCGGCTGACCGCGGAGCTGGCCGAGCTGGACGTCCGCACCGACGACCTGGCGGCCGCGCTGGCCGCCAGCCGGGAGACCGCCGAGGCCGCGCTGGTCGCGCTGAACGTGGCCCAGGAGGCGGCAGCCGAGGCGGCCCGGCAGGCCGACGCCGCCCGCATCGAGACCGAGGCCGCCTCGGCCGCCATCGACGACGCCCGGGCGCGGCTGGACGAGTTCGTGGTGGCCGCGTACCAGCAGGGGCTCGACAACGGCCCGCTCGGCCTGCTGACCGCGGCGACCAGCCCGGAGGACCTGGTCGCCAGGGCGGAGTTCAACGACGCGATCGCCCGGTCGCAACTGGCGGCCCAGGACGGCCTGGAGCGGGCCAGGGTCACCAAGGCCAACGCCGATGCCGGCGCCCGGGCGGCGCTGCAGGCCGCGCGGGACCGGGCCGCCGAGGCCGAGGCCGCCAAGACCGTCGCCGACGAGGCGTTCGTGCTCGCCGACGCCGCCGCCCAGGAGCACGCCGCGCAACTCGCCGCGCTCGACGCGCAGCGGGTGGAGGTGCAGCGGCGGCTGGCCGCCGCGGAGTCGGCCGACGCCGGGCTGCGCGCGCAGCGCAACCGGTGGAACGAGTGGCAGGCCCGGGTGGCTGCCGAACAGGCCGCGGCTGACCGGGCCGCCCGGGAGGCGGCGGCCAGCCGGGTCGTCGTCGCGGACGCCGGCGGCCCGGTGCGCGGGGGCAGCGCCGGGGTGCAGCGGGTGATCGACCGGGCGATGTCGCAGATCGGGGTGCAGTACGTGTGGGGCGGGGGCAACGGCCGCGGCCCGAGCACCGGCATCCCGGACCGGTTCGGCTCCCCGCTGGACCGGATCGGCTTCGACTGCTCGGGCCTGATGCTCTACGCCTACAACGGGGTCGGGGTGCGGCTGCCCCGGGTCAGCCGCAACCAGTACGACGCCGGGCGCAAGGTGCCGGTCTCCGACCTGCGGCCGGGGGACATGGTCTTCTACCGCAACGGCGGCGCCCCGATCCACCACGTGGCGATGTACATCGGCGGCGGCAAGATGATCGAGGCGCCCTACACCGGCGCCCGGGTGCGGGTGGTCCCGCTGCGCACCCGCGGCCTGCTCCCGATGGCCACCCGGATGCTCTGACGCCCTGTGACCGCAACAACCCCGTTCCCGACGGTCCCCCATCTTGTCAATGAAACATTGACGCTTCTTGTGGTCAGCGGAACGCTGACCACAAACCCTGCCCGGACCACGAGGGCCGGCCCGGGCAGGGGAGGGCTCACCGGCGTCTCACGGGCGGCACGGTGGGATGGGGTGGTGAGCGTGCAGGAGTCCGTGCCCAACCCGCCCCAGCACAACCCCGCGCACGACGCCGAGCGCCTGGAGCGGGTGGTCTTCGAGATCAAGCGGGTGATCGTCGGCCAGGACCGGCTGGTGGAGCGGATGCTCGTCGGCCTGCTCGCCAAGGGCCACCTGCTGCTGGAGGGCGTGCCCGGGGTGGCCAAGACCCTCGCCGTGGAGACCGTGGCGAAGGTCGTCGGCGGCAGCTTCGCCCGCCTGCAGTTCACCCCGGACCTGGTGCCGGCCGACATCCTGGGCACCCGTATCTACCGGCAGGGCCGCGAGGAGTTCGACGTCGAGCTGGGGCCGATCGTGGCCAACTTCGTGCTCGCCGACGAGATCAACCGGGCCCCGGCCAAGGTGCAGTCGGCGATGCTGGAGGTGATGGCCGAGCGGCACCTGTCGATCGGCGGGCACAGCTACCCGATGCCGGACCCGTTCCTGGTGCTGGCCACCCAGAACCCGATCGAGAACGAGGGCGTCTACCCGCTGCCCGAGGCCCAACGCGACCGGTTCCTGTTCAAGATCGTCGTGGAGTACCCGGGGGTCGAGGAGGAGCGCGAGATCGTCTACCGGATGGGCGCCGAGCCGCCGGTGGCCCAGCAGGTGATCGACCCCGACGAGCTGCGCCGGCTGCAGCGGGTGTCGTCGTCGGTGTTCGTGCACCACGCGCTGGTCGACTACGTGGTGCGGTTGGTGGTGGCGACCCGCACGCCGGCCGAGCACGGCCTGTCCGACATCGCCGGCTGGGTGTCCTACGGCGCCTCGCCGCGGGCGACGCTGGGCATCGTGGCGGCGTCCCGGGCGCTCGCGCTGGTCCGCGGGCGGGACTACGTGCTGCCCCAGGACCTCCTGGACGTCGCCCCGGACGTGCTGCGCCACCGGCTGGTGCTGTCCTACGACGCGATCGCCGACCAGGTGCCGATGGACCACATCATCTCGCGGGTGCTGGCCACGGTGCCGTTGCCGCAGGTCACCGCCCGCCCCGCCGGACCGGCCGGCCCCGCGTCGACCCCGAGCCAGTACTCCCCGGCGTGACGTCCGCGGTACCGGCGCCGGATCCGTTCGCCGTCCCGGTTCAGGAAAGCCACGATGCTGCCCGCAGCGGGCAGGAACGTGGCTTTCCTGAACCCCGGGTGGGCGGACGCCGGTGGCCGGCGGCGCCGCCGTCGTTCCGGGACGGCAGCATCGAGGCGGCGCTGCGCACCCTGGAGCTGACCGTGCGCGGCCGGCTCGACGGGCTGCTGCAGGGCAACCACCTGGGTCTGGTGCCCGGTCCCGGCAGCGAGCCGGGCGAGGCGCGGTCCTACCAGCCCGGCGACGACGTGCGGCGGATGGACTGGGCGGTCACCGCGCGGACGACCGAGGCGCACGTGCGGGAGACCGTGGCCGACCGGGAGCTGGAGACCTGGGCGGTGCTGGACCTGTCGCCGAGCCTGGACTTCGGCTCCGCGGCCTGCGAGAAGCGCGACCTGGCGATCGCCGCGCTGGCCGCGGTCGCCCACCTGACCCGCGGTGGCGGGAACCGGATCGGCGCGATCCTGGCCACCGGGGCGGAGACGGTGCGCATCCCGGCCCGCGGCGGGCTGGCCCACTCGCGGGGCCTGCTGCGCCGGATCGCGGAGACCCCGCGGGCCCCCGAGGGCACCCGCGGCGACCTGGCCGAGGCCGTCGAGCGGTTGCGCCGGCCGCCGCGGCGGCGCGGGCTGGCCGTGGTCATCTCCGATTTCCTCGGCGAGCCGGACTGGGAGCGGCCGCTGCGCGCGCTGTCGGCCCGCCACGAGCTGCTGGCCGTCGAGGTGCTGGACCCGCTGGAGCTGGAGCTGCCCGACGTCGGCACGGTGGTGCTGGCCGACCCGGAGACCGGGCGGCAGCGCGAGGTGGTCACCACCCCGCTGCTGCGCCGGGAGTTCGCCGCCGCGGCCGCGGCGCACCGCGACCTGGTGGCGGCGACGCTGCGCCGCTGCGGGGCCGCGCAGCTGACCCTGCGGACCGACTCGGACTGGATCACCGACATCGTGCGGTTCGCGCTGGCCCGCAAGCGCGCCTGGTCGGGGGGTGGGCGGTAGATGGTGTTCTCCCATCCCTGGTGGCTGCTCCTGCTGCTCGTCGTGGCCGCGCTGGCCGTCGGGTACGTGCTGCTGCTGCGCCGGCGCCGCCGCGACGTGCTCCGGTTCACCAACCTCGCGCTGCTGGAGTCCGTCGCCCCGAAGCGGCCGGGCTGGTACCGGCACCTGCCGGCGGCGGCGCTGATCGCCGCGCTGGCGGTGCTCACCGTGGCGCTGGCCGGGCCGATGGCCGAGGCGCGGGTGCCGCGCAACCGGGCCACCGTCGTGCTGGTCATCGACGTGTCGCTGTCGATGCAGGCCACCGACGTGGAGCCGAGCCGGCTGGCCGCCGCGCAGGCCGCGGCCAAGGCGTTCGCCGACCAGCTCACCCCGGGGATCAACCTGGGGCTGGTGTCGTTCGCCGGGACCGCGGCGGTGCTGGTGTCGCCGACCGCGGACCGGGAACCGGTCAAGCGCGCGGTGGACGGGCTGAAGCTGTCCGAGTCCACCGCCACCGGCGAGGCGATCTTCGCGGCGATGCAGGCGGTGGAGACGTTCTCCCAGGCCATCGCCGGGGCCGCGGCGGAGGGCCCACCGCCGGCCCGGATCGTGCTGATGAGCGACGGCAAGCAGACCGTGCCCGGTGGGGTGACCCCGGAGGAGGAGCCGCGCGGGTCGTTCACCGCGGCCCGGGCCGCGGCCGAGGCCGGGATCCCGGTCTCGACGATCTCGTTCGGCACCGAGTACGGCTCCATCGAGATCAACAAGGGCGAGCGGACCCCGGTGGCGGTGGACGACGCGTCGATGCAGCGGATCGCCGAGCTGTCCGACGGGCAGTTCTTCACCGCGGCCACCGAGGAGGAGCTCCGCCAGGTCTACGCCGAGCTGGGCGAGCAGATCGGCTACGAGACCCGCCGGGTGGACACCAGCCGGCCGTGGCTGGCCGGGGGCGCGATGCTGCTCGTGGTGGGGCTGGGCACCGGGCTGGCGTTCGGTCGGCGGCTCCCGTAGCCCGCTGATCCACCGCACGCCCTAGGGTGGGCGCGTGGGACGCAGCGTGCTGGTGACCGGAGGCAACCGGGGGATCGGGCTGGCGATCGCGACGGCGTTCGCCGCGCAGGGCGACCAGGTGGCGGTGACCCACCGCAGCCCGGTGGACGGCCTGCCCGGTGAGCTGCTCGCGGTGCCGTGCGACGTGACCGACGCGGACGCGGTGGACGCGGCGTTCAGCACGGTCGAGGAGAAGCACGGGCCGGTGCAGGTCCTGGTCTCCAACGCCGGGATCACCGACGACGGCCTGCTCATGCGGATGAGCGAGGAGTCGTTCACCTCGGTCGTCGACACCAACCTGACCGCCGCCTACCGGGTGGCCAAGCGGGCCTCGCGCGGCATGCTCAAGGCGCGCGGCGGGCGGATGGTGTTCGTGTCGTCGGTGGTGGGGCTGCTCGGGTCGGCGGGCCAGGTGAACTACGCCGCGGCCAAGGCCGGGCTGGTCGGGCTGGCCCGGTCGGTGGCCCGGGAGCTGGGCTCGCGCGGCATCACCGCCAACGTCGTCGCCCCGGGGTTCGTCGACACCGACATGACCCGGGCGCTGGGCGAGGACCGCCGCAAGCAGATCCTGGGCCAGGTGCCGCTGGGCCGCTACGCCACCCCCGAGGAGATCGCCGGCGCGGTCACCTGGCTGGCCTCGGACGCCGCCGGGTACGTCACCGGTGCGGTGATCCCGGTCGACGGCGGCCTCGGCATGGGCCACTGAGCCCTCGCCGCACCCCCCGCCCCGCCACCCGCCCCACCCCCACTCCAGGAAGGCCATCCATGGGACTGCTCGACGGCAAGCGCCTGCTGATCACCGGGGTGATCACCGACGCCTCGCTCGGGTTCCACGCCGCGAAGATCGCCCAGGAGCAGGGCGCCGAGGTGGTGCTCACCGGGTTCGGCCGGATGCGGCTGGTGGAGCGGATCGCCCAGCGGCTGCCGAAGGGCGCGCCGGTCGTCGAGCTGGACGTGACCGACCAGTCCCAGCTCGACAGCCTGGTCGAGCGGATCAGCCCGCACCTGGGCGAGGACCCGAAGCTGGACGGGGTGCTGCACTCGATCGCCGGGGCGCCGCCGTCCTGCCTGGGCGAGGGCGCGTTCCTGGGTGCGCCGTGGGAGGACGTCGCGGTCGCCCTGCACATCGGCGCGTACTCGTTCAAGTCGCTGGCCACCGCGTGCCTGCCGCTGCTCGGGCCGGGCAGCTCGATCGTCGGGATGGACTTCGACAACCGGCAGGCCTGGCCGGCCTACGACTGGATGGGCGTGGCCAAGTCGTCGCTGGAGTCGGTGAGCAGGTACCTGGCCCGCGAGCTGGGGCCGCAGGGGATCCGGGTGAACCTGGTCGCCGCCGGCCCGGTGCGCACCATGGCGGCCAAGTCGATCCCGGGCTTCGCCAAGTTCGAGGACGTCTGGGACGACCGGGCGCCGCTGGGCTGGGACGTCAACGACCCGGTGCCGGTGGCCAAGACGGTGTGCGCGCTGCTGTCGGACTGGCTGCCCGCGACCACCGGGTCGATGGTGTGGGCGGACGGCGGGTTCCACGCCGTCGGTGTCTAATCGGTGGGGTGAGCACGTCCGCTGAGTTCGATGCCCTGCTGGTCCTGTCGTTCGGCGGCCCCGAGGGGCCCGACGAGGTCCGCCCGTTCCTGGAGAACGTCACCCGCGGCCGCGGGGTCCCGCCGGAGCGGCTGGACGCCGTCGAGGAGCACTACCAGCACTTCGGCGGGGTCAGCCCGATCAACGCCCGCAACCGCGAGCTGATCGAGGCGGTGCGCGGGCGGGTCGACCTGCCGGTGTACTTCGGCAACCGCAACTGGCACCCGCTGGTCGAGGACGCCGTGGGGGAGATGGCCCGGGACGGGGTGCGCCGGGCGCTGGTGTTCGCGACCAGCGCCTACGGCGGGTACTCGGCGTGCCGCCAGTACGACGAGGACATCGCCCGGGCCCGCAAGGCGGTCGGCGACGGCGCGCCGGACCTGCTCAAGCTGCGGCACTTCTTCGACCACCCGGACTTCGTGCGGGCCAACGCCGACGCCGTCCGCGCCGCGCGGGCCGGGTTGCCGGACGGGACCCGGCTGGTGTTCACCGCGCACTCGGTGCCGTCGTCGGCCGATGCCGCGGCCGGCCCGCCCGAGGAGGGCGGGCACCGGTACTCCCGGCAGGTCGCCGAGGCGGCCCGGCTGGTCGCCGCCGAGCTCGATGAGGCCGAGTACGACGTGGTGTGGCAGTCGCGCTCGGGGCCGCCGCAGGTGCCGTGGCTGGAGCCGGACGTCGTCGACCACATCGAGGCGCTGCACGGCCGCGGGGTGCCGGCGGTGGTCGTGTCGCCGATCGGGTTCGTGTCCGACCACCTCGAGGTGATCTGGGACCTGGACACCGAGGCCGCCGAGCGGGCCGCCGAGCTGGGCATGGGCTTCGCCCGGGCGGCGACGGCGGGCCCGGACCCGCGGTTCGCCGACATGGTGGCCGAGCTGATCGCCGAGCACCGGCACGCCGCGGCGCCGCGGCGGCTGGGCGAGGTGCCGGGCGCGGGCTGCACCCTCAACGGCGCCCCGTGCGCGGTCGACTGCTGCGTCCCCGCCCGCCGCCCCTCCCGCCCCGAGTAGCGCCCTTCCCGACGCGCCCCCGCTCCCGTCGCTCCCGTCGCCTGCCACGAGGTGGGGAGCGGGGGAGGTGGGCGCGGGGCGGGGGTGCGGTCAGGGGGTGGGGGTGCCGGTGTAGAAGGCGGTGGTGCGCTCGGCAGCGGCGCGGGCGGCGTCGGCGTCGGTGCCGTGGGCGATGCTGGCGTCGCGCCAAGCCTCGCTGCTCAGGGTCACGAACCGGGCGCCGTCGGCGGAGGTGCCCCAGTCGGTCGACTCCAGCGCCACGGTGGAGCCGGTGCGCAGGTGGTCGGCCAGGCCGACCAGGGCCAGGTCCCAGCCGACGCCGGCGGCGCCGGGTCCGAACTCGGTCCAGCGCTGGTCGTCGACGTGGGCGATGTGGTCGAGCTCGAAGCGGGTGCCGCCGTCCGCGGCGGGGGACAGCCGCAGCTCGATCCAGCTGACCTCGCCGTCGAACTCCCAGGTCGCGGCGAGCCCGGTGGGTGGGTCGCAGCGCTCCACCGTGCCGGCGGCATTGCCCTCCAGCTGGTAGCGGCCGCCGAGCCGCAGGTCGCCGGTGACCGGGAGGAACCAGCGGGGTAGGCGTTCGGGGTTGGTGCAGGCGTCCCACACGTCCTCGACGTCGGCGGGGTAGGTGCGGGCCACGGTGACGACCCGGGCTTCTCCGGACTCCAGCAGGCGGTCGCCCAGCGTGCGCTGGACGGCGTTGATCTCGTGGGTCACATCGATCACGGCTTCCTCCGTCGGTTGGGGGGAGGCCAACGTATTGGTTTCTACTTATATAAGTCAACCGTTGGTTCAGCGGCGGGACCGATGGCGTCGGCCACCAGGTCCGCGGCGGTGCTGGCGCGGGTGCGCCGGCCGCGGTCGTAGTGCTGGGTGGTGGCGATGGAGGCGTGCCCGACGTCGGCCTGGACGTGCTGGATGCGGGCGCCCTGCTCGAGGGCGATGGTGACGTAGGCGTGCCGCAGGGCGTGCGGGTGCACCCGGTCGGCCACCCCGTCCAGGGCCGGGCCGGCCGCGGCGGCGACCCGGCGCAGCAGGTTGTAGAGGTCGATGCGGGAGACCCGGGTGCCGTCCCGGGTGGCGATCATCGGTGATCCGCCGGCGGTGGTGCGGCCGCGGACGGCGGGGGCGGCGTCGCCGCCGAGCCGGTCGCGTTCGGCCAGGTAGGCGGTGAGGGCGTCGCGGACCGGGGCGGTCAGGTACACCTCGCGGTGCAGCCCGCCTTTGCCGAGCACGCGCAGGACGTCCTCGCCGCCGGTCCGGTACAGGTCGGCCCGGTCCAGCCCGACGACCTCGGAGATGCGCAGGCCCAGGGTCAGCAGCGCGACCACGGCGACGCCCCGCAGGGCGTAGAGCTGCCCCCGCGGTCCGGCTCCGTAGTGCAGCCCGGCCGCCGAGACCAGCAGCGCGCGCAGCTGCTCGGCGGTCAGCCGCACGGTCGGGGAGGCGTCGCGGGCGCCGGTGGACAGCCCGAGACGGCCGCGGTTGAGCGCGGCCGGGTTGGCCGCCACCACCCCGGTCTCGGTCAGGTGGCCGTAGAGCGCCGACAGGGTGGCGAGCATCCGCTGGCGGGTGCGCCGGCTCGCCCCGGCCGCGTCCAGCGCGTGCAGCCAGGCCTTCACCTGCCCGGCCGTCGCGTCCCGGGGGTCCAGGGTGTGCCGGGCGCACCAGCGGAACCAGGCCAGGTCGTGCAGCGGCCCGGGGCGCGCCGCCGGTGGCCGCGGCCCGGTGCCCGGGGTGGCGGCCGGCCGTCCGCCGATCGCGTCCACCCAGTGGATCGGCAGGCCCAGGGCGTAGGCGTAGGTCCGGCGGGTGCCGGGGTTGGCGTACTGGGCCAGCCAGTCGAGCAGCTGGGCGCGCAGGCCGTCGGCGTCCCGGACGCCGGGCCAGCCGCCGTCCGGCGCGGGCCGGGCCGCCGGTGCGCGGTCGACCAGCGACTCCAGCACGGCGAGCGGGTCGGGATCGGCGGGCACCGGGTGACGATCCCAGCCCCGGTCCGCCGGGTCGATCACCGGGGCGCCGGCGGGTCGGCCACCCGTCGGGATGGTGATCGCCGCCGGTGTGATCGCCGCCACCGCGGACGGCGTAGGGTCGGGTAGTCGACCCGTCGTGCCGGCCCGACCGGTCTCCCCCTCGTGGGTCGGCCCCGAGCCCGGGCCGCCGGAGCGGTCGTCCCGCCCTTCCGGCCCAGGCGCACCGCGTCCCAGAAGGAGCTCGCATGCACATCCAGGTCAACACCGACAACACCATCTCCGGTCGCGAGGAGCTGGCCCAGCGGGTCGAGGACCACGTGGGTGCCGCGCTGGCGCGGTTCGACCACCACCTCACCCGGGTCGAGGTGCACCTGGCGGTCGAGGCGTCCGGCCGGGCGATCGGCGACGACAAGCGGTGCACCATGGAAGCGCGCCCGGCCGGCCAGCCGGCGGTCGCGGTCACCCACCACGCCGCGAACCTGGACGACGCCTGCAGCGGCGCCACGACGAAGCTCAAGCACCTGCTGGACAGCCGGTTCGGCCGGCAGTCCGCGCACAAGGGCGGCGAGACCATCCGGACCGGCGAGCCGGGCTGACCCCGACCCCGACCCCGGCCCGGACCGGCACCCGCTGCCCGCGCGCGCCGGTTCGGGCACGATGCACGTCGTCAGCGATCCGACGGGAAGGTGCCCGATGGGCGAGCAGGAACGGCAGCTCGACGTCCTCGACGAGCAGGAGTGCTACCGGCTGCTGGCCACCCAGCAGATCGGCCGGCTCGCGGTCAACGCCGAGCCCTACCCGCTGGTCTTCCCGGTCAACTACGCACTGGACCGCGGCGTGGTCGTGGTGCGCACCGGTGCCGGCACCAAGCTCGCGGCCGCCGACCACGCCAACGTCGCGTTCGAGGTCGACGAGATCGACCAGCGCAGCCGCACCGGCTGGAGCGTGGTCGTCCAGTGCCTGGCCGAGGAGGTCACCAGTGCCCACCGGGCCGAGCTGGTCGAGCGCACCACGGCCACTGGGGTGCAGCCGTGGGCGCCGGGGGAGCACGGGCACTGGCTGCGGCTGATCCCCCAGGGGATCACCGGGCGCCGGATCCGTCCGGGCGAGCTGCCGCCGGCGTTCGGGCCGAACGCCTACCTGTGACCCGCCGACCGCCGCGCGCCCCGCGCTGACCCCGGTGCCGCGCGCCCTCTCCGGGTTCCGCGCCTCCGGCGGGGCTGCTCCGGCGGCCGAATCCGGATGCGGCCCGAACCTGCTGCTTGCTTGACTTCCGGCATGGACCCGCGGAGCGATCTGCGTCCGCTGATGGAGCGGGACCGCCACGACCTGCTGGTGCTGCTCGGCTCGTTGTCGCGGCCGCAGTGGGAGCGGCCGACCGCCGCCGCGCCGTGGGCGGTGCGGGACGTGGTGGCCCACGTCCTGGCCGACGACCTGAACAGGCTCGCCCGCGACCGCGACGGGTACCACGGAGGTGGCCGGCCGGCGCCGGGTGAGCCGCTGGCGAGGTTCCTGGACCGGTACAACGCCGACTGGGTCGCCGCCGCGCGGCGGATCAGCCCGCCGCTGCTGGTCGATCTCCTGGCCGCCACCTCACCCCAGGTGCTGGAGTTCTGGCGCGGCCGTGACCTCGACGTCCTCGGCGGGCCGGTGCCCTGGGCGGGGCCCGATCCGGCCCCGGTCCGGCTGGACTGCGCCCGGGAGACCACCGAGTACTGGGTCCACCAGCAGCAGATCCGGGACGCGACCGGCCGACCGGGCGGCACCGACCCGCAGACGCTGCACGCGGTGCTCGACACCTTCCTGCGCGCGATCCCCCTGACGCTGGCCGACCAGCCCGGGGTCGCCCTCACCGTGACGACCGACGTGGGCACCTGGCACTGGGAGCGGGCAGGACGAGGATGGCGACCGGCGGCATCGGTCGCCGGCGGCGCGGTCCTCGCGATCGACGCCGACACGCTCTGGCGGCTGTGCGTGCGCATGGTCGAACCCGGCGAGGCCCGACGCCGCGCCCGGGTCGACGGCGAACCCGCCCTCGCCGCGCTGCAGATCGTGTCGATCATCCGCTAGGCGGGCTGCCGGACAGCAGGCTGCGCTCTCGAGTGCAGGCCTCCGCCGACCGGGCCGTCCGGTCCCGCAGCCCGTCGCCGTAGGGGTCCCAGTTTTCGGCGCCCTCACGCGCCGCGTCCCAACGAAACATCCGTTTCGTTGGGAGCAGGTTCAGTTTCGGCAACCACCGGCGTGTTGAGCAGTTCGTGAACTGTCAACTGGTTAGCCTTCCACCGTGATCGACAACGCCGCACGCTGCGGCTACAGCAAGTGCCGCGCCGAACTGCCCGCGCCCGGACCCCAGGGCGGCCGGCGCCGGGCGTTCTGCCGCGACACCCGGTGGGCCGGTGGTCGGAGCTGCTCGCAGATGGCCCGGGCCGAGCGGGACGCCCTCGACGCGCTCGGCCTGGACTCCGGGCGCACCGCGTTCGGGCTGGACGCCGACCGGTTGCGCGAGCACGTGGAGGCGGTGCGGGAACCGGTGCTGGCCCTGGGCGCGGCGCTCGAGGCGGTGACCGGGCGGCTGGCCGAGGTGGAGTCGCAGGCGCTGACCGCGGTGGAGACCGCGAACCGGGCCACCGCCGAGGCGCAGGCCGAGCGGGCCGCGGCGGTCGAGGCCGCCGAGCGGGCCGAGGCGGCGGCGCGGGCGGCGGGGGAGCGGGCCG
>JASLAP010000442.1 GCA_030147065.1 Pseudonocardia sp. | reverse complement strand
CTGCCCGAGCTGGTGGAGAGCATGCGCGGGGACAAGAAGGCGCGGGCCGGGACGCTGCGGTTCGTGGTGCTCGACGGCCTGGCCCGGCCCGGCCGGCTCGAGGGACCCCCTCCGGAGCTGCTGGAGCGGGCCTACGCGGCGGTGGCGGAGGTGGCGCCATGACCGGCGCGACGACCCCGGTGCTCGTGCTCAACGGCCCCAACCTGGGCCGGCTGGGCCGCCGGGAGCCGGCTGTCTACGGCGCGACCACCTACGCCGACCTGGTGGCGCTGTGCGAGAACACCGGACGTGAGCTCGGCCTGGCGGTGCAGGTGCGCCAGACCGAGCACGAGGGCGAGCTGCTGGGGTGGGTGCACGAGGCGGCCGACGCCGCCACCCCGGTGGTGCTCAACGCCGGGGCCTGGACCCACACCTCGCTCGCCCTGCGCGACGCCTGCTCCCAGCTGGTCGCGCCGCTGGTGGAGGTGCACATCAGCAACGTGCACGCCCGCGAGGAGTTCCGCCACCACTCCTACATCTCCGCGGTGGCCAGCGGGGTGATCGTCGGGCTCGGGGTGGCGGGCTACGCCCTGGCGCTGCGCTGGATCGCCGACCGCCCGGTGACGCCTACCGCCCGGTGACCGGCTAGGGACGACCGGCGACCGGCGAGCGATCACCGGGAGAGCACTCGGCGCCGCCCGGACGACGTCCGGTGCCGGCGCGGGAACGCGGGGCGGAACCCGGTACCCGGGCCGACCCGGTACCCGGGTCGATCCAGTACTCGGGTGGCTCAGTACTCGGGCCGGCGACGCGGCGGGTACTCCTCGCGCACGCCCGGCTGCTCATGGACGACCGGCTGCTCCTGCACGACGGGCTGCTCGCGGTAGACCGGCTGCTCGCGCACCATCGGCTGCTCCCGCACCACCGGCTGCTCGACGACCGGGCGCCGGCGGGACATGGCCAGGCTGGCCACCAGCCCGACGACGCCGACACCGGTCAGGATCCAGCCGACCAGGGCCAGGTCGATGCCGCTGAGCTGGATGTCGACCGCAAGCGCGAGCACCAGGCCGATGGCGATCAGACCGACGCTCGTTCCGATTCTCATGGCTCCTAGTACCCGGTCCGGTCGCGCCGGACACACGCACCACCCGGTCCGATCGTCCGGACAGGGCGACGTCGGCGTCGTTGTCTTGTCCGTGTCGCGGCCCGGTCCGGCCGGCAGCGCCAGGACCGCGCCGGTCACGGCGTGCAGCGGATGCCGCCGGCGGCCGGCGACGGGCCGGACAGCGCCCCCGGTCGCCGTGGCATGCCCCTGGCTCGGCCGCGGCCCGGCGGTCGGGCAGCCCGTACGGTGGCGCCATGTCCGCCTCTCGCCGCGCGGCGCTGCGCCCGCTGCTGGCCTCGGTCGGGGTCGACGCCCTGCTGGTGACCGACCTGACGAACATCCGCTACCTGACCGGGTTCACCGGGTCGAACGCCGCGCTGCTGGTGCACGCCGAGGGCGAGGACCGCAGCCGGTTCTGCACCGACGGGCGCTACCGCGAGCAGTCCGCGGCCGAGGTCCCCGACCTGGAACGGGTGGAGGACCGGGCGTGCGCGCTGCGGCTGGTCGCGCTGGCCGGCGAGCTGGGGGTCGCGCGGTCGGGCTTCGAGTCCGACGCGGTCACGGTCGACGCGCACGCCGCCCTGGTCGACGCGGCCGGCCCGGTGCGGCTGGACCGCGCCCCGGGCCTGGTGCAGCGGTTGCGCGCGGTCAAGGACGAGGTCGAGGTGGCCGCGCTGCGGGCCGCCTGCGCCGTCGCTGACCGGGCCCTGGACGAGCTGCTGGCGGCCGGTGGCCTGGCGCCGGGCCGGACCGAGGCCGAGGTCGCGCTGGACCTGGAGGACCGGATGCGCCGCCTGGGGGCGGCCGGCCCGTCGTTCCCGTCGATCGTGGCGACCGGCCCGCACTCCGCGGTGCCCCACCACCGGCCCACCGGCACCGAGTTGCGCCGCGGCGACCTGCTCAAGCTCGACTTCGGCGCGCTGGTCGAGGGCTACCACTCCGACATGACCCGCACGGTGGTGCTCGGGCCGGCCGCGCAGTGGCAGCGCGAGCTGTACGACCTGGTCGCCGCGGCGCAGGCGGCGGGCACCGCGGCGCTGGTGCCCGGGGTCGCGGTCGCCGCGGTGGACGCGGCCGCCCGCACGGTCGTCCGCGACGCCGGCCGCGCCGAGCAGTTCCCGCACGGGCTGGGCCACGGCGTCGGCCTGCAGATCCACGAGGCGCCGGCGCTGGCCGCGACCGGCGCCGGTGCGCTGGCCGCGGGGATGGCGGTGACCGTCGAGCCGGGGGTCTACCTGCCCGGCCGGGGCGGGGTGCGGATCGAGGACACCCTGGTCGTCCGCGACGGGGCCGCCGAACTGCTCACGCTGACCACCAAGGAGCTGGTCGAGGTCTGAGCGGGGGGCGGGGACCGACCGGGCGCGGACGCCGTCCGCACCCGAGCGGGTACCCTGACCCGCGGACGAGGGCGCCGGTACGGCGCCGCTCACGACCACACCCCCGGGCGCGGAACGGCGGTGCCGGTTCACCCGGTGCCCGCTCGGCGTCCACCCGCGGTCGGCCGCCGGCCGGCACCGCGCCCCGCACAGACGCAGGAGATCCCCGCACGTGGCCACCACGAACGACCTGAAGAACGGCTTGGTGCTGAACCTGGACGGCCAGTTGTGGTCGGTCACCGCCTTCCAGCACGTCAAGCCGGGCAAGGGCGGCGCCTTCGTGCGCACCACCCTGAAGAACGTGATGACCGGCAAGGTCGTCGACAAGACGTTCAACGCCGGCACCAAGGTCGACACCGCCACCGTCGACCGCCGCGACATGACCTTCCTCTACCGCGACGGCAGCGACTTCGTCTTCATGGACGGCGACACCTACGACCAGATCCCGATCCCGGCGGCGACCGTGGGCGGGGCGGCGGACTACCTGCTGGAGAACCAGGTCGCCATGGTCTCGCTGCACGAGGGCGTGCCGCTCTACATCGAGCTGCCGGCCTCGGTCGAGCTGGTGGTCTCGCACACCGACCCGGGGCTGCAGGGCGACCGCTCCACCGGCGGCACCAAGCCGGCCACCCTGGAGACCGGCGCCGAGGTGCAGGTCCCGCTGTTCCTCAGCACCGGCGAGAAGATCAAGGTCGACACCCGGGACGGGCGCTACCTCGGTCGCGTCTCCAGCTGATGCTGCGGGCGCGCACCAAGGCCCGCAAGCGGGCCCTGGACATCCTGTTCGAGTCCGAGGCCCGCGGGGACGACCCGCTCGACGTGCTCGCCCAGCGGCGGACCACCGACGACGCCCCACCGGTCTCGGACTACGCCGCGATGCTGGTCCGCGGAGTGGTGGAGCACCGGCCGCGGATCGACCAGCTGCTCGCCGAGCACGCCGAGGGCTGGACCGTGGCCCGGATGCCGGCGGTCGACCGCACGCTGCTGCGGCTCGGGATCTTCGAGCTGCTGTGGGTCGACGAGATCGACGACCCGGTGGCCATCACCGAGGCCGTGGAGCTGGCCCGCACGCTGTCCACCGACGACAGCCCGCGGTTCCTCAACGGCGTGCTGGGGCGCATCTCCGACATCGCCCCGCAGCTGCGCGCCACCCGCTGACCCGGCAGGGCGCCCGGCCCGCCCGGATATCGATCCGATGACGGCACCCGATCGGGACTGCCCTTCGGGTCAGGCCGGCCCCGCCGCGGTGCACGGGACCGGCCGCGGGGTCAGCCGGCCGGCCGCGCCTCCGGCGGCAGCACGCCCCAGCTGATCAGCTGGTCGGTCAGCTCGCCCGGGGTCATGTCGTAGATGATCGACAGCGACCGCAGGTCCTCGGCGCGGATGCTGAGCACCTTGCCGTTGTAGTCGCCCCGCTGGCTCTGTATGGCCGCGGCGTAGCGGGCCAGCGGCCCGACCTTGTCCGCGGGCAACTGCTGCAACCGCTCCAGGTTGATCACGATCTTGGTGGCCGGCTCGGAACCGGACGGGACCCGGCCCTCGGGCAGCAGTTCGGCGACCGGAACGCCGTAGAAGTCGGCCAGCTCGGCCAGCTTCTGCACGGTGACCGCCCGGTCGCCGCGCTCGTAGGAGCCCACGACGACCGCCTTCCAGCGGCCGCCCGACTTCTGCTCGACACCGTGCAGCGACAGACCCTGCTGCTGCCGGATGGCGCGGAGCTTTCCGCCGAGCGCCTTGGCGTAGTCGCCCATCTGGCGATCTCCTCACTTGCGTCCTGTCGGTCCGGGGACCGACCTCATGCCGGGAACTGCGGTGGATCCGGTCGTGCCGTCGTGCCGTCGTGCCGGTGGACATCGGGTCCGGGTGGCCCCGGCGACCCGGGCCCGCCGAGGCCGCCGTTCCGATGCTGTCTTCCGCACCGCCGCCGCTCTGCGATCGAGCCGGAACCGATACGGAGAGTAATCTTGCGCTTGCTCCGTCCATCGGTCAAGTCGCCCCCGCACCTAGATCACTCGAACGGCTGATCGACACTGTCCGGTCAGGCGTTACGTCGTGCAGGTGAGGGCCTTGCGGTCAATGATGGTATGCGCGGTGAGGCAGCTGGTGTACGAGTGGGGGGTCCCGATGTTCGACGCGGTGTGACGCTCGCGATCCGGGGGGGCCGTCGGCGGGGGCCGCGCTGATAGCGTCGGCGGCGTTCGACGCGCCGTGGTCGCGGGACCGCAGCGGGCACGGCCGTCGGCAGGGACCGCGATTCCTTTAAGGGCCCGTCCGGTGAGGCGGGAAAGGAGTGAGCTCGTGGCGGACGACCGCCGCGGGGACGCGGCCGGGGCCGGGCCTCCCGATCGGGAGCTGCTCGGCGCGGCCGATGTCGCCCGCACCATCGCGCGCATGGCGCACCAGATCATCGAGAAGACCGCCGGCGCGCAGGGCGTCGTGCTGATCGGCGTGCCCACCCGGGGAGCCGTGCTGGCCACCCGGCTGGCCGCCGCCATCGGCGAGTTCAGCGGCACCGCGCCGGCCGTCGGGTCGGTCGACCCGACGCTCTACCGCGACGACCTGCGCCGCGGCCCGGCCCGTCCGCTGTCGGGCACCACCGTCCCCGAGGGCGGCCTGGACGACGCGCTGGTCGTGCTGGTCGACGACGTGCTGATGTCCGGGCGCACCGTCCGGGCCGCGCTGGACGCGCTGGCCGAGCACGGCCGGCCGCGCGCGGTGCAACTGGCCGTGCTGGTCGACCGCGGCCACCGGGAGCTGCCCGTCCGCGCGGACTACGTCGGCAAGAACGTGCCCAGCGCCCGCGACGAGCAGATCCTGGTGCTGCTGGCCGAGTCCGACGGGGTCGACGGGGTCCGGTTGCGTCGGTCCCCGGGCCGCTCCGGCGCCCCGGACGGCCCCCGCGTCGAACCGGGCGGGGGCCCGGCATGAGGCACCTGCTCTCGGTGACCGACCTGGACGCGGCCGCCGCGACCGCCCTGCTGGACACCTCCGACCGGCTCAAGCAGGCGCTGCTGGGCCGGGAGATCCGCAAGCTGCCCACCCTGCGCGGGCGGACCGTGATCACGATGTTCTACGAGAACTCCACCCGCACCCGGGTGTCGTTCGAGATCGCCGGCAAGTGGATGAGCGCGGACACGGTGAACGTCAGCGCGTCGGGCTCGTCGGTGTCCAAGGGCGAGTCGCTGCGCGACACCGCGCTGACCCTGTCCGCGATGGGCGCGGACTGCGTCGTGGTCCGCCACCCGGCCTCCGGCGCCGCGCACCGGCTGGCCGGCTGGATCGACCGGGACGCCGGGGCCACCGGCGCCCGCACCGCGATCGTCAACGCCGGTGACGGCACCCACGAGCACCCCACCCAGGCGCTGCTGGACGCGGCCACCGTGCGCGAGCGGCTGGGCGGGATCGCCGGGCGGCGGATCGGCATCGTCGGTGACGTGCTGCACAGCCGGGTCGCCCGGTCCAACGTGTTCCTGCTGGCCACCCTGGGCGCGGAGGTGGTGCTGGTGGCCCCGCCGACGCTGCTGCCGGTGGGCGTGGACCACTGGCCGTGCCGGGTGGGCACGCACCTGGACGCCGAGCTGCCCGCGCTGGACGCGGTGATGATGCTGCGGGTGCAGGCCGAGCGGATGCACGGCGCGTTCTTCCCGTCCGCCCGCGAGTACGCCGTGGGCTACGGGCTGTCCGCGGAGCGGGCGGCGCTGCTGCCCGAGCACGCCGTCGTCCTGCACCCGGGCCCGATGGTGCGCGGCATGGAGATCGCCCCCGCGGTCGCCGACGGGCCGCGCTCGGCGGTGCTGGCCCAGGTCGCCAACGGTGTGCACGTCCGGATGGCCGTCCTCTACCACCTGCTCGCGGGAGCCCCGCAATGACCGATCCCACGACGTACGACCTGCTCATCACGGGTGCCCGCCCCTACGGCGAGGACCGGGTGGACCTGCTGGTCCGCGACGGCGTCGTGGTCGAGCTGGGCACCGGCATCGGCGACCGCGACGACCTGGGCGAGCTGCCCCGGCTGGCCGCCGACAGGTGGGTCCTGCTGCCCGGCTTCGTCGACCTGCACACCCACCTGCGCGAGCCCGGCGGCGAGGAGTCCGAGACCGTCGACACCGGCTCGGCCGCGGCCGCGCTCGGCGGGTTCACCGCGGTGTTCGCCATGCCCAACACCGACCCGGTGGCCGACTCCGCGGTCGTCGTCGAGCACGTCCGGCGGCGCGGCGAGGAGGTCGGCCTGGTCGACGTGCACCCGGTCGGCGCGGTCACCGTCGGCCTGGAGGGGCGCAAGCTCGCCGAACTCGGCACGATGGCGCGCTCGGCCGCCCGGGTGCGGATGTTCAGCGACGACGGCCGCTGCGTGCACGACCCGCTGATCATGCGCCGGGCCCTGGAGTACGCCTCGGCGCTGGACGTCGTGATCGCCCAGCACGCCGAGGACCACCGCCTCACCGCCGGGGCCCAGGCCCACGAGGGGGTGGTGGCCTCCCGGCTCGGGCTGGCCGGCTGGCCGGCCACCGCTGAGGAGACGATCGTGGCCCGGGACTGCGCGCTGGCCCGGGAGGCGGGCGCCGCGCTGCACGTCTGCCACGTGTCCTCGGCGCGCACCGTCGAGGTCCTGCGCGCGGCCAAGGCCGCCGGGGTCCGGGTGTCGGCCGAGGTCACCCCGCACCACCTGCTGCTCACCGACGCCGCGCTGACCGGCTACGACCCGGTGCACAAGGTCAACCCGCCGCTGCGCACCGCCGAGGACACCGCGGCGCTGCGCGCGGCCCTGGTGGACGGCACGGTCGACGCCGTCGCCACCGACCACGCCCCGCACGCCGCGCAGTACAAGGACACCGAGTGGGCCGCGGCCCGGCCGGGGATGCTCGGCCTGCAGACCGCGCTGTCGGTCGTGGTGCACGCGCTCGTCGAGCCCGGGTTGCTGGACTGGCGCGGGGTGGCCAGGGTGCTCTCCGAGCGGCCCGCCGCGATCGCCGGGCTGGCCGACCAGGGCCGACCGGTCGCGGTCGGCGAGCCGGCGACGTTCGCGCTGGTCGACCCGGACGGAGCATGGACGGTGCGGGGCGCAACACTGGCCAGCCGGTCGTCGAACACCCCCTACGAGGGCGTGCGGCTGCCGGCCACGGTGGCTGCGACGGTGCTGCGCGGTCGGATCACCGCGCGGGACGGCCGGGTCGCCCGCGACGAACACGGAAGGGCAACCCCATGAGCCAGGCCACGAGCCGGCCCAGGACAGCGGTCCTGGTCCTGGAGGACGGGCGGATCTTCCGCGGCGAGGCCTACGGCGCCACCGGCGCCGGGCTCGGCGAGGCGGTCTTCGCCACCGGCATGACCGGCTACCAGGAGACCCTCACCGACCCCTCCTACCACCGCCAGATCGTGGTGCAGACCGCGCCGCAGATCGGCAACACCGGGTGGAACGACGAGGACGACGAGTCCGCGCGCATCCAGGTCGCCGGCTACGTGCTGCGCGACCCGTCCCGGATCGCCTCCAACTGGCGCTCCCGCCGCTCGCTCGGCGCGGCGCTGTCCGAGCAGGGCGTGGTGGCCGTGGCCGGGATCGACACCCGGGCGCTGGTCCGGCACCTGCGCGAGCGCGGGGCGATGCGGGCCGGGGTGTTCTCCGGTGACGCGCTGGCCGCCGACGGCGAACTGGTCGACCGGGTGCGGGCCTCGCCGAGCATGGAGGGCGCGGACCTCTACGGTGCGGTGACCACCCGGGAGCCCTACGTCGTCCCGGCCACCGTCGCCCGCCGGTTCACCGTCGCGGCACTCGACGTGGGCATCAAGTCGAACACCCCGCGGATGCTGGCCGCGCGCGGCATCGAGACCCACGTGCTGCCCGCCGACGCCACCATCGAGCAGATCGAGGAGCTCGGCGCGGACGGGTTCTTCCTGTCCAACGGCCCCGGCGACCCGGCCACCGCGGACGGCCCGGTCGCGCTGACCCGCCAGGTGCTCGAGCGCCGGATCCCGCTGCTGGGCATCTGCTTCGGCAACCAGATCCTGGGCCGGGCCCTGGGCCGGGGCACCTACAAGATGCGCTACGGCCACCGCGGCATCAACATCCCGGTGATCGAGCACGGGACCGGCCGGATCTCGATCACCTCGCAGAACCACGGGTTCGCCGTGCAGGGCGAGGCGGGGGAGCGGTTCGACACCCCGTTCGGCCCGGCGGTCATCACCCACACCTGCTCCAACGACGGCACCGTCGAGGGGATGCGGGCGCTCGACGTGCCCGCGTTCAGCGTGCAGTACCACCCCGAGGCGGCGGCCGGACCGCACGACGCGGCCGAGCTGTTCGACCGGTTCGTCGACATGATGGCCGAGGCCACCGGGCGGGGCCGGCACCGGTTGTTCGAGTTCCCGCCCCCGCCGTCGGCGCAGGCGGAGCCGGCAGCGGAACCGGACGAGACCGCGGAGCAGGACGAGACCGCGGAGCCGGTCGCGCCCACGGCGCCCCCCGGTGCCCGTCCCGCGGCGGCCGGTCCTGCCGTGCCCGGCCCGCCCGTGCCCGGCCCGCCCGTGTCCGGCCCACCCCTGCCCGGTCCGTCTGTGCCCGGTCCGTCGGTGCCTGCCGCGTCCGCGCCCGAGCCGGTCGGACCCGTCCGCGAACCCGCCCCGGTCGGCCCCCCGGCCGCGGGGCCCGGACCCGCCGACGGGCCCGACACCGACCTGCCCACGACGCCGGTGCCGGTCACCGCCGTGGTCGACCGGCCGCCGGCACCCGAACCCACCCCGGCCGCGGGGCCACCGTCCGGTCCGCCGCCCGGTCCGCCGGTCGACCCCGGCCCGGAACCACCGGTGAACGACCTGTTCGACAGCCGCCCCACCGACAGCCGCCCCATCGACAGCCGTCCTGCCGACAACTGTTCTGCCGACGACCGTTCTGCCGACAACCAGGAGCCCACCGGGCACGCCGGTGACCAGGCCCGGCCCGGGGGCCCGGCCGACGGCCGGACCGGCGCCGCGCCCGACGGAGGGGACCGCTGATGCCGCGCCGCGAGGACATCCGGCACGTGATGGTCATCGGGTCGGGGCCGATCGTGATCGGCCAGGCCAGCGAGTTCGACTACTCCGGCACCCAGGCCTGCCGGGTGCTGCGGGCCGAGGGCATCCGGGTCTCGCTGGTCAACTCCAACCCGGCGACGATCATGACCGACCCGGAGTTCGCCGACGCCACCTACGTCGAGCCGATCACCCCGGAGTTCGTCGAGCAGATCATCGCCGCCGAGCGCCCGGACGCC
>JASLAP010000439.1 GCA_030147065.1 Pseudonocardia sp. | reverse complement strand
CGTATGGAGAACAGGTATGCCGCAGGGCACCGTCAAGTGGTTCAACGCCGAGAAGGGCTTCGGCTTCATCGCCACCGACGACAACGGTCCGGACGTCTTCGTCCACTACTCCGCCATCCAGTCGGACGGCTTCCGCACGCTCGAGGAGAACCAGCGGGTCTCCTTCGAGGCGAGCCAGGGTGCGAAGGGTCCGCAGGCCGACACGGTCCGCCCGATCTGAGATCCCGCTCCTGACGGAGCGCGCGGAGGCCGGTGACCCGACGGGGTCACCGGCCTCCGTGCTGCCCGGGGTCGGGCCGTCCGGGATCAGGAGGCGGGCAGCGGGCCGATCCAGTCCGCGGTGAGCGCGATCCCGTCGGCCACCCCGCGCGGCGCGAAGCCGAGCGCCCGGGCGCCCGCGTCGGCGACCCGCACCGACCGGAACCGGCCGTAGACCTCCGAGCGGCGGGCGAAGGTGCCCGCCTCCGGCCCCAGCGCCGCCCCCGGCGGCAGGGTCGCCACCCGGCGCCCGCCCACCCGGTCGGCGAACGCGTGCAGGATCCGGCCGAACGTGGACACCTCCCCGCTGAGCACGTAGCGCCGCCCGGCCGCCCCGCGGTCCAGCGCCAGCAGGTGCCCGGCCGCGACGTCCTCGGCGAGCACCCAGCCCACCGCCGAGTCCACCACGGCCGGCTCGGTCCCCAGCGCCGCGGCCACGAACAGCGAGTTGTAGGACTCCGGTCCGCGCGGGCTCGGCCCGTAGATGCTCACCGGGGTGGCCACCACGGCCTCGATGTCGCCGCGTCCGCTGGCCGCCAGCACCAGCTCCTCGGCGGCCGCCTTGCTGATCGAGTAGGGGTCGGTGAGCGCGGGCGGTCCGGCCGGCTCCTCGGCCACCAGCCCGTCGGCGTCGATCACCGCGGCGCTGCTGCTGGTGAGCACGAACCGCGGCACGTCGGCCGACAACGCGGCGGCCAGCACGGCGCGGGTGCCCTCGACGTTGGCCCGGTGGACGTCGTCGGCGGTGCCGCCCACCGCCCCGGCCACGTGCAGCACGCCTGTGCAGCCGCGGGCCGCGGCCTTCAGCGCGTCCGGGTCGGCCAGGTCGGCGACCGCGACCTCGACGCCCTCCGGCAGCACCCCGGCGGCCCGGCCGGGGTCGCGCACCACGGCCCGCACCGCCCGGCCCTCCCGCACCGCGAGCCCGACCACCGCACTGCCCAGGTATCCACTCGCTCCGGTCACCATCAACATGGCGCCATCGTGGCAGCGGCGCGACGGCGTCGGCGTAGTGAGCGACCGCTGACCGCCGCGACGACCGGTCCGGCGGCCGAACGGAGCAGGGTTGCCACCGCCGGTCTCCGCGCGCGCACCGGTCATCCGACCAGTGACCGGCGGCCAGCGGCTTTGTCAAGAGGCAATTTCCGCTCGTCTCGGCCTCCCGCGCGGTCGCCGCTGTGGGCTCCACTACCCGCACCCGACCCGTCATGCTCGGTGTTGAGCCTCACAGGAACACGCCGAACGGCAGGGGTTCACGACACGCATCGGAGGTCCGCGATGTCCGGCTGGGACAGCTACCGCGCGGTGTACGGCGCGGAGCTGCGCGCGGCGGCGCGCGAGTTCTCCGACCACGGCTGGCCCGTGGTCGTCGAGAGCGCCACCACGTTGCTGCTGGTCACCGGCACCGCCCTGGACGTGCTCGAGGTGACCGCGGTGGACGGGAAGCGGATGTGCGTCGCCCTGCGCGACGCCGGCGCTGTCGTCCCGGTGGCGGCCACGCCGACCGGCGCGTGGTGGTTCCCGATCACGGCCGGTTCGGCCCTGCCGGCCGCGCTGCGCGAGGCCGAGGGCGTGCGCCTGCGCACCGCCGGCGCGACCGTGCTCGCCCCGCCGTCGACCGTGCCCGACGGCTGGGTGCACTGGCGGGTGTCCCCGGCGCTGACCGGGTACCGGGTGCCGGCCGCCGACCTGATCCTGCGCGCTGCCGAGGACGCCGTCCGGCGCCGCGCCGACCGCGACCGCAACCCGGGTGCCCAGCGGCCCGCGGAGATGGTCCCGGTGGGCGCGCGGTAGCGACCCGCAACAGCCGGCGCCCCCTGCTCACCCCCCGTTGACGCGGTCCGTCGGACCACGCCGGGGGACCGGGGGAGCGCCGGTGGTGCGGCGCCCGAGGGGGCACTTCTCCCTCGCCGCGCGGCCGCACCACAAACGTGGCCGGGGTCGACGGATCACCGCCGACCCCGGCCAGACCACCTCGGTACGGCGGGATCCGAATGCCTTCACGACACTGATCCCGGCCGGCGTCGATCGCCGGCGTCCGGGCACCGAGGTCGGGACGGTCCACGCGGATGGTCCCCCGTCCAGCGCGACAGGCCCGCGAGGCGCCGCCCCGACACCGGAACCTTCGCCGGACGGGCAAGATGGGTTCGTGCAGAACCCCGCCTCTACCCGATCGGACGCGGCCGGCCCGGCGGCTGCTTCGTCCGTGCCGCCCCGCGGTGGCCGTACTGCTCCGAAGGTGGAGCTCGGGCTCGGGATCGGGCGGATGGACGCCACCGCCCGCGCCCAGGACCTGCAGCGGATGAAGATGCTGGCCACCGGGCTGCTGCTGGTGGCGACCGTGGTCTTCCTGTTCTCCCGCTGGTGGGAGGCCAACGACGGGCCGGTCTGGATCGGCTACCTGCGGGCCACCGCGGAGGCCAGCATGATCGGCGCGCTGGCCGACTGGTTCGCGGTCACCGCGCTGTTCCGCCGCCCGCTCGGCCTGCCGATCCCGCACACCGCGATCATCCCGACCAAGAAGGACGCGCTCGGCGACAGCCTGGGCGACTTCGTCGGGGAGAACTTCCTGGCCGAGGAGGTGGTCCGCGACCGGATCGCCCGGGTGGACGTCTCGGCCCGGGTCGGGTCCTGGGTCTCCCAGCCCGAGAACGCCGACCGGATCACCGCCGAGCTGGCCACCGCGGCCCGCGGGGTGGTCACCGTGCTGCGCGACGAGGACGTCCAGGACGTCATCGAGCAGGTGCTGGTGCGCAAGCTGCTGGAGAAGCCGATCGGGCCGCCGCTGGGCACGGTGCTGGAGGGCGTCCTCGCCGACGGCGCCCACCGCAAGCTGGTCGACCTGGTGTGCGACCGCGCCTACGACTGGGTCGCCGGCAACCAGGAGATGGTGATGCGGATCGTGCACCAGCGGGCGCCGACCTGGTCGCCCCGGTTCGTCGACGACCTCATCGCCGACCGGGTGTACCTGGAGGCGCAGAACTTCGCCTGGGCGGTGAAGACCGACCCGGAGCACCCGCTGCGCAAGGCGATCGACACGTTCCTGTCCGAGTTCGCCGGCGACCTGCAGAACGACCCCGACACCATCGAGCGGGCCGAGCGGATCAAGCAGCAGGTCATCGCGCACCCGAACGTGCAGCAGTTCATCGGCCAGGCCTGGGGCACGGTCAAGTCGCTGATCCTGGACGCCGCCGCCGACCCGTCCAGCGCGCTGCGCACCCGGGTCCGCGACGGCCTGGTCGCGTTCGGGCAGAACCTGGTGTCCGAACCCGACCTGCGGGCCAAGATCGACGGCTGGCTCGGCGACGCGGCCGGCTACGTCGTGCGGCACTACCGCGGCGAGATCACCACGCTGATCACCGACACGGTCGCCCGGTGGGACGCCGAGGAGACCTCGCGCAAGATCGAACTGCAGGTCGGTCGCGACCTGCAGTTCATCCGGATCAACGGCACGGTCGTCGGCGCGCTCGCCGGGCTGGTCATCTACACCGTCGGCCAGGTCGCCTTCGGCGGCTGAGCGGGCGTGGCGCATGCCACCCACCTGCGCAAGCATTGTGCTTGCAACAGCTAGCACTCCGGCGTACCGTCAGTGGTGACGGAAGAAACGGGGTGTGCGGAGTGGCCGGGAACGCGAAGAACGAGGGCCCGGTCGGCCAGGCCGTCGAGCACGTCGGGCAGGCCGTGGGCCAGGCCGTCGACGACATCGGCGCCTACATCCGCAGCCAGCGCGAGGGCGCGCAGGTCTCCCTGCGCCAGCTGGCGAAGGTGACCGGGGTGAGCAACCCCTACCTGAGCCAGATCGAGCGCGGACTGCGCAAGCCGTCCGCGGAGATCCTGCAGCAGATCGCCAAGGGGCTGCGGATCTCGGCCGAGGCCCTGTACGTGCGGGCCGGGATCCTCGAGCAGCAGCCGGCCGGCGACGTCGTCGGCGCCGTGCTCGCCGACCCCACCCTGAGCGAGCGCCAGAAGCAGGTGCTGCTGGACGTCTACCGGTCCTTCCGGCGCGAGGCCGGCCCGACCGCCGCGCCCGCCGACCCCACGACCCACGAGGAGTGATCGACATGGCAGTGACGCTGCCCACCGCTACCGATGTCCGCAAGGCGCGCGAGCAGGCTGCCCGCAACGCCACCGAGCAGGCCAAGGTGGCCCGCACCCCGCTGCTCGCCGTGCTCGGCGCCGGCGAGTACGCGCTCAGCACCGTGTCCAAGGCCGCCGAGGTCGCCCGGATCCGGGCCGCCGAGGCCCGCACCAGGGCCGCCGCCCAGGCCGGCGACGTCCAGCAGCGCGTGGTCGTGCTGCCGCAGCGGCTGCGCGAGGAGGACCTGCGCGCCGACCTGCGCCGCGCGCTCGCCGACCTGCAGAAGCAGGCCGAGGTGGCCTACGCCGACCTCGCCCGCCGCGGCGAGGCGACCTGGGGCCGCATCCGCAAGCAGCCGCAGGTCAAGCAGGCCATCGCGACCGTCGAGTCGTACACCGAGAAGCTCGACGCCCAGGTCGACGGCTGGGTCGACGACGTCCACGACGCCGCCGAGAAGGCGCTGACCGTGGTCACCCGGCAGACCCGGTCGACCGGCGAGCAGGTGGCCCAGACCACGCAGCGCGTCTCGGGCCAGGCCGCGGTGAAGGTGACCGAGGCGTCCGCGGAGGCCTCGAAGACCGTCGCCGACACCGGTGCCGAGGTGGCCGCGGAGATCGCCGAGGCCGGTGCCGAGGTGGCCCACGAGACCCGCAGCACCACCCGCAAGGCGGCCAACCGCACCGCCCCGAAGACCGAGGCGAAGCCCGCCGCGCGCAAGCCGGCCGCCCGCCGCACCAACGGTTCGGCGGCCGACCAGCCGGGCGACAAGTCGACCAGCTGAGTCGCACCGGACCGCCCCTCGGGGCGTCCGACCAGCGGTGCCCCGAGGTCTGCGGACCCCGGGGCACCGTCGCGTTCCCGACCCGGGGATGTGCGGTACCCCGGTCCGCACGTACTCTCTTCGTGTGAGCCTGCTGTACACCCTCGACGGATGGATCCTGCTCGGGATCTGGCTGCTGGCCATTCCCGTCGGCGGATACGCGTTCGTGCACGCACTGATGCAGCGCTCCGACGCCTTCACCGCGGCGGACAAGCTGACCAAGCCCGCGTGGCTGGGGATCACCGGCGCGAGCCTGCTCGTGCTGCTCGTGTTCCAGGGCGGCCCGCGCAGCAGCGGAGCCCTGTTCTGGCTCGCCGCCCTGGTCGCGGTGCTGGTCTACATCGTCGACGTGAAGCCCGCCGTGGTCCGCGTGCAGGGCGGCGGCCAGCGCTGGTGAACGACTGGTCCGTCCTGGGCTCGCTGCAGGCGGTGCCCGCGCTCGACCGCCCCGACCTGCTCGGCGACCCGGTCGCGCACGCCCTGAAACTGCTCGACCCGGCCGACGCCGCCCTGGTCGGGGTGGCCGAGATCGACCCCACGCTGGCCGACACGGCCGCGTTCTGCGAGGCCTACGGCTCCCCGCTGGACGGCTCGGCCAACTGCGTCGTCGTCGCCGGTCGCCGCGGCGAGACCACCCGCTACGCCGCCTGCCTGGTGCTGGCCAGCACCCGGGCCGACGTCAACGGCCTGGTCCGCAAGCGCCTGGACGCCCGCAAGGCGTCCTTCGCCCCGATGGACGACGCGGTGGCGATGACCGGGATGGAGTACGGCGGGATCACCCCGATCGGGCTCCCCGAGGACTGGCCGGTGCTGGTGGACGCCGCCGTCGCCGCCGCGCCCGCGATCGTGATCGGCAGCGGGGTGCGGCACTCCAAGCTCGCCCTCCCCGGCGAGCTCGCCGGCCGGTTGCCGCGCGCCGAGGTCGTGGAGGGGCTGGGGCG
>JASLAP010000322.1 GCA_030147065.1 Pseudonocardia sp. | reverse complement strand
GCGAGCCCGGCCGCCGCGCGGGCCGCGGCCAGTTCGCCGTCCGGTACGACGGTCGCCGCCCGGTCCGCGGCCACGGCCGGGTCGTCCGCGCGGCCGGGTGCCTCCCGGGGCCACAGCGCGAGCACGGCCAGCGCGAGCAGGACCAGCACCGCGGCGGTGCTGACGACCTCCGCCCGCCGCACGCCCGCCCGCGGAGCGGTCACGGGACGTCCCGGTCCGCCTCGGCCTGGGCCGGGGTGACCGGCGCGGCCGGCGCGATGTCGTCGGACAGCCCGACCATCGCCAGCAGGTGCGCCCGGGACGGGCCCTTGACCAGCTTGGCCGCCTGCACCGGGTCGGTCGGCCCGGTGCCGAAGGCCGGGCAGTCCGCGGCCAGCGTGCAGGCGCCGCAGGCCGGCTTGCGGGCGTGGCAGACCCGGCGACCGTGGAAGATCACCCGGTGGGAGACCATCGTCCAGTCCCGCTTGGGCACCAGCGCGCCGATCGCGTGCTCGACCTTGACCGGGTCCTCCTCGGCCGTCCAGCCCCAGCGGCGGACCAGCCGGCCGAAGTGGGTGTCCACCGTGATGCCCGGGATGTCGAAGGCGTTGCCCAGGATGACGTTGGCGGTCTTGCGCCCGATCCCGGGCAGCGCGACCAGCTCCTCCAGGGTGCCCGGCAGCTCCCCGCCGTGCTTCTCGACCACCGCGGCGCCCAGCCCGATCAGCGCGTTCGCCTTGTTCCGGAAGAACCCGGTGGAGTGGATCATCTCCTCCAGCTCGGCCCGGTCGGCCTTGGCGTAGTCCACCGCGGTGGGGTAGCGGGCGAACAGCGCCGGGGTGACCGCGTTGACGCCCTTGTCGGTGCTCTGCGCCGACAGGATGGTGGCCACGGCCAGTTCGAGCGGCGTGGTGAAGTCCAGCTCGCAGTGCGCGTCGACGTGCGTGGCGGCCAGGGTGCGCAGCATCCGGCCGACCCGGCGGGCGCGGCCCAGCGGCGGCTCGCCGCCGGCGATGCGCTTGGCCAGCCGGGCGGCGCCGCGCAGCGTGGCACCCCCGGGCGTGCCGGGGGACTCGGGAGGTGCGGAGGTCACGGTTCGAGGGTACGGGCGGGGGCGGACGGTCCGGGACGCCCTCGGCCGGCGCCGTCCGCTACCACCGGTCACCGAGTGTGGCGGCCGATGTCACGATCGCGTCAAAGTCGCGCGACGCGCCGACCCCGAGCACGCATGGCCGGGCCGGTTGCGGGAACATCAGCGTCGACATGACTGCCTGGTTGTCCGTCCTCGTGCCGTTGCTGGTGATGTTCTTCGCGCTCGGAATGGAGCGGGTGGAGTCCAAGCTGCGGGAGTCGACCGTGCGTCCGGAGGAGCTCGAAGAGCTCCTCGAACGTCCGCGCCCGGACGAGGTCCGCGCCCTGTTCCGGCAGGGTACGGGCCGCGCCCTGGAGCTGTTCCGGCTGCGCTCGCGCGGCCAGCGGGGCAAGCGCGGGGCTCGCCGCAGCCGGGCCGCCTGACTCCGGTCGGCGAGCGCGCCCGCGGGAGCGACCCGGGCGGGGTCGCCCGGACGCGCGGGTGGAAAACCACGCGCAGCGCGTCACAGAGTGTGGGTGCAACCCCTAGACTGGCGCGCCGGTGATCCGCCGCGGGGCAGCGGCCGGGACGAGGAGCGGTGCAGTGGACGAGGTTCTGATCCGAGCGGGGATATTCCAGGGAGTCGAACCGTTCGCGGCCGACGCGTTGGCCCAGTCCCTCGAGCCCGCCGAGTTCCCGCGCGGGCACGTGATCTTCGCCGAGGGCGAGCCGGGCGACCGGCTCTACATCGTCGGCGCGGGCAAGGTGAAGATCGGTCGCAAGTCCCCCGACGGCCGGGAGAACCTGCTCATGGTAGCCGGCCCGTCGGACATGTTCGGCGAGCTGTCGATCTTCGATCCGGGGCCGCGCACGTCGTCGGCCACCGCGGTCACCGAGGTCCGGACCTACACCATGGACCGGGCCGCGTTGCGCGAGTGGATCGGCAAGCGCCCGGAGATCGCCGAGCAGCTGCTGCGGGTGCTGGCCCGCCGGTTGCGCCGGACCAACAACATGCTGGCCGACCTGATCTTCACCGACGTGCCGGGCCGGGTGGCGAAGTCGCTGCTGCAGCTGGCCCGCCAGTTCGGGTCGCAGGAGTCCGGCCTGCTGCGGGTCACCCACGACCTCACCCAGGAGGAGATCGCCCAGCTGGTCGGCGCCTCCCGGGAGACGGTGAACAAGGCCCTGGCCGACTTCGCCCACCGCGGCTGGCTGCGGCTGGAGGGCAAGAGCGTGCTCATCCTGGAGCCGGAGCGGCTGGCCCGCCGGGCCCGCTGACCGGCTCCTGGCCGGGGTGACGGGGGAGACCCCGAAAATTCTGGGACGCCCGTACCAGAATGTGCGACCCTGGTCGTCGTGTCCGCCACCTCGCTCCGGGACTACCGCTCGGCCCTGACCACCCCCGGGGCCGTCGTGCCCACCGTCTTCTCCGTGCTCGGCCGGCTGCCCATCGCCATGGTCGGGCTGGCCTTGCTGCTGTACGTGCAGCGGGTGACCGGCTCGTTCGCGGCCGCCGGCCTGGTCGGCGCGGGCGTGCTGGTCGGCGTGTCGATGGGTTCGGTGCTGCAGGGCCGGTTGATCGACCGGGTCGGCGCGACCCGCCCGCTGCTGGCCGCGTCGGCCCTGTTCGCCGGGGCGGTCGCCGGGCTGTTCGCGGCCGTGGAGGGCGGGCGGTCGCTGCCGCTGCTGGTGGTGCTGGCGGTGACCACCGGGTTCACCCAGCCGGCGATCGAGGGCGCCGCCCGCGCGCTGTGGGGCCGGCTGATCCCGGCCGGCCCGGTCCGCGACGCCGCCTACACCTACGAGGCGATCAGCCTGGAGGTGTTCTTCATCCTCGGCCCGGCGCTGGCCGCGCTGCTGGCCGCGACCGCGCCGTGGCCCGGCACCGGGGTCGCCGCGGCGGCCGCCGCGATGATCGTCGGGGCGATCGGGTTCGCGCTGAGCCCCGCCGTGCGCACCGAGCCGGTCGGGCTCCGGTCGACCGGCCCGGCCCTTGGCCTGCTCGGCGCCCTGAGCCGCCCGGGCATGCGCACGGTGGCCCTGGCCTCGCTGGGCTTCGGGATGACGGTCGGCACGGTCGAGGTGGGCGTGCCCGCGGTGACCGCGGCCGCCGGCTCGGCCGCGCTGGGCGGTGTGCTGCTCTCCGCGTGGTCGGTGGCGTCGGTGCTGGCCGGTGTCCTGTACTCGATGCGGCCCTGGCCCGAGCCGCTGCACCTGCGGATGCCGGTGCTGCTGGCCGCGTTCGCGGTGCTGGTCGCGGCCATGTCGCTGACCGGGCCGCTGGACTCGCTGACCGTGCTGGTGGTGGCCATGGTCGCGGCGGGGGCGCTGATCACCCCGCAGGTCACCGCGCACTCGCTCGCCATCGACGTGGTCGCCCCCGGCGGCACCGCGGCCGAGGGGTTCGGCTGGGTGGTCACCGCGGCGACGCTGGGGCTGGCCGCCGGGCAGTCGGCCGCCGGGGTGGTCGTCGAGGTGGTCGGGCCGCCCGGGGCGTTCGTGGTCGGCGGGGCGGCCGGGCTGGTGGTCGCCGCGGTGCTGTGGCTGCGGCGCGGCACCCTCGCCCCCGCTCCCGCCGCCCTCCAACCCGCCTGACGCCCTCGACCCGCCGGTGTGGACGAGAGTCCCGTTGGTCCGGCCTGGTGGGGCGAGAGCACCGTCCGCTCGACTTCCGCTGGGGCGCTCGGGGTCGTCCGGGTTAGTGTCCGGCGTGCCCTCCGATCAACCACCGGCCGTGGAGCCCCGCCCCGCCGCCACGGTGGTCCTCGTCCGGGACGCCCCCGAGCCGGAGCCCGGCCGCGGTCCGCTGCAGGTGTTCCTGCAGCGCCGGGTGGCCGGGATGGCGTTCGCCGGGGGTATGACGGTGTTCCCCGGCGGCAGCGTGGACGTCACCGACCTGCCCGACCCGATGGCCTGGACCGGGCCGGACCCGGGCTGGTGGGGCGAGCGGTTCGGGCACGACCCCGAGCTGGCCGGTGCCCTGGTGTGCGCGGCCGTGCGCGAGACCTTCGAGGAGTGCGGGGTGCTGCTGGCCGGTCCCGGCCGCGCCGACCTGACCCTGCTCGTCGACGGCCGGGCCGACCTCGTGGCCCACCGCCGCACGCTCGGCCAGGTGCTCGCCGGCTCCGGGCTGGTGCTGCGTTCGGAGCTGCTCCGGCCGTGGGCCCGGTGGATCACCCCGCCCGGCCCGTCGCGGCGCTACGACACCGCGTTCCTGGTCGCTGTGGTCCCGACCGGCCAGGACGCCGACGCGCACACCACCGAGGCCGTCGAGGCCACCTGGTGGTACCCGGACGACGCGCTGCGGGAGTGGGAGCGGGGCGGGATGGCGCTGATGCCGCCCACCTACCGGACCCTGCAGGAGATCGCCGAGCACCCGGACTGCGCCGCCCTGCTGGCCGCGGCCGAGCACCGGGTGATCTCCCCGATCACCCCCCACATGCACCGGGACGGCGAGGACTTCGTGGTCGAGCTGAGCGGCGGCGCGACGTTCCGGATGGCCGCCGCGCGGCTGGCCGTGGGCGGTGGCGCGTGACCCACCCCGCGTACGGCGAGCTGCGGCCGGTCACCCCGCTGGCGTCGGTGCTGCTGGCCGAGAACCCGTCCCCGATGACCCTGGAGGGCACCAACACCTGGGTGCTGCGGGCGCCCGGGGAGGAGTCCTGCCTGGTCGTCGACCCGGGTGAGGAGGACGAGGCGCACCTGCGCCGCGTCGCGGCCCACGGTCCGGTGGCGCTGGTCCTGCTCACCCACCGCCACCACGACCACGCCGGCGGCGCGCGCCGCTTCGCCGACCTGACCGGGGCGCCGGTGCGGGCGCTGGACCCGTCGCTGGTGCTGGGCTCCGAGGCGCTCGGCGACGGCGACGTGGTGGCGGCCGCGGGCGTGGAACTGCGCGTCGTCGGCACCCCCGGTCACACCTCGGACTCGCTGTCGTTCCTGCTCGACGGCCCGGACGCGGAGCCGGCCGTGCTCACCGGGGACACCATCCTCGGCCGGGGCACCACGGTCATCGCCCACCCGGACGGCGCCCTCGGCCCGTACCTGGACTCGTTGCGCCGGTTGACCACGCTGCCCCCCGGCACCACCGTGCTGCCGGGCCACGGCCCGGAACTCGCCGACGCGGTCGCCGCGGCCACGCAGTACCTCGCCCACCGCGAGCAGCGCCTGGACCAGGTCCGCGAGGCCCTCACCCGGCTCGGCCCGGACGCCACCCCGCGCCAGGTCGTCGAACTGGTCTACGCCGACGTCGACCAGGTCCTCTGGCCCGCCGCCGAGCTGTCCGTCCGCGCCCAGCTCGACCACCTCAACCCCTGACCGGGCCCCGACCCCCGGAGGCCGGACCGTCGCGCAGCCCGCGTGGTGCCCTCGCAGCCCGCCGACGCGCTGCGACGACACCCCTGGGGCTGCGCGACCCGTCACGGGCTGCGACAGCCCACCGGGCGTCGCCCCAACCGGGGGTCGGGCGAGCGGTCGGGAGTCAGCCGGCCATGTCCGGGGGCCCGCCGTCCGGCCCACCACGGCCGTTGCGCCCCTTGCGCCGCCCGCCGAACGCCCGGAACGAGCCCGTGCCGTGCCGGGCGCCGTTGCGCCCGCGCTTGTCCCGGTCGCTGTTGCGGGCCGGCTCCTGCTCGGGCGGGGTGGGTGCGGGGTTCTGTGGCTCGGGGCCGCGCCGGTCCTGGTTGTCCTGGTAGGAGACCTGGTGGTAGTCGGTCCCGCCGGTGGAGGAGTCGAACCCGGTGCCGGGGAAGGGGGCGCCGGGGCCCCCGGGCGGCCAGGCGCCGGGGGGCGTGCCGGGTCCGGGGCCGAAGGGCACCGCGGGGTGGGCGCCGGTGCCGTTGGGCGGCGCGGGCGGCCGTGCCGGGTTGCGCCCGGTCGCCTCGGCCCGGCCGCCGTTCTGCCCGAAGATCGGCGCCGGGTAGGCGCCGGTGCCGTGCGGGCCCCCGTTCGGCCCGCGGTGCCCGGCCGCCGGGTAGGCGCCGGTGCCGTTCGGCCCGGCCTCGTGCGCCCCGGAACCGTTGTGCCCGAAACCGTCGGACTCCGTGCCGCTGGGCCCGGACCCGCCGAACCCCGGACCGTTGGGCCCGGACCCGTGGTGCCCGGAGCCGCCCAAGGCGGACCCGTTGTGCCCCGACCCGTTGAACCCGGATCCGTTGTGCCCGGACCCGCTGAACCCAGGACCGTTGGGCTCAGATCCGTGGCGCCCGGAGCCGTCGGAGCCGGACCCGTCGGGCCCCGAGCCGTTGGGCTCCGATCCGTTGGCCCCGGACCCGGCGAACCCGGGTCCGTTGAACCCGGACCCGTTGGGCCCCGAACCGCTGAACGGATTGCCGGGCTCGGAACCGCTGGGCCCCGGCCCGCTGAACCCCGAACCGCCGGGCTCGGAGCCGGTGGCCCCCGAGCGGGTGGCCCGCGAGCCGTTGGGGCCCGACCCGTTCGGCGCCGACCCGTGGGGTGCCGACCCGTTGGGCCCGGACTCGTTCGGCCCGGGCCCGCCCGACGAGGACTGCTCCGGACCGGTGGGGCGGGTGTCCGGGGCGGCGCCGTCGGCGGTCTCGACGTCCTCGGATCCGGGCCGCCGGTCACCGCGCAGTTCGGCCTGCAGCTGGGCGAACAGGTCGAGGTCGGCCTCGCCGAGCCGGGCCAGCGACTCCGGTCGCAGGCCGAGGGCCGGGTCGACGTCCGGCCGGTCGTCGGCGCGCGCCGCGGGCCGGGGCTCCGGCTCGCGGCTGCCACCGGCCATCGGGATGGCCGGCCGGGTGGGGGTCCGGGGGGACCGGTCGGTGGTGCCCGGGGCCGGGCCACCGGGCATCGGGATCGCGCCCGACGCGGGCGGCACCTGCGGGTTCGGTCCCGACTGCTCGGACCGGCCGCCCGGCATCGGGATCGCGCCGGAGGCGGGTCGCGCCTGCGGGTTCGGCCCCGACTGCTCGGACCGGCCGCCGGGCATCGGGATGGCCCCGGAACCAGCGGGGTCCGCGGATCCGCCGGCCGGCATCGGGATCGCGCCCGACCGTCCGGCGGGCCCGTCGAAGGCCCGGGGGGTGCCCGGCCCCAACGGGATCGCGCCCGACCGTTCGGCGGGCCCGTCGAACGTCCCGGGCTTCCCCGGGCCCATCGGGATCGCCCCGGAGCCGCCGTTGCGGGCAGCGGCGTCGCGCGTGGGCAGGCGGGTGGGCCCGGAGTCGCCGGCCGACCGCTCGGCACCCCCGGCGTCCCGCGCGGGCAGCGGGATCGGGCCCGAGCGCGAGCCGGTGGGCTCCGGCTCGTCGGGCGTCGGGTCGTCCGGGGTGCGCAGGTAGCGGTGCCGGGGTGCGCGGCGCACCGCTGGTCGGGGCGCGGGCCGCTCCGGCTCGCCGGCCCGGTCGTCGTCGGGGGCGGCGCCGTCCGGGGTGCGCTCCGCCCAGGCGCCGGACAGCCAGTCGCCCGACCAGCTCTCCTCGGCCACCGGCGACGCCGGCTCCGGCTCGCCGACCAGCCCGATCGGCCCGGTCAGCGGGGGTGTGGGGTCGAGCAGCGGGGCCATCAGCGGCCGGCTGAGCGGATCGTGCAGCGGGTCGAACCCGTCGTCGCGGTGGGACCCGTTCGCACCCGCGGGAGGACCGTCCGAGTCGACCGGGGCCAGCGGACGCCGTCCGCCGCCACCTCGGCGCAGCAGCGGGATGGGGGTGGGCCCGGGGGCCGGTGGGCGGCCGATCGGGGTCACCGGGGGCGCGTCGTCCCGGGGCGAGCCCGCCCGGTGGGCCGGGCCGCCGCGGCGTTCGCGGCCGAACTCATCGGGGTGGAAGTCCGCGGCGCCGTCGTCGGCGGAGCGCTCGTCGAACCCGCCGTCGCGGTCCGGCTCGTCGAACACCGACGGCACCGCGGCCAGCCGGCCACCAGCCCGCCGGGCATCCGAGTCGCGGTCGTCGGCCGCGGCGTCGGCGGAGCGGTCGTCGAACAGCGGGGTGTCCGAGTGCGACTCCCCGAACGGCGCCGCGGCGGCGATCGGCCGGCCGGTCCCGGCCTGCCGGGCCCGCGGTGTGACGTCCAGCCGCAGCGGCTCGGCGGGCACCTCGACCGGGCCGGGCGCGCGCCGCTGCGGCTCGGCGGCCCGCTCCGGCGGGGCGGACGGGCGGCGGCTGGGCAGGGCCGTCACCGCGACCTTGGTCTCCGCGGCGCGCTCGCTGCTGGAGGTGCCGGTGCGTTCGAGCCGCAACGGGCGGGCGCTGCGCAGCGCCTCGGCGTGGTAGGCCGGCACCGTCCGGCCCACGGTGAGGACCTCCACCGAGGCCGGCAGCCCGGACCGCTCCAGGGCCACCGTGAGCTGGTAGGACAGCATGTCCGGGCGCCGGGTGCCGGGTTCGACCTCGACGATCAGCACCGGGTGCGGCAGCGGTCCGGGGGCGGATCCGGCGGCGGTGCGCCGGTGGGTCAGCAGGACCCGGCAGTCGTGCAGCTGGCGGGCCGGGAGCCCGGCCAGCACGGCCGCCACCCGGCCGGCCGCGACCTCGTCGGCGGCGAAGCGGTGCTCGGTGCGCTCGGCCGGCCCGGCCGGGGCCAGCTCGGCGTCGGCGTCCAGCTCGATCCGCGCCGTGCGGGCCAGCTCCACCAGCCGGGCCCGGACGGCGGCGGGCAGGGCGACCCGGTCGGCGGTCAGGCCGGCCGTGAGCATCTCCACGGCGTGCCCGTCCTCGCCCACGGCCACCAGCTCCCGGGCCCAGGCGAGCAGGTCGTCGTCGACCCGGCCGGCCAGCGCCAGGAGCAGGTCGTGGGTGGTGTCCTGGGACGTGGTCTCCACCTGGCCTCCTCCCGGTCTACCCGTCGTGCCCCACGGGCACGGCGGCCCGCCAGAGTCTGGTCGAGTCGATGATGACGGCCCGGTGGTACGGCGGTAGCTCGCCGTGCGGCGGAAGCACCTCCACGCACGGTGTGCGGTCGCCGTGGGCCCGCAGGATGCGCTGAAGGGTGCCGGTGAGCGCCCACGGCCGTTCGCCGCCGAGCACCACGACGACACGCTGGTCGCGCCGACCACCCACCCGCCAGGCCTGGTGCAACCCGGTGCAGCCGGGGTGGCCGCGGACCACGGCGAGCACGCTCAGCGCGGCCGCGTCGGTGTCGACCGGCGCGTCCCGGAAGGTGACCGCGAGCTGGTCGGACGGGTCGGTGGGCAGGACCGCGTCGAGCAGGTGCCGGGAGGAGTTCCAGCCGCCGACCGACTGCTCGAGCAGCTCGCGCTCGTCGTCGGTGAGGCCGATCCGGTGGCGCAGCAGCTCGCGGGGCAGGGTGGCGCCGAGGGCGGCGGTGCTGCCGGCGGCCAGCCAGTCGCGCAGTCGCCAGAGCAGGTCGTCGGGCAGCCGGCCGGCCAGGCGGACCAGCAGCTCGTGGCACGCCTGCTCGGCGCCACTCACGTCCCGGCCACCTCGACCACGAGCTCGACCTCGACGGGCGCCCCCAGCGGCAGCTCGGCCACCCCGACCGCGGACCGGGCGTGCGCCCCGGCCTCCCCGAACACCTCGCCCAGCAGGTCCGACGCGCCGTTGATCACGCCGGGCTGCCCGGTGAACCCGGCCGCCGAGGCGACGAACCCGACGACCTTCACCACGCCGGTCACCGCGTCGATGCCGACCAGGCCGTCCACCGCGGCCAGCGCGTTGAGCGTGCAGATCCGGGCCAGCCGGTTGGCCTCCTCGGCGTCGACCTCGGCGCCGACCTTGCCGGTGGCGGCCAGCTTGCCGTCGACGAACGGCACCTGACCGGCGGTGAACACCAGGTTCCCGGTGCGCCGGGCCGGGATGTAGGCCCCGGCCGGGGCGGCGACGGGGGGCAGCGTGATACCCAGCTCGCGGAGCCGCTCGCTCGGGGTCGGTCCCGGGTTCGCCATCGCCGTCAGCCCTTCACCGGGCGCTTGAACCAGGCGACCAGCATGTCCGGGTTGGCGCCGGTGGTCACCGACACCAGTTCCCACCCGTCGCGGCCGAAGTTGTTCAGGATGGCCTGGGTGTTGTGGATCAGTACCGGGGCGGTGAGGTACTCCCACCTGGTGGGCGTGCCATCGTTGCTCGGGCCATCGCTCATGGGTGAGGACTGTAGTCAGCGCCTCATCCGCTCGGGCGGCCGGTCGGGCCGCGGCGCCATAGCCTGTGGGGGTGACTCGCAACGGTTGGCCTGCGGAGCTGTCGGCCGCCCGCCTGCACGTCGTGACGGGCAAGGGCGGCACCGGCAAGACCACGGTCGCCGCGGCGCTGGCCCTGGCGCTGGCCTCGGACGGCCGGCGCACCCTGCTGGTCGAGGTGGAGGGCCGCCAGGGCATCGCCCAGCTGTTCGACTCCCCGCCGCTGCCCTACGAGGAGCGCCGGATCGCGGTGGCCCCGGGCGGCGGTGAGGTCCGCGCGCTCGCGGTGGACGCCGAGGCGGCGCTGCTGGAGTACTTCGAGATGTTCTACCGGCTCGGCGTGGCCGGCCGGTCGCTGCGCCGGATGGGGGCCATCGAGTTCGCCACCACGCTCGCCCCCGGCCTGCGCGACGTGCTGCTCACCGGCAAGGTCAAGGAGTGCGTCAACCGCACCGGGCCCGACGGCCGCCCGGTCTACGACGCCGTCGTGCTGGACGCCCCGCCGACCGGCCGGGTGGTCAGCTTCCTCGACGTCACCAAGGCGATGGCCGACCTGGCCCGCAGCGGCCCGATCCACAGCCAGGCCGAGGGCGTGGTGCAGGTGCTGCACTCGGCGCTGACCGCGGTGCACGTGGTGACGCTGCTGGAGGACCTGCCGGTCACCGAGACCCTGGAGACCATCGACGATCTGGTCGCGGCCGAGCTGCGGCCCGGCGCGGTGATCGTCAACCGGGTGCGCCCGCAGTGGCTGCCGGACCGGTCGGTCAGCGCGGCCGCGCACGGCCGGGTGGACGCCGAGCGCATCCGCAACGGGCTGGCGTCGGCCGGGCTGGACCTGCCGCCCGAGGTCATCGACGGGCTGGTCGCCGAGACGGTGGACCACGCGGTCCGGGTGAACGCCGAGAGCGCGGCGCTGAACCGGCTGGTCGAGGGCACCGACCGACCGCGGCTGGAGCTGCCCCAGCTCGTCGACGGCGTGCACCTGGGCTCGCTCTACGACCTGGCGGACGCGCTGGCCGAGCAGGGCGTGGGTGCCCGGACGCTGAGCGAGGTGACCTCGTGACCCCGGTGCTGGACGTCGACGCGCTGCTCGACGACCCGGAGACCCGGGTCATCGTGTGCTGCGGGTCCGGCGGGGTCGGCAAGACCACCACCTCGGCGGCGCTCGCGCTGCGCGCGGCCGAGCGGGGCCGCCGCGCCGTGGTGCTGACCATCGACCCGGCCAAGCGGCTGGCCCAGGCCCTGGGCCTGGAGGCGCTGGAGAACGAGCCCGGCCGGGTGGACGACGTCGACGGGCCGGACGGTGTCGACGGGGCAGGCGAGCTGCACGCGATGATGCTGGACATGCGGCGCACCTTCGACGAGATGGTGCAGACCCACTCCACGCCCGACCGGGCCGAGGCGATCCTGGCCAACCCCTTCTACCAGACGATCTCCACGTCGTTCTCCGGGACGCAGGAGTACATGGCCATGGAGAAGCTGGGTCAGCTGGCCGCGACCGGCCAGTGGGACCTGATCGTGGTGGACACCCCGCCGTCGCGGTCGGCGCTGGACTTCCTGGACGCCCCGCAGCGGATGTCGAACTTCCTGGACGGGCGGATGATCCGGCTGCTCTCGGCGCCGGCCCGGGCCGGTGGCCGGGGGCTGCGCAAGCTGGTCAGCGCCGGGTTCGGGCTGTTCGCGAAGGCGGTGTCGACCATCCTGGGCGGCCAGCTGCTGGCCGACGCGTCGGCGTTCGTGCAGGCCTTCGACACCATGTTCGGCGGCTTCCGGGAGCGGGCCGAGGCCACCTACGCGCTGCTGCGCTCGCCGGGGACGGCGTTCGTGGTGGTGGCCGCGCCGGAGCCGGACGCGCTGCGCGAGGCTGCGTACTTCGTCGAGCGGTTGTCCGCGGAGGAGATGCCGCTGGCCGGGCTGGTGCTCAACCGCACCCATCCGGTGCTGGCGCCGCTGTCGGCCACCCGGGCCCGCGGGGTGGCCGAGGACCTGCGCGGGGCACCGCTGGCGGCCGCGGTGCTGCGGCTGCACGCCGACCGGGTCGACCTGGCCGAGCGCGAGGAGCGGCTGCTCGGCCGGTTCACCAGCGCCCACCGCGAGGTCGCGGTGACCAGGGTGCCGGTGGTGAGCGGGGCGGTCGCCGACGTCGACGGGCTGCGCGAGATCGGCAGGCGGCTGGCCGCGGCCGACGTCGAGCCCGTCGAGCGTCCGCTGCGCTCGGCCCGCTGATCCGACCCGGTCACGCCGGGCTCGACGCCTCGGTCGTGGTCGGGGTGGCCCGGTAGTGCGCCTGGCGGGCGTCGGTGAGCAGGTCGCGCCAGTTGTCGACGTCCGGGCGGCGGCGCAGCAGGGCGCGGCGCTCCCGCTCGGTCATCCCGCCCCACACCCCGAACTCGATGCCCTCGTCCAGCGCGTGCGCCAGGCACTCGGTGCGCACCGGGCAGGTGCGGCAGAACAGCTTGGCCTCGCGCTGCTGCGCGCCGACCACGAACAGGTCCTCCGCGTCGGTGGTCCGGCACCGCGCCGCCGTCCGCCAGTTCCACTGCTCCACCATGATGGCCTCCGTTCGCCTGCGGTCGTCGTTCCGACCGGCACAGACGAATTCTGCGAGGGCCCGGGTCCACCCGGTACCGAGCAAAAATACTCAACCCGCAGGCCGGGGGCGGCCTGACGAGGGGGTGACAGGGCCCCGCGTACCCTCGGATGCCGTGAGTGCTCCCCGTTCCCTGGCTCGGCTGATCGCGCTGCTGCTCGGCCTCTGCGTCCTGGCCGGTCTGCTCGTGGCGGGCATGGCGTTCCCGCTGGCCGCGGGGATCGGGCTGGTGTCCAACGACGCCGGGGACAGCGTCAACGCGGTCTCCACCGACCTGGTCGACGGGCCGCTGCCGCAGACCACGGTGATCACCGACTCGGCCGGCGCGCCGATCGCGCGGTTCTTCGAGCCCAACCAGAACCGGGTCGCCGCGCGCCCCGACCAGATCTCGCCGGCCATGAAGGCGGCCATCGTCGCGGTCGAGGACCGCCGCTTCTACCAGCACCAGGGCGTCGACTGGCAGGGCACGCTGCGCGCGGTAGTGACCAACCAGGTCTCCGGCGACATCCAGCAGGGCGCCTCCACGCTCACCCAGCAGTACGTCAAGAACTACATGCTCTACGTGGCCGCCGAGACCGAGACCGAGCGGCTCAAGGCCACCGAGCAGACCCCGGCGCGCAAGCTCAAGGAAGCCCAGATCGCGCTGCAGATGGAGCAGACGCTGAGCAAGGAGGAGATCCTCACCCGCTACCTGAACATCGTCTCGTTCGGGAACGGGGCGTCCGGGATCACCGCCGCCGCGCGCACCTACTTCGACACCACCCCCGAGCAGCTGACCGTGCCGCAGGCCGCGCTGCTGGCCGGCAACGTCCGCAACCCCTCGGCCACCGACCCGGTGAACAACCCGGAGGCCGCGGTGGAGCGGCGCAACCTGGTGATCCAGCAGATGCGCGAGCAGCAGATGATCGACGCGGCGCAGGCGCAGGCCGCGCTGGACAGCCCGCTCGGCATCATCAGCCCGCTGAACGTCCAGCCGGCCGGCTGCATCGGCGCCGGTGACGCCGGGTTCTTCTGCCGCTACGTCGAGACCTACCTGCGCGAGGCGGGGTTCTCCACCGAGCAGATCAACCGCGGTGGCTACACCGTGCGCACCACGCTGGACCGCAACGCCCTGGAGAAGATGAAGGCGGCGCTGGACGCCGAGGTGCCGCCGGACCAGCCGAACGTGGCCAACGTGATGTCGTTGGTCGAGCCGGGCCAGGACAAGCACCGGGTGCTGGCGATGGGCTCCAGCCGGGTCTTCGGCCTGGACGGCGAGAAGCTGGAGACCAGCTACGGGCTGCCCTACGAGCCGGTCCCGCTGGGTGCCGGGTCGACGTTCAAGGTGTTCACCGCGGCGACCGCCCTGGAGAAGGGCGTCGGGCTGAACGCCCAGCTCGCGGTGCCGCCGAGCGGGTACGCCTCGCCGATCTACGTCGACGGCGGCGGGCGCCCGCTGCCGGTGCAGAACTCCGGCAGCTACTCCGAGCGGATGACCCTCACCGACGCGCTGGCCCAGTCCCCGAACACCTACTTCATCAAGCTGATGGAGTTCACCGGCGTGCCCGACGTGGTCGACATGGCCGTCCGGCTGGGCATGCGGTCGCTGGCCACCACCCCGTTCGTCGACCCGAACACCGGGCGGGCGACCGACCGCTCGATCGCCGAGGTGACCAAGGCGCAGAAGCAGGCCTCGTTCACCCTCGGGGTCAGCCCGACCAGCGTGCTGGAGCTGGCGAACGTGGGCGCCACGATCGCCAGCGGCGGGATGTGGTGCCCGCCCAGCCCGATCGACTCCATCGTCGACCAGGCCGGTGAGCCGGTCGCGCTGACCGAGGCGCCCTGCGAGCAGGTCGTCGAGCCGGGCCTGGCCAACACCCTGTTCAACGGCATGTCCAAGGACGACCTGCCGGGCGGCACCGCGGCCCGGGCGGCCGGCGAGGTGGGCTGGGACCGGCCGATGGCCGGCAAGACCGGCACCACCCAGCAGCACAAGTCCGCGGCGTTCCTGGGCTTCGTCCCGGAGGTGTCCGGCGCGGTGATCGCGTTCGACAACTCCAACGCCCCCAAACCGCTGTGCGACGGCGCCGGCGCCCCGTTCGCCTGCCGGACGGGCAACATCTTCGGTGGCAAGACGCCCGCCGAGACCTGGTTCGGCGCCATGAAGCCGCTGCTCGAGGGCACGCCGGCCACCCCGCTGCCGCCCCCGGACGAGCGCTTCCTGTCCGGTGGTGCCGAGTCCCGGGTGCCGGACGTGGTGGGCCGCGGCCAGAACGACGCCCGCGCCACCCTGGAGAGCGCCGGCTGGAGCGTCACCACCCGTTCGGTCGACAACGCGGCCTCCCGCGGCACCGTCGTCGGGCAGAGTCCGCGCGGCTCCGCGCTGCCCGGCGAGACCATCGTGCTCAGCGTCAGCAGCGGGTCGGTGCCCGCGCCCCCGCCCGCCCCCGGCGGCGACGGCGGAGGCGAGACCCCGCCCGATGACGGTGACGGAGGCGGCGACGGAGGCGGTGACGGTGGCGATGGCGGCGACGGCGGTGGTGAGGGCGGTGACGGCGGCGACGGCGGTGGTGAGGGCGGCGACGGCGGCGGTGAGGGCGGTGACGGCGGCGGTGAGGGCGGTGACGGCGGCGACGGCGGTGACGGCTGACCGGTAGCCCGTCCGGGTTCCCGACCGTCACCCGTCCGGTTCGGGACCTGCGCCGGACGGGGCGGAGGCCTACCATCGCTCGCCATGACCGAGCGTCCGGGCGGCGAGCGCACAGCGCCGGACGCGGCCGGGCTCCCCGGCGGCGTCGCAGCGATGGGTGCGCCGCCGCCCGGGACCGCCGCCGCCCTCCCCCACCCTACCCTGCCGGCCTGGCTGCACCGCCTGCTGACCGGCCCGGCCCGGCCGCTCGATCCGCCGGCCCCGGCCGCGCCCCGCCTGACCGTCGGCGACCTGGCGACCGCCCGCGGCCTCGCCCCGGCCCGACCCGCGGCGGTCCCGCCGCGGGAGGCCGGGTCGGCCGAGGAACCCGGGTCGGCCGAGGAACCCGGGTCGACGGGAGAGGAACTGCCGACCGGAGAGAGCCCGCCGGTCGACGAGGCTTCGGCGCCCGACGAGGCTCCGCCCGTTGACGAGGCTCGGGCGACCGACGAGGGACTGCCGCCCGGAGAGGAACTGCCGACCGGGGAGAGGCCGCCGGTCGACGAGGCTTCGGCGACCGAGGGGACTCCTACGGCCGATGGGGCTCCGCCCGTTGACAGGGCTCCGGCGACCGACGAGCGACTGCCGACCGGGGAGACTCCGCCGGTCGACGAGGCAGTGGCGGGCGAGGAGCCCTCGACGAACCTGCCTCGCCGGGAGCTGCCGGACGACGCCGAGCCGGGCGGACCAACCCCGACTGGTCCGTCCCTGGCCGCCGGGCCGGCTGAGGTGCTGGGCGGCGACCGACGGGCGACCGTGGCCGCCGAGCCCACTGGGACGGTGGCTTCCCCGCAGCCCCCGGCTCCGGAGCGGAGCAGGATCCCGGCCGGGATCGGGACCACCCCGCCGGACCCGGTGTCGGCCGGGAACGGGGTTCCACCGGCGCCCCCCGTACCTCAGAACGCGGCGCCGGAGACCGCCGCGCCCGACCCCACCGTGCCCGACCCCGCTGCGTCTGTCACCCCGGCGCCGGACACCGCCTGGCCCGACTCCACAGCGGACACAGCCCTCCGCGGCCTCCCGGTCGCCCGACCCGTCGCCACCGATCGCGCCTTGCCGCCGCCGATGCCCGGCGCCCCGGCGGACGAGTCCGTGATCGCCCCGCCGTGGCAGCGCCTCCCGCGCGGGGTCGCACCGCCCGGGCTGCCCGCTCCCACCGGGCCGCCCGACCCGCCGCCGCGGAGGTCGTCGCTCCCGCCGTGGCTCCGGGTCGCGGCGTTCACCAGGCCGGCGCAGCAGTCTCCGGCACCCGGCCGCGTGGCCGCCCCGGCGGACCCCGACACCGCTGCGGCGCCCCCGCCCGCCCCGCAGACCCGGCCGACCGTCGTCGCCCCGACCGGGGCCGCTGGGCCGCTCCCTCCGGTGGCGGAGAGGCCGGCCCTCCCCGACGCCGCGGTCCCGCACCGACCGGCCGGGACGGGTACCCGGGCCGTCCCCACCGTGCCCCCGCCGGGCGTCCCGCCGCCGCCCCTGGCCCCGCCCGGGGCGGGGCTCTCCCGGCTGTCGGTGCCGCCGCGCCCGCCGATCGTCCCGGACCCGGCCATCCTCGGGCTGTCCCGGCGCGCCCGGGGCCGCTGGGGGTCGCGGGTGTTCGCGTTGTTCTTCGTGTTCGTCTACGCCGTCATCGCCCTGCAGCTGATCGGCGTGCTGTTCTACCCGAGCCGCTGAGAGCGCGCTGAGCGGCGCGGATGTCCGCTCCACTAACCTGGCTGCTGCGGAAGCCCCGACCGGTCGGGACCACCGCGTCCCGGGCCGAGCCCGCCGAGGGAGGTGCGCCGCGATCGACTCCACCGATCCGCCGGGCGTCCCGCCCGCCGCGGAACCGGCCGCCCGGCCGGCGTCCTCGCTGCCCTCCGTGCCGTCGCTGGGCGAGAACACCGCCCACCGGGTGCGCAGCGTGCTGGCCATCCCGGCGTTCCGCCGGCTGTGGCTGGTCACCTCGGTCGCCGCGGTCTGCGACTGGCTCAGCCTGCTCGCGCTCTCCGCCCTGGCCACCCAGCTGACCAGCGGCTACCAGGCGCAGAGCTTCGCCCTCGGTGGCGTGGTGGCCACCAAGCTGCTGCCCGCACTGGTGCTCGGGCCGCTGGCCGGGGCGCTGGCCGACAAGTTCGACCGGCGCCGGGTGATGGTCGTCTGCGACCTGCTGCGGTTCGCCCTGTTCGTGTCGATCCCGGTGGTCGGCTCGCTGTGGTGGCTGTTCATCGCGGTCTTCCTGATCGAGATCTGCGCGCTGTTCTGGATCCCGGCCAAGGACGCCTCGGTGCCCAACCTGCTGCGCCGGCCCGACCAGATCGAGACCGCCAACCAGCTCGCCCTGGTGATGACCTACGGCGTCGCGGTGATCACCGCGTCCGGGCTGTTCACCCTGGTCTCCGGGGCCGGGTCGTACCTGGGCGGCGAGCAGGGCGGGCTGCCCACGGTGATGCTCACCCTGGTGCTGAGCGGGCTGGCCTACCTGGCCACCGCGCTCACCGTGTGGTTCGGCATCCGGGAGATCTCCGGCCGGGCCGAGGGCGGCCGCCAGGCCGCGCCCGGCCTGCTGACGCTGATCCGCGACGGGGCCGCGTTCGTGGTGCGCACCCCGCTGATCCGCGGGCTGGTCACCGGCATCATCGGCGCGTTCGCCGCGGGCGGCACGGTGATCGGTTGCGCCACCCTCTACGCCACCAGCCTCGGCGGCGGCAACGCCGCCTACGGCATGCTGTTCGCGTCGGTGTTCATCGGGCTGGGCATCGGCATGGGGCTGGCGCCGCGGATGGCGCGGCGGCTGCCGCACAACCGGCTGTTCGGCGCGGCGATCGTGGCAGCCGGGCTGGCCCTGGTGCTGGTGTCGGTGGCGCCGCACCTTTTCGTCGCGATCGGCGGGGTGATGCTGGTCGGCGGGTTCGCCGGGATCGCGTTCCTGACCGGGCTGACCATCATCGGCATCCAGGTCGCCGACGACATCCGCGGCCGGATCGTGGCGTTCGTGCAGTCGATCGTGCGGCTCACCCTGCTCGGCTCGATGGCCCTGGTCCCGCTGCTGATCGGGCTGGTCGCGGCGCGCACCGTCGACCTGTTCGGCATCCCGCTGGTGATCGACGGCACCCGGGTGGTGATGCTGACCGGCGGCCTGGTCGCGGCCGGGGTCGGGCTGCTCGCCTACCGCCAGATGGACGACCGCAGCACCGAGCCGATGCTGCCCGACCTGCTGGCCGCGGTCCGCCGGGGCAAGCCGCGGTCGGGCACCGGGGTGCTGATCGCCGTGGAGGGCGCGCCCGGCGAGGAGACCACCGACCAGGCCGCCCGGCTGGCCGACGGCCTGCGCGCGGCGGGGCACACCGTCGTCGTGCCCGAGGGTGCCCACCGCGACCGCGAGCGCTGGGCCGCCGCCACCCGGGAGGCCGTGCTGCACGGGATGCGGGCCAAGATGCTGGCTGCCGCCGCCGTCCGGGCCGACCAGGTCGAGCGGGTGATCCGGCCGGCGCTGGAGGCGGGTGCGGTGGTCGTCGTGGACCGGTTCCTGGCCAGCCCGCTGGTCGAGTTCGGGGTGGCCGCCGACCGCACCCGCGACGAGCTCGACCCCGGCGAGCTGGACAGCCTCGCCCTGTGGGCCACCGGCCGGCTGCGCGCCGACGTGTCGGTGCTGCTCGACCGCGCCCCGGCGGCGGCCGAGCCGGCGGCGCCCCGGATGGCCGGTGTGGAGCACCTGCGGGTGCAGCGGCTGCTCACCCGGATGGCGGCGGCCGAGCCGCACCGCTACCTCGTCGTCGACGCCGACGGCACCCCGGACGAGGTGGCCGGGCGGGTGATGGAGGCGCTGCTGCCGGTACTGCCCCGCCGCGACGCCGCGGCCGCCACCCCGCCGGACTCGCCGACCGACAAGGTGCGATCGACATGAGCGTCTGGGACGAGGTCGTCGGGCAGCCGGCGGCCGTCGCGGAGCTGACCGCGGCGGCCACCGATCCGGCCGCGATGACCCACGCCTGGCTGTTCACCGGGCCTCCCGGCTCCGGGCGGTCGGTGGCCGCGCGCGCGTTCGCCGCTGCCCTGCAGTGCCCCGACCACGGCTGCGGGCACTGCACGGCCTGCCACACCACGATGTCGGGCACCCACTCCGACGTGCGCGAGGTCGTCCCCGAGGGGCTGTCGATCCGGGTCGACGAGATGCGCGCGCTGGTCCAGCTGGCCGCCCGCCGCCCGGCCACCGCGCCCTACCAGGTATTGATCATCACCGACGCCGACCGGCTCACCGAGGGCGCGGCGAACGCGCTGCTCAAGGCGGTCGAGGAGCCCCCGCAGCGGACGGTGTTCCTGCTCTGCGCCCCGTCCGACCACCAGGACGACGTGCCGGTGACCATCCGTTCGCGGTGCCGGGTGGTGCCGCTGCGCATCCCGGCGCCGGAGGCCATCGCCCGGGTGCTGGTCGACCGGGACGGGGTCCCGCCGGACGCGGCGGCGTGGGCGGCGTCGGTGTCCGGCGGCCACGTGGGCCGGGCCCGGCACCTGGCCCGCGACCCGGAGGTGCGGGCGCACCGGGAGGCGGTGCTGGGCATCCCGCTGCGCACCCGGAACCTGGGCGACGCCTTCAGCCACGCCAGCAGCCTGGTCCGCACCGCGAAGGCGGAGGCCACCGCGCTGAGCGAGACCCGCGACGTCGTCGAGCGCGAGGAGATGGCCGTCGCGATGGGCGCCGGCGGGGTCGGCAAGGGGGTGGCCGCGGCGGCCCGCGGCGCGAAGGCGGCGGAGCGGGAGCTGGAGCGCCGGCAGAAGTCGCGCAACACCCGCACCCAGCGCGACGCGATCGACCGCGCCCTGGTCGACCTGGCCAGCTTCTTCCGGGACGTACTGATCGTCGGCAGTGGCGCTCAGGTGCGGCTGACCAACCCCGACCGGGAGGCCGACCTGCGGCGGGCGGCCACCGACTGGCCGGCCGAGTCGGTGCTGCGCCGGCTGGAGGCGGTGCTGGAGTGCCGCTCGGCGCTGGACCAGAACGTCAAGCCGGAGATCGCCGTGGAGGCGATGATGGTCGTCCTCCAGCGCGGCTGACCGGTCTCAGGGCTTCCGGAAGAAGATCATCGGGTTGTCCCCGGGGCCGCGCACCGGCTCCAGGCCCAGCTCGTCGCGCAGGGCGGTGAGCTCGTCGAACACCGGGCGGGCCTTGGCCCGGGACGGGGTGAAGAACGGCGTGCGCCGCTCGTCGAGCCAGCGCACCACGACCCGGCCCTCGTGCAGCGGCAGCGGCACCCGGAAGTGGAAGACGTCGTGCACGCTGACCGGGATCCCCGCCCGGACCCGGGGGAACAGCTCGGCCAGGTACCAGCGGGCGAACCGGGCGCTGTGCGCGGCGTCGACGAACAGGTAGCCGGTGTCGGCCGGCACCTGGTCGAGGTTCTGCCGGATGTCGCCGCGGACGAACGTCCAGCGGCCCTCGGCGAGGTCGCGCGGCACGTTGCGCAGGGCGTTGTCGACGATGTCGAAGCTGTAGAGGTGCCCGGTCCCGTTGTCGCGCAGGGCGTTCAGGATCCAGGACGTCGACCAGCCGTGGAAGGTGCCGATCTCGACCACCGCGGCCGGCCGGGTGGCCCGCAGCAGCAGGTAGGTGATCTCGGCCTCGAGGTCGTCGAGCTGCGGGGTCATCGTGCCCCGGCCGGCCTCGGCGAACTCGCGCTGCGTCTTGCCGACCGTCGCCAGCTCGCCGGCGTACTGGCGGTAGAGCTCGCGGACGTACGCCAGATCGATCGGGGTCGTCGGTGCGGGGGCGTCCATGGCGGCCGACTGTAATGGGTGCGGGCCCCGCGGACCCGCCGACTCACGGCCGGATCAGCGCCAGCCAGTCGGTGAATCCCGGGCTGATCGGCGGCCACACCCAGGCCAGCACGAGCTGTGCCACCCCGACCACGGCGAGTACCGCGAGCGTGCGCCGCCCGCTGCCCCGCGGGATCGACATCAGCGCGACGAGCGTGAACAGCACGTAGGCGGTGACGGGGGTCTAGCGCAGCCCGATCCACACCGCGACGACCGACGCCACCACCGACGTCAGGTAGCCGACCAGCGCCAGCGGGAACCGCCGGGCGTAGAGCACGCCCACCGCCAGGAACAGCGGGACGTGCAGCAGCGCGGCGCCGACCATCGTGGCCGCGCTGCCGATCCCGCCGACGATCCCGTCCGGGAAGGTGAAGAACCCCGGGCTGGTCGGGACGGTGTGCATCGCCGAGCCGGTGAACCGCCACTGCAGGAACGTCCAGGCCAGCACGAAGAAGACGGTCGGGAAGGCGATCACCGCCACGGTGGCGGTGCCCGCGGCGGGCTCGCTGCGGAACCGCTCGCGGGCGAAGAACCAGGCCGCGCACCGAGCCCGACCGCGTAGAACACCGCGATGGCGTCGAACGCGAACGCCGTGGCGAAGGCCAGGCCGGTGGTTTGAAGACGACCGAGGCCAGGAACGCCAGGCTGACCAGGGCCAGCACCGCGGTCAGCGTCTCCCGGGTGGCCAGCACCAGCCCCACGACCAGCGCCGCGATCAGCACCCACAGCACGACCCGCTGCCCGGTGAACAGCACCTGCCGCGCCGACTGCGCCTGGTCGCGACGCCACAGGCCGAGCGTCGCCTGCTCGACGACGGTCTCCCGGAACCCCGTGTGCAGGGGCCTGCAGCACGTCCCAGTCGGTGGTGACCTGCAACCGCACCGGCCGCCCCAGCCTCGCCCCGATCCGGGCCCGCAGCTCCTCGGTCGGCCGCATCGACGTCGCGACCAGCACCTCCGACCCGGTCCCGTCGTCGCGGTGCCGGCCGGTCTCCAGCGCCCGGACCGGGTACCAGCCCTCGGTGGCCAGCTCGTGCGGGTCCAGGCCGTCCAGCAGCCTGCGGTCCAGGGAGGTCGTCGTCAGATCGACGAAATCGGCCTCCCACACCCGGGCCAGCAGCCGGTACATCTCGTCCCGCCGCACCAACCCCGCCGCGACCAGCACCCCGCCGTACCGGACCCCCGTCTCCTCGGCCATCCCCTCCGCCCAGGCGAGCTGCTCGGCGGTCACCCACCCGTCCCGGACGAGCAACTCCCCGAGACCGCGTTCCGTGCTGACCTGCATACCCGGGAGCGTCGCTCAACAGGCCGGTTCCGTCGCGCTGATCAGGGGAAGTAGGCACGAGCGGGTGATGGGGCGGGGGCGGTGGGGAGGGTGCGGGGGGTCGGTACACTCGCTGCCGTACTGCCGCCTTAGCTCAGTCGGTTAGAGCGACGCACTCGTAATGCGTAGGTCTGGGGTTCGATTCCCCAAGGCGGCTCCGCAGGTCAGGCCCACAATCTGACGTTCACTACTGCAACCGATCTCGCGTCGTGGCCTCCTTCGTGGCCTCCGACCGAGGAAGCTTCCGCCGCGTGGCCACTCCCAGGCCAGTACGCGGCCGCCACCGCGGCTCGATCAGCTGGCTGCCAAGCGGTTCGGCCCGGGTCAAGGTGCACGCCGGCATCGACCAGCTCACGGGCAAGAAGCTGTGGCTCAGGGAGACCGTCGCCGCCCGCTCCTCTCGCCGGGAGACCGAGAAGGAGGCGGAGAAGGCGGTCACGCGGCTCCTCAACCAGGTTGACGAGCGCCGCAGTCCGAGGACCGGTGCCACCGTCAACGAGTTGCTCGACCGCTGGCTCGACGTGGTCCAGATCGAGCGCAAGACCCGCACGGGCCATGTAAGGGAAGATCGAGAAGCGCATCCGGCCGACCATCGGCCAGCTGCAGGTCGGGCGGGTCCGCGCGGAGACCATCGATGGCCTCTACGCGCGCCTGCGCCGATGTCGTGACCACTGCAGTGGCAGGAAGTTCGTTCAGCACCGGACCGAGGCCGCTCACGTTGCGACGAGCACACCGCTCGGCGCAAGTGCGTGAAGGCCACGAGTGGCGACCCGAAGGAACGGTGCCGCTGGTGTGAGCGGGCGTGCGCTCCTCATCGATGCGTCCCACTGGCTGAGGGAAGCATCCGAGTCGTGCACGCCATCCTCAGTGGTGCCTTCGGCCGCGCAGTGCGGTGGGGCTGGATCGCGGTCAGTCCGATCGAGCAGACCGAGCCGCCTCCCGTGCCGCGACCTAATCCCGCCCCGCCGACGGCGGCCGAGGCGGCAGCCATCCTCACCGAGG
>JASLAP010000225.1 GCA_030147065.1 Pseudonocardia sp. | reverse complement strand
ACGCCGGTGTCCAGGTAGAGCACGCGCTTGCGGAACCCGTGGGCGGTGGCCGCCCGGCCGGTGTGCGCCACGTGCGGGGGCAGCAGGGTGACCGTGGAACGCAGCGCGCCGTGCTCGCGCCGGTCCAGGTCGTAGCGCACCGCGCCCTCGTCGACCACCAGCAGCGTCCAGGTGTCGTGGGCGTGCACCGGGTAGGCGTGGTCGGTGTACCGGGCGTGCAGGACCTCGGTGATCCCCGGCACGCCCGGCACCCACGCCCGCAGCGAGGCCCCCGGCATGCGTCGAACGTACAAGAACCGGCCCACCGGCCCGCCCACACTCGGACCGTGCACTTCGACACCAAGATCGCCGTCCTGCTGCGCGACGACCTGGAGACCTGGCAGCGGCTCAACGTCACCGCCTTCCTCGCCTCGGGCATCGCCACCAACGCCGAGCTGATCGGCGACCCCTACCGCGACGGCGACGGCGTGGCGTACCTGCCGATGTTCCGCCAGCCGGTGCTGGTGCTCAGCGGGAACAAGGCCGTGCTCACCGCCGCCCACGAGCGGGCGGTCCGGCGCGGGCTGCCGACGGCGGTGTTCACCGCCGAACTGTTCGCCACCGGCCACGACGAGGCCAACCGGGCCGCCGTCCGCGCGGTGCCCACGGCCGGGCTGGACCTGGTCGGGCTGGCCGTGCACGGTCCCCGCAACGCGGTCGACAAGGTCACCAAGGGCGCCGCGCTGCACCCCTGAGCGCGCGGTCACCGGGCGGTCGGCCCGCCGCCCCCTACCCTGAACGGCATGTCCGCGACCCGGTTGCTGGTGCTGGGCGTCGTCCGCGGCTACGGCCGGGCGCACGGCTACCGGGTGGGCAGCGATCTGGTGTCCTGGGGCGCCGACGAGTGGGCCAACGTCAAGTGGGGCTCGATCTACCACGCGCTGCGCCGGCTGACCGCCGACGGCTTCCTGCTCGACCACGACGAGGTCCCCGGGCGCACCGACTACGAGCTCACCGAGCGCGGCGAGGCCGAGTTCCAGCGGCTGCTGCGCGACGCGCTGCGCCGGCCCCACCCGCGACCGGACCTGCTCGGCGCCGCGCTGGCGCTGCTGCCCTCCCTCCCCCGCGCCGATGCCGTCGGGCTGCTGCGCGAGCGACTGGCCACCCTCGAGGAGGTCCGCGACAAGGCGGCGGCGCAGGTGGCGGGCTGGGCGGACCCCCCGCACGTGCGCGAGCTGTTCGGGCTCTGGGAGCACAACGCGACCCGCGACGCGGACTGGACCCGCGGCCTGCTCGAGCGGCTGGTCGCCGGCGACTACCCGATGGCCGGTGAGCCCGGGTCGCCCGGACGCCCCGGCAGTTGGCCCGACCTGCTGTGACGACCGTTCGGCGCAATATCCGTACGTAGAACGGAATCTGGTTTGCCCGAGCCGGCCCGGCTCGGGCACACTCGACGATCGGGATTCAAGTTTGAGTACCGCATGCGAGCACAGGGAGCGCCATGCCACCCGCCACCAGACCCGCCATCCGGGCCACCGCCCTCCGCAAGAGCTATCCGGGCTCCACCGCGCCCGCCCTCGACGGGTTCGACCTGACCGTCCCGCCCGGCACGGTGCACGGCCTGCTCGGCCCCAACGGGGCCGGGAAGACCACCGCCGTGCGGATCCTGGCCACCCTGCTGCGCCCGGACTCCGGGCACGCCGAGATCGACGGGCTGGACGTCGGCACCCGGGCCGCCGACGTCCGGCGCCGGATCGGGCTGATCGGCCAGCAGGCCGCCCTCGACGAGGTGCTCGACGGCCGCGCCAACCTGGTCCTGTTCGGCCGGCTGCTGCACCTGTCCCCGGTCGACGCCCGCCGCCGCGCCGCGGAACTGCTCGAGCAGTTCGACCTGACCGGTGCGGCCGGCCGGGCGGTCGGCGCCTACTCCGGCGGGATGCGCCGCCGGCTGGACATCGCGGTGGGCATGATCCTGGCCCCGGCCGTGCTGTTCCTCGACGAACCGACCACCGGGCTCGACCCGCGCGGGCGCGCCGAGGTGTGGGCCGCGGTGCGGAACCTGGTCGCCGGGGGCACCACCGTCCTGCTGACCACCCAGTACCTCGACGAGGCCGACCAGCTCGCGGCCCGCATCTCGGTGCTCGCCGCACCCCGGGGCGGCGGCGGGCGGGTGATCGCCGAGGGCACCCCCGACGACCTGCGGGCCCGCATCGGCGGGGACCGCATCGAGGTCGTCGTCCGCCACCCCGACGACCTGACCGCGGCCGCGGCGGTGGTGGCCGGGGTCGCCGGGGCGCCCGCCGACGTCGACGCCGACCTGCGCCGGGCCACCGCACCGGTCGCCGACCGGATGGCGGCGTTGGCGGCCACCCTGGCCGGGCTGACCAGCGCCGGGGTCGACGCCGAGGACCTCAGCGTCCGCCGGCCGACCCTGGACGAGGTGTTCCTGCGGCTCACCGACGAGGCGGCCGGAACCGAGGCGGAGGTGCCGGCATGACCGCCCCGACCACGGCCGCGATCACCCCGATGACCGGCTCGCCGCTGCGCTGGGCGCTGACCGACACCGCCACGCTCGCCGGGCGCTACCTGACCCACCTGCGCCACCGGCCGGGCGAGCTGGCCGCCGGGATCGGGTTCCCCATCCTGCTGCTGCTGATGTTCACCTACCTGCTCGGCGGGATGATGCAGGCCCCGGGCGGGGACTACCGGCAGGCGCTGTCGCCGGGCCTGTTCACCATGACGATGCTGTTCGGCCTGTCGGCGACGATGGTCGCGGTGGTCACCGACGCGCAGCGCGGGATCACCGACCGGTTCCGGTCGATGCCGATGTCGGCGGCCGCGGTGCTGGGCGGGCGGGCGGTGGCCGACCTGGTGATCTCGGCGATCTCGCTGGTGGTGCTGCTGCTGGCCGCGCTGCTGGTCGGCTGGCGGCCCACCGGGGGCCCGGCCGCGGGCCTGGCCGCGGTCGGCCTGCTGCTGTGGCTGCGCTTCGCGCTGCTGTGGGTGGGGATCTACCTCGGGCTGCTGGTGCGCGGGCCGGGTGCGGTCACCGCGGTGCAGACCTTCGAGTTCCCGTTCGCGTTCCTGTCCGGGGTGTTCGTCGCCCCGGCCAGCATGCCCGTCGTGCTGGGCGTGCTCGCCGAGTGGAACCCGCTGTCGTCCACCGCGGCGGCCGCCCGCGAGCTGTTCGGCAACCCCGGCTGGGGCGCTGCGAGCTGGGTCAGCGAGCACGCCGTGCTGATGGCCCTGCTCTGGCCCGCGCTGATCGTGGCGGTGTTCGCGCCGCTGGCCGTGCACCGCTTCCGGGAGATGTCCCGATGACCGATGAGTTCCCGCCCGGGGTCGAGTCACCCCGGACGACACCCGAAGGAGGTCCGGTGACCGGACAGGGCACACCCCCGCGCTGGCTGGCCGTGGTCAACCCGGTGGTGCGCGCGCTGGGCCGCCTCGGCGCCCCGGTCGTCGTGCTCACCCTGCCGGGGCGGCGCTCGGGCAAGCTGCGCCGCACCCCGGTCTCGCCGATGGAGCTCGACGGCGCCCGCTACCTGGTCGCCGGCTACCCGGGCGCGCAGTGGGTGCGCAACGCCCGCGCCGCGGGC
>JASLAP010000627.1 GCA_030147065.1 Pseudonocardia sp. | reverse complement strand
GTCGGCGCGGCGGCGCTCGGCGTCGGCGCGGCGGCGCTCGCGGTCGCGCTCGGCGCGCAGGGCGTCCAGCTCGGCCGCCGCGGTGCGGCGGACGTCCTCGGTGGACCGCTCGGCCACGGCCAGCGCGTCCAGGGCCGTGCGCAGCTTGGCGCCCTGCTCGGAGACCCGCCGCCGCAGCTGCTGGTACTCGACGTCGCGCTGGGCCCCCGCCGTGCGCTCCTGCGACCGGGACTCGGTGAGCTCGCCGCGCAGCCGCTCCAGCTCGATGGTCAGCTTGTCCACCCGCGACAGCGCGGCGTCCAGCTCGGCGCGCAGCTCGCCGACCTCGCCGCGGCGGGCCGCCGCTACCACGGCCTCGGCCGCGGACGGGTCGCCGACCAGCACCTTCGCCGCCGCGGCGGTGAGCGGGTCGACGGCGTCGGAGGCCACCTCGGCGGCCAGCTCACCGGGACGGTGCTCGTCCCACCAGGCGACGACGTCGGCGCGGAACGCCGCGGACCGGGCCAGCTCGGCGACCAGCGCGCCCGCGCCGAGCTTGGCCCGCTTGGCCGGGGTGAACCGGGCCAGCCGGCGCAGCGGCACCGGGATCTCGGCCGGTTTCATCGCGCCGACCGCGGTCGAGGCCAGGTCGGCCAACCGGGCCCGCACGGCGTCGGGCAGCCGGTCCCAGTCCACGGACGGCGGTTCGGACGCGCTGTCGTCGCGGGGAACGCTGTCGTCGCGGGGAACGTCGGACGCGCCCAGCACCGCGTCCACGGCATCGAGGGCGGCATCCAGGGTGGGGTGCAGGGTGGCGTCCGAGGTGGCGCCGAAGGGGGTGTCCGGGCTGGTGTCCGGCCCGGGCCCGCCCGCGCCGCCACCGCCGTCCACCGGCATGCCGGGCCCGCCCCTTACCCCCGGGGGTGGGGTGTTCTCCGCGCTCGGCATCGCTCCAGGTTAGCGGGGTAAGGGCCGGGCCACAGATGACGCGCGGTCAGGGGCGCGGATGCAGCCTGACGATCGCCTGTCGAACCCGCGGGGCGCGCCCGATCGGATCTGTCGGGGGCCCCGGCTAGCGTCCGCCCCCGTGCCCGGCCCCGCTCCCCAGCTGTCCTTCGACGAGCTCGGCACCCCGTTGCGCGAGGTCACCTTCGTGGTGCTCGACCTGGAGACCACCGGCGGCTCGGCCCGAGCCGACGCCATCACCGAGATCGGCGCGGTGAAGGTGCGCGGCGGCGAGCGCGTCGGTGAGCTGGCCACGCTGGTCGACCCGGGCACCGGGCTGCCGCCGAACATCGTCGCGCTCACCGGCATCACCACCGCCATGGTCGCCGGCGCGCCCCGGCTGCCGACCGTGCTGCCCACGCTGCTGGAGTTCCTGCGCGGCTCGGTGCTGGTGGCGCACAACGCCCCGTTCGACTCCGGCTTCCTGCGTGCGGCCTGCGAGCGGCACGGTCAGCCGTGGCCGCGTCCCCCGGTGCTGTGCACCGCCCGGTTGGCCCGCGCGGTGCTGCCGCACGACGAGGCGCCCAGCGTCCGGCTGGGCGCGCTGGCCCGGCTGTTCGGCACCGAGACCACCCCCACCCACCGGGCCCTGGCCGACGCCCGGGCCACCGTCGAGGTGCTGCACCGGTTGCTGGAGCGGGTCGGCAACCTGGGCGTGCAGAGCCTGGAGGAGCTGCTCGCGCTGACCCGCGAGTCCGCCCCGCACCGGCCGACGACCGGGCAGCGCCGCAAGCGCGAGCTGGCCCGCGGCGTGCCCGCCGCCCCCGGGGTCTACCTGTTCCGCGGCCCCCGCGACGAGGTGCTCTACGTCGGCACCAGCGGCGACCTGCAGCGCCGGGTGCGCAGCTACTTCACCGCGGGCGAGCGCCGCCGCCGGGTCCGGGACATGGTGTCGCTGGCCGAGCGGGTGGACACCGTGGTCTGCGCGCACGCGCTGGAGGCCGGGGTCCGCGAGCTGCGGCTGATCGCCGCGCACCAGCCGCGCTACAACCGCCGGTCCCGGCGCCCGCACCGCGGCTGGTGGGTGGTGCCCACCGCCGAGGCGTTCCCCCGGCTGTCGGTGGTCACCCGGGCGCCGGCCGGGCTGCCGCGCGATGGCGCGGTGGGCCCGTTCGCCTCCCGGCGCGCGGCCGCCGCCGCGGTGGACACCCTGCTCGACGCGGTGCCGCTGCGGCCGTGCACCCAGCGGATCCCGGCCCGCGGCGCGTCGGCCACCCCGTGCGCGCTGCACGAGCTGCAGCGGTGCGCCGCACCGTGCGCCGGCCTGCAGACCCCCGAGCAGTACGCCCCGGCCGTGCGCGCGCTGCGCGAGCTGACCGGCGGCGACGACGACACCGCCCTGCGCCGGCTGGCCGAGCGGGTCGCCGCGCTGGGCGAGGACGGCCGCTACGAGATCGCCGCCACCCGCCGCGACCAGCTGGCCGCGCTGATCACCGGGTTGCAGCGCTCGCAGCGGCTGGCCGCGCTGGCCGCGATCGAGGAGCTGGTGGGCGCCCGGCCGGACGGCACGGGCGGCTGGGAGGTCGCGGTGGTCCGGTACGGCCGGCTCGCCGCGGCCGGGGTGGCCCGCCGCGGCGTCGCCCCGATGCCGGTGATCGACGCGCTGCGGCTGGGCGCGCAGACCGTGCTGCCCGACCCCGGCCCGTTGCGCGGGGCCCCGGTCGAGGAGGTCCGGCTGCTGCACCGCTGGCTGACCACCGGCGGCACCCGGCTGGTGCGGGCCGAGCCGGCCTGGACCGAGCCGGCCCGCGGCGCCGCGGCCTGGCTGCCCTGGGCCGAACGCGCCAGGCCGGTGGACCCCGACCCGGAGGAGGCGCGGCTGGGCTAGCGTGCTGCCCGACACCCACCGACCGACCCGAGGGAGCCGTTCGTGATCACCGCGATCGTCCTGGTGCACTGCGCGACCGACCGGATCCCGGAGACCGCCCAGGCGATCGCCGACCTGGACGGGGTCACCGAGGTCTACTCCTGCGCCGGCGACGTCGACCTGGTCGCGATGGTCAAGGTCGCCGAGCACGAGCAGCTCGCCGACGTGATCGCCGGGCGGCTGAGCAAGGTCGAGGGCGTGCGCCGCACCGACACCCACATCGCGTTCCGCTCCTACAGCAGCCACGACACCGAGGCCGCCTTCTCCATCGGCCTGGACTGAGCGCGGCTCACCGGCCCTGCCGGGCGGGTGATCCGGGCGACAGCCGCGCACCGGCGTAACGAACCGGACAATCAGGCTGATAAGCCGCTTGTATGGCCGTCCTGATGCTCCCGCACCCACCTCCGCCGCGCCCGGAAGTGGCCACGACCCCCCGGGCGCCGCGGTGGGTCGTGGTCGGGGTGCTCGCCGCGACCGCGCTCATCGGCCTGGTCACGCTGGTCCGGACGGTCACCCGGCCCTACCCCGTGGAGACCTGGCAGGCCGGGCAGTTCTGGCTGACCTACGACAACGGCTTCATCCGGCGCGGGCTGCCCGGCCAGGTGCTGGCCCTGGTCACCGGCGGGTACCCGGCGGCCTGGCAGATCACTGGGGCCGCGGTGGTGCTGCTGGTGATCGGCGTCGGCGCACTGGCCGTGCTCGTCGTCACCGTCGTCCGGGCCACCGCCGGCCCGCTGCGGCCGACCGTGGCCGCCCTGCTGGTCGCGTCGCCGTTCACCTTCTCGCTGGTGACCCAGGACCTCGGGCGCTACGACCCGATCGGCTTCGCCGCGCTGGTCGTCGTCGGCGTGGCGGCCGCCCGGCTCGGTCCCGTTCCGGCGATGGCGGTGTCGGGGACCGCGGTCCTGGTCGCCGCGGCGAGCCAGGAGTTCCTGGTCGCGTTCGTCGCCCCGTTGGCCCTGCTGGTCGTGGCGCGCTCGCTCCCCCGCGCCCGGACGGCGTCCCGCCTCGCCGCCGGGCTCGCCGCGGTGCTGCCCGGAGCCCTGCTCGGCGTCTGGGGACTGACCGCCGACCCGCCGGACCGGGTGCTGCTGGCCCTGGTCGCCGAGGCGAACGCGGTGCGCCCCGACATCACCGTGACCAGCGAGGTCAACTCGATCGCCGCGCTGACCCAGGACCTCGACGACGCCCTGGCCAACCTCGCCCAGATCGCCCCGTGGGTGGTGCCGCTGCTCACCGTGGCGCTCGGCGGCTGCTGCCTGCTGACCGCCGGGCTGGTCTGGCACCTCACCGGACGGCGCGAGCCGCGGCTGTTCTGGCTGCTCACCGCCTGGCACGTGGTGGCCGCGCTCGGCCTGACCACCATCGCGATCGACTACCGCCGCTGGTGGGCACTGGTGTTCGTGGCCGTGGTCGCCACCATCCCGCTGCTGCGGCCGGGCCCGGGCCGGGCGACCGGCGGGCGGCACCGGGCCGCACCGGGCCGACCCGGTCCACCGGTCGGGCCGGCGGTGCTGGCGGTGGTGCTCTGCCTGGCGGTCCTCGGGCAGCTGGTGCCGGTGGGCGCGGCGATCCTGCTGGACCCGGCGGCCCAGACCCAGATCTTCCTCGACCCGGCCGGCTGAGCCCGGCCGGTCGGGGGTCAGCGGCGGGCGGCGGAGAACGCCGTCCAGCGGGTGAGCAGGTCGGCCGCGGCCCCGGAGTCCACCGCGGCGGCCACCCGTTCCAGCGCGGCGGGGAGCCGGGCCACCGGGTCGTCGTGCGGTCCGTCGAACGCCACCACCGCGGCGGCCGCGTTGAGCAGCACGGCGTCGCGCACCGGCCCCGGTCGCCCGGCCACCAGCGCCCGGAACACCTCGGCGTTGGTCGCCGGGTCGCCGCCGCGCAGGTCCTCGCGGCGGGCCGGGGCGATGCCCATCGCCGCCGGGTCCACCGTCGCGGTGCGCACCTCTCCCCCGCCGACCACCCAGACCGTGCTGGTGGTGGTCGTGGTCAGCTCGTCCAGGCCGTCGTCGCCGCGCACGACCAGCGCGGAGGTCCCGCGCCCGGCGAGCACCTCGGCGATCACCGGGGCCAGCCGGGCGTCGGCGCAGCCGACCAGGCCGGACGCCGGCTGGGCCGGGTTGGTCAGCGGACCGAGCACGTTCATCGCGGTCGGCACGCCCAGCTCGCGGCGCGCCACCGCGGTGTGCCGCATCGCCGGGTGGAACACCGGGGCGAAGCAGAACCCGATGCCGACCTCGGCCACGCAGGCCGCCACCCCGTCGGGCGGCAGGTCGACGGCCACCCCGAGGGCCTCCAGCACGTCGGCCGCGCCGCTGGCCGAGGACGCCGCCCGGTTGCCGTGCTTGACCACCGGGACCCCGGCCGCGGCCACCACCACCGCGGCCATCGAGGAGATGTTGACGGTGTGCGCCTGGTCGCCGCCGGTGCCCACGACGTCGACCGCGCGGACCGGCACCTGCACCCGGCGGGCGTGCTCCAGCATCGCCGCGGCCAGCCCGGCCACCTCGTCGGGCGTCTCGCCCTTGGCCCGCAGCGCGACCAGGAACCCGGCCAGCTGGACGGCCGTGGCCTCGTCGGAGAGCACCCGGTCCATCACCCAGGCGGTGTCCTCGGCCGCCAGGTGCTCGCCGCGGAGCAGCCGGCCGAGCAGACCCGGCCAGCTCTGCCCGTCAGCCACGGATCGCGGGGTCCGCGGCGGTCGCCCGGCGCAGCACGTCGGCCACCGTCTCGGCGGCGGTCAGCGGGTCCAGCGGGTGCACCAGCACCGCGTCGGCCTGCGACCAGGTGGCCAGCCACCGGTCGTCGCGGCGGCGGGCGGTGACCACGATCGGCGGGCAGTCGTCGATCTCGTTCTTGAGCTGGCGGGACAGCCCCATCCCGCCGGTCGGCTGGGCCTCGCCGTCCAGCACGGCCAGGTCGACCTCCCCGGCGTCGGCGGCGGCCAGCACCTCGGCCACCCCGCCGGCCTCCAGGAAGCGCACCCGGCCCAGGTCGGGCGCGGGGCGCCGGCCGATCGCCGTCATGATCGCCTCGCGGACGTCGGGACGGTGGCTGAACACCAGCACGGTCAGGGTCTCGCGGGCGACGGGGCTGCTCACGGCGCGAACTCTAGACCGCCCCGGAACCCGCCCGGGTGCCCGACCGCCCACCCCCGCAGGGGCGGCCGGGGCGGAGCCGCCGGGCGCGCCGCGCCGAGTGGGATCCCCGACAGGCCGTAGAAGTTGGTCGGGGGTCATAATGCCCGGGTGACGACAGCGGCTCCCACGATCAGCGCGCGCATCCACTCGCTGAATCGCCCGAACCTGGTCAGCGTTGGCACGATCGTCTGGCTGTCCAGCGAGCTGATGTTCTTCGCCGGCCTGTTCGCGATCTACTTCACGGTGCGGGCGCAGAACACCACCGGGGAGTGGCCGACGCCGCCGACCGAGCTGAACGTGCCGTACGCCCTGGTGATCACGATCATCCTGGTGTTGTCCTCGGTCACCTGCCAGTTCGGCGTGTTCGCCGCCGAGCGCGGGGACGTGTTCGGGCTGCGCCGCTGGTACATGCTGACCCTGCTGATGGGCACCGTGTTCGTCGTCGGCCAGGGCTACGAGTACTACGAGCTGGTCCACGAGGGCA
>JASLAP010000139.1 GCA_030147065.1 Pseudonocardia sp. | reverse complement strand
AGGCCGCCGAGCAGGGTGACCCCGACCGGAGCGGCCAGCTGCCGCCACGGCAGCCGCGGGGGCGCGCCGGTGGTCTCCGCGACGGGCGCGGCCGCCCGGGTCGCAAGCGTTCGACTTCGAGCTGGAGGTGGCCGCCGTGGTTCGCGCCGTCAACGGCCGCGACGGCGCCTCGCTCACCCCGGAGCAGGCCCGCGACCACGTCTTCGGCTACACGATCCTCAACGACTGGTCGGCCCGCGACCTGCAGCGCCGCGAGATGAAGGTCAACCTCGGGCCGGCCAAGGGCAAGGACTCGGCCACCACCCTGGGCCCGTGGCTGGCCACCGCCGACGAGCTGGAGCCCCACCGCGACGTCGACGGCTTCCTCGCCCTGGACATGCGGGTATCGGTCAACGGCGCCGAGGTCGGCCAGGACCTGCTGTCCAACATGGGCTGGCCCTTCGAGGAGCTGCTGTCCTACGCCTCGCGCGGCACCCGGATCCGGCCCGGGGACGTGCTCGGCTCCGGGACCTGCGGCAACGGCGGCTGCCTCGCCGAGCTGTGGGGCCGGCGCGGCGAGCGGACCCCGCCGCCGCTGCGCCCCGGCGACGTCGTCGAGATGACCGTCGAGGGCATCGGCACCATCCGCAACCGCGTGGTCGCCGGGATCGACCTGCCGCCCGTGCGGCCGGCCCGGCCGCGTCCGCGCACCCGCAGACGCCCGTCCTGAGCGGACCCGAGAGGACTCCCCGTGTTCGAGTACTTCCCCGGCAACTACGTGTGGAACCTGGGCGTGGTGGCCACGCTGAACTCCGGCGCGCTGATCGACGAGGTCGACCGGGCCTGCCGGCCGATCCGCGAGGCCGCCGGCCGCGGCGAGGACGCCGGCACGTCCGAGTTCCTGCGGGCCTGGACCGCGCTCACCGACCAGCTCGTCGACCAGGCCGGGCGGGCCGAGAAGGCCGGGCACCGGCGCACCGCGGGCCAGCTCTACGCCCGGGCCACGAACTACCTCTGCCAGGCCGAGCGCATGCTCTCCAACTCCGATCCCGACCGGCTGCCCAGCTACCGGCGGGTGCTGGAGCTGCAGCAGAGGGCGTTCGACCTGAAGGACCCGCGGATCAGCCGGGTCGAGGTGCCCTACGAGGGCACCACCCTGCCGGCCTACTTCAGCGCCGCCCCGGCCACCGACGCCGGCCCGGCGCCGGTGATGATCATGTGGAACGGGCTGGACTCGACCAAGGAGCACATGTACAGCAGCGGGCACTGGGCCGAGCTGGCCGCCCGCGGGATCTCCTGCCTCATGGTCGACTGCCCGGGCTCGGGCGAGGCGCTGCGCCTGCAGGGCCTCACCGCCCGCGTGGACACCGAGGCGTGGGCGGCCGCGTGCGTCGACTCCCTGCTCGCCCGCGACGACGTCGACCCGGCCCGCATCGGGCTGGTCGGCTGGTCGCTCGGCGGCTACTACGCGCCCCGCGCGGCGGCGTTCGAGAAGCGGCTCGCGCTCGTGGTGGCCTGGGGCGCGAACCACGACTGGGGCGCGGTGCAGCGGCGCCGGCTGGAGCGCGAGGGCGAGCGGCCGGTCCCGCACTACTGGGAGCACGGGCTGTGGGTGTGGGGCCACACCGACCTGGACGAGTTCATCGACTTCGCCGACGCGGTCAACCTCGACGGCGTGGTCGAGCACATCGAGGTGCCGTTCCTGATCGCGCACGGGGCGAACGACCGGCAGATCCCGCTGGCCTACGCCCATCGCTCGCACGACCAGGCCGTGCACAGCCCGCACCGCGAGCTCCGGGTGTTCACGCCCGAGGAGGGCGCCACCGAGCACATCGGGCTCGACCACCTGCCGCACGTCTCGACGTTCATCGCGGACTGGGTGGCCGACGTCTTCGCCGGGCGGGACTGAGCTGCTCGACCCCGGACCGCGGCAGCGCCGCCGTCGGGCGGGTGCCCGGTGGACGGGTGACCGGATCGTTCTGCTGTGGCGGGGTCCGGGTCCGGGGTGGCCCGAACCGCGCGCGGTTTAGGCTGGTTCGACCGGACGATCTCCCGATCCGGCCGACCGACGGTGGTCGCCGTCCGATCGAGGAGTTCCCGTGACCGGTTCCGCCCCGTCCCCCGAGCCTGCCGCTGCCGTCCCCGCTGAAGCGGAGGCCGACACTCCGGCCGACACCGAGGCGCCGCCCGCCAACCGCGCCGAGCGCCGGGCGAAGAAGAGCGGCCAGCCGCCTACCCACACCGGCCCGCAGAGCGCCGAGCACACCCGCCGCGGCAAGGGCCCGCGCAGCCACACGAAGCGGGGCTGAACCCGGCACGTCGACCGGCAGCGACGATCGACCCAGAGGAGTACCCATGTCCACCTGGCTGATCACCGGCTGCTCGACCGGACTCGGCCGCGCCCTGGCCGAGGCGGTGCTGTCCCGGGGCGACAACGCGGTCGTCACCGCCCGCGACGTCACCGCGGTGCAGGACCTCGAGGCGGCCCACCCGGACCGGGCCCTCGCGCTCACCCTCGACGTCACCGATCCCACCGGGATCGTCGAGGTCGCGCGCCGCGCCGACGACCGGTTCGGCGGGGTCGACGTCCTGGTGAACAACGCCGGGTACGGCTACCGGGCGGCGGTCGAGGAGGGCGACGACGCCGACGTGCAGCGGCTGTTCGCCACCAACTTCTCCGGTGCCGTCGCGATGATCAAAGCGGTGCTGCCGGGCATGCGCGCCCGCCGCAGCGGCGCCATCGTCAACATCTCCTCGATCGGCGCCCGCATCTGCCCGCCCGGATCCGGCTACTACGCGGCGGTCAAGGCCGCGCTCGAAGCGATGACCGGCTCCCTGCGCAAGGAACTGCACCCGCTGGGCATCACCGCCATGGCCGTCGAACCCGGCGGGTTCCGCACCGATTTCGCCGGCCGATCCCTCACCCAGTCCGCCGAGCCGATCGCCGACTACGCCGAGACCGCCGGCCGCCGGCGCAAGGAGCACGACACCGCCCACGGAACCCAGCCCGGCGACCCCGAACGGGCCGCCCGGGCGATCATCACCGCGGTGGAGTCGCCCGAACCACCCGGCCTGCTCCTGCTCGGCACCGACGCCGTCGACGCCGCGAGCGGGGTCCTCGACGCCCAACGCCGCGAACTCGAAGCGTGGCGGGAGCTGAGCACGAGCACCGACTTCGACTGAGGTCCGAACGCCCTGATCACCTTCTGAACGGGTCTTCGCGGACACCACGGCACTAGGATCCGCCCCGTGGAGGTCGTCACGCCCCGGAGCGCACCGCCCTGCCGGCGCGGGCGACCGACCCGGTAGGCGGCCGGGCAGTGAGCCGTGCGGCGGAGGTCGTGTGCGTCGGGGAGTCGATGGTCCTCGTCGCCCCGGACGGTGGGCAGCGGCTGGCAGCGGCCCGCTCGGCGGTACTGGCCGTCGCCGGTGCGGAGTCGACGGTCGCGCTCTACCTGGCCGACCTCGGGCACCGCACGGCGTGGTTGAGCCGGGTCGGGGCTGATCCGCTGGGTGCGCGGGTGCTGGACGAGATCGGTGGCGGCGGGGTGGACGTGGGGTCGGTCGAGCGCGACCCGGCCGCGCCCACGGGCGTCTACTTCAAGGATTCCGACGGGGCGGCGACGACCGTGCACTACTACCGCTCGGGATCGGCGGCGTCGCGGCTGTCGACGGCGGACCTGGACCGGCTCGACCTCTCGGCCACCCGGCTGGTGCACCTGTCGGGGATCACTCCCGCCCTGTCGGCGTCGGCGCGGGAGATGGCGTCGATGCTGTTCGCGCGCGCGGGGGCGGCCGGGGTGCTGCGGTCGTTCGACGTGAACCACCGGCCCGGGCTGTGGTCGGCGACGGAGGCGGCTCCGGTGCTGCTGGACCTGGCGCGGGCGGCCGATGTCGTGTTCGTGGGCCTGGACGAGGCCGCGGGGGTGTGGGGCGCCGACAGCCCGGACGCGGTGGCCCGGGTGGTCGGCCACGGCCCCGCCGTCGTGGTCAAGGACGCCGACGTCGGGGCGACGGTGTTCGAGGCGGGGGAGCGGACCTTCGTGGCGGCCGAGCCGGTGCAGGTCGTGGAGCCGGTCGGGGCCGGGGACGCGTTCGCCGCGGGCTACCTCTCGGGTCTGCTGCGTGGTGCGACCCCGCCGGTGCGGCTGCGGTGGGGGCACCGCGTCGCCGGGTTCGCCCTGCGGTCACTGGGCGACCACGCCGACGCGTCGTCGCTGCGATCCGTCTTCGACCAGGAGCTGGGGGCAACAGCGTGACCGACGACGCGATCTCCACCGGTTCGCTCTTCACCCGGGGTTTCGCGAGCCTGCCGCTGATGGCGATCCTGCGCGGCTTCGACCTCGACCGCACCCTCGAACTGTGCGAGCGCGCCTGGGACCTGGGCGTCGCGGTGGTCGAGATCCCGGTGCAGTCCGCGGAGGCCGTCGCGACGCTGGCGGCCGCCGTCGAAGCGGGGCGCGCACGCGGGGCGGTGGTGGGGGCCGGCACGGTCACGACCGTCGAACGGCTCGAGGGCGCTGCCGGGGCGGGCGCGGCGTTCACGGTCGCCCCGGGCTTCTCCCGCTCCGTCGCCGAGGCTTCGCTCGCCGCGGATCTGCCCCATCTGCCCGGCGTCGCCACCGCATCGGAGGTGCAGCAGGCCGGGGAGCTGGGGCTGACCTGGCTCAAGGCCTTCCCGGCCGCGGACCTGGGGGCGGGGTGGTTCGGGTCGATGCGCGGGCCGTTCCCGGAGGTGCGGTTCGTGGCCACCGGCGGGATGTCGGTGGCGAACGCCGAGCAGTACCTGGACGCGGGGGCGTCCGCGGTGTCGCTGGGGTCGGCGCTGTCCGACCCCGATCAGCTCGAGCGGCTGCCCGAGCTGATCGGTCGGGTGCGTCGGCTCGCGTAGCCACTGATGGATCGCTGAGCTGCGGTGCGGCCGCCGAGCCGGCCGCGCGGAGTGTGTCATCGTAGGTGCATGTTCGAGCGCTTCACCGACCGGGCACGGCGGACGGTCGTTCTGGCGCAGCACGAGGCCGGACTGCTCAATCACAACTACATCGGCACCGAGCACATCCTCCTCGGCCTCATCCACGAGGGCGAAGGAGTGGCCGCCAAGGCCCTGGAACCCTTCGGGATCGCCCTGGAGGGCGTCCGCCAGCAGGTCGAGGAGATCATCGGCCGAGGCCAGCAGGAGCCGAGCGGGCACATCCCGTTCACGCCACGGGCCAAGAAGGTGCTGGAGCTGTCGCTGGATGAGGCGCTGCAGCTCGGCAGCACGTACGTCGGCACCGAGCACCTCCTGCTCGGGCTCGTCGGTGAGGGTGAGGGCGTTGCGGCTCAGGTGCTGGTCAACCGGGGCGCCGACCTCAGCCGGGTCCGCCAACAGGTCCTCCGGTTGCTCCGGCAACGGGAGCCGTGATCAGCTCCCAGGCTGCGTCCGCGTTCGCGGAGGACGTAGTGCGTCAGGCCGGCACCTGGCGGTGACGCGCGGGATCAACGCGGAACGCCGCTCGGATCGGCGGCCGTCGTGCAGGGGAGCTGGCAGGGACGCCAGCCGTGCAGCGGCACGGTGCGGAAGGCGGTGGTCGGCATCAGGGCCAGAGCGACGCGGCCTCCGGTGACCGGCCACGGGCACGGCCATTAGCTCGATTCGACGTTTCCGGAGGACGGCGGGAGCGGGTGGGCGGCGAGGAATCGCAGGACCGCCGCACTGGCCTGTTCCTGCCGTTCCGCGAAGTAGGCGTGTCTGGCGCCGGCGATCACGTACAGCTGCGCGCCGGGAATGCGGGCGGCGAGGCGCCGGCCGTTCTCGACCGGGGTCAACGCGTCCGCGTCGCCGTGCAGCACCAGCGTCGGCGCGACGATCCCGGGCAGCACATCCCACGCATCATGGGCCTGGCTGGCCCGGCGGTGTTCCCGTCGGGCGTGAGCGGTCATCGTGTCGTCGCCCAGGAACGGCACCGGACCGGGGTGGCTCCATCGCCAGTGCAGGCCGACCATGAGGCCGGTCAGCGCCTCGCGCGCGATGCCAGGCTCGTCGGCCAGCGGACGCAGCACCTCCGGGTCGGGCGGGACGGAGCCAGCACCGCCGCCGGTGGCGCACCCGAGTACGAGCGCACCGAGCCGTTCCGGATGGTCGACCGCGACCCACTGCGCGATCCGCCCACCCATCGACGTGCCGTAGACGTGCGCCCGCTCGATCCCGAGCTCGTCCAGCACGGCGACCACGTCCCGGGCGAACCGCCGGGTGCTCCACGCCGCGCCCTCGGGGCTGTCACTGTTCCCGGTGCCCAGGTGATCGACCGCGACCGTCGTGAACGACCCGGCGAAGTCCTCCCGGACCAGGTCCCACCAGCGCCGGGAATTGGCCTGTCCGGCCAACAGCACCAGTGGCTCGCCCGTCCCGAGGGTGTCGAACCCGATCCGGGCACCGTCGGGCGCCGTTGCGCAGTGCTCTACGGGCGTCGTTCCTGCCCCGTGGTCGGGCGTGGATCCGCCGCGGTCTTCCTGCAGCACGGTCTCCTCCTGTGTCCGCTGCCAACAGCTCTGCGAGGTGGCGCCCGGCCCGCGGGCCGAGGGCTTCGAGTGTGCGGCAGGAGAACCCGTCGGCGAGCACGATGTCGTCCTCAGCGGCGCCACGCACGGCCGGGAGCAGCGCGGTTTCCGCGACCGCGACCTCGTAGTGGCTGCGCCACGGACCGGATACGCAGCATCTTCGCCGCGCAGCTGACGCCGCTGGTCGCGGGCCTCGTCGAGGACGCGGAGGTGCCCACCCGGGCCGGGCTCGTCGCCACGCAAGCCCTCGGCGTGGCTCCGTGCCGCTGCGTCCTGCGTCTACCGCCGGTCGTGGCGATGACGCCGGCGGAGCTCGTCGACTGGATCGCCCCCACCATGCCGCGCTACCTCGTCCGATCGCCCTGATCACGCGCTCCGCTCCGCCAGCAACTCGAACAAGCTGGAGAACCCCTGGTCGCCGTGACCGTCGGCGATCCGGCGATCCATCAGGTCCCTGACCTCCCGCATGCGCACCGACTCCACGCCGAGGGACTCCCGATGACCGATCATGTCGTCCATCAGGGCGGCCTGGACGTCGAGCGGACCGAGGTCGGGCCCGTACTCGCCGCTCTTGACCGCCTTGCCGAACGAGGTCAGCAGCGGCGGGTAGCCGGCCAGCGAGTCCGCGACGCGCTCCGCGAACTCGGCGACGTCGACGCCTTCCGCCTGAACGAGTCGGAGCGTGTGCAGGAAGCCGATGAGGAACTCGTAGCCCACCGCGACCTGGGCCATGAACTCGACGGCGGCCGCTCCGGGGTCGTCGCCGTGGTAGGTGACGGTGCCCAGTTGCCGCAGCGTCGATTCGTGAGCCTCGAACGCGCTGCGGGAACCGCTGAACGAGAACATGACGTTCGGCGTGCCGACGTACGGCGGATCGCCCATGATCTTGCCGTCGAGGTACTCGGCCCCGCGGTCACGGGCCCAGCGCTGGTTCGCCCGCGCCTGGGCGGGGGAGCCGCTCGTGACGTTCACCAGTACCTTGCCGGCAACCGCGCCCTCGACCGCACCCAGCACGTCGTCGACCGCTGTGCTGTCGAGCAGGCAGACCACGACGAGCGGGCTCGCCGCCGCGGCCTCCGCGGCGGTCGCGGCCGCCGTCGCGCCGGCGTCGGCCAGCGGCGCGCTCTTGCGCGCGGTCCGGTTCCAGACCGTCGTGCGATGTCCGCGGTCGACGAACGTCTTCGCGATCGCCGACCCCATGGCGCCGAGGCCGAGCACGGAGACTGTCGTTGTCGTCATGATGTTCCTTCCCATCAGTGAGAACTGCCGAAGTGCGCTTTGCCGCCCTGCGCTTCGCCGGTGTCGGCGCCGGTCGGCCGGACGTGGCGGAGCACGGTCACCGCGACGACGGCGAGGGTGAGCGTGAGGACCGCGGTGAGGGTGGCGGCGGCGTTCAGCCCGCTGGTGAACGCCGCGCGGGCCGGTTCGAGCAGCGCGGCGCTGAGCTGATCGGGTAGCTGCTCGGCTGCTGCGACCGCAGTGGGGAGGCCGTCCGCGGTGGCAGCGGCGGCCTCGGGCGGGAGGCCTGCGGGCAGGGACTCGGCGACGTGGTTGCGGTAGACCGCGGTCCCCACGCTGCCGAGTACGGCGATGCCGACCGACACCCCGAGCTCACCGCTGGTCTCCGAGATCGCCGCAGCCTGTCCCGACTTCTCCTGCGGTGCCGAGGCGACGATCAGGTCCATGCTCAGGGCCATCATGGGGGCGCTTCCGATGAAGGCGACGACGGTGCCGGCCATCAGCACCGCGAGCCCGGTGGTGGCGTCGACCTGGGTGAGGACGAGGTAGCCGACCGCCGAGATCGTCAGTCCGGCCCCGACGACGTAGGCCGGCGGCACCCGGCGTGCGATCACCGGGGCGAGGAGGGCGCCGATGATCTCGCCCGCCGCGGCGGGGATCATCCACGTGCCGGCCTGCAGCGGCGACAACCCGGCGACCAGCTGCAGGTACTGGGTGACGAACAGGTAGGTGCCGGCGAGCGTCGCCATCCCGACCATCAGCACGCCCAGTGCGGCCCGGAAGGTGCGATCGGCGAACAGGCCGACGTCCAGCAGCGGGTCCGGCAGCGCTCGCTGCCGGCGCACGAAGAGGGTGCCGGCGACGGCTCCGGCCACGATCGAGAGCACCGGCAGCCACTCCGGGCCTCGGGCGGCCAGCTCCTTGAGCCCGAAGACGACCGGCAGGATCGTCGCCAGCGACAGCGCCACGCTCGTCAGGTCCACCCGGCCGGCGCCCGGGGCCCGGTACTCAGGCAGCAGCAGCGGCGCGGTGACCAGGAGCAGGACCACCACCGGGACGCCGAGCAGGAACACCGAGCCCCACCAGAAGCTCTCCAGCAGCACCCCACCGACCACCGGGCCGATGAGTGTGCCGCCGGAGAAGCTGGCCATCCAGACGGCGATGGCCATGCCCCGTTGCCTGCGGTCCCGGAACATGGTGCTGATCAGCGCGAGTGTGGACGGCATCATGGCCGCGCCGGCGAGCCCCAGCAGCGCACGGGTCGCGATCAGCATCTCCGCGCTGGTCGAGTACGCGGCGATCACCGAGGCGGCGGTGAACGCGGCCGCGCCGGCCATCAGGAGCCGGCGCCGCCCGATCCGGTCTCCGAGGGTGCCCATCGTGACCAGGAACCCGGCGATCATGAACCCGTAGCTGTCCATGATCCACAGCAGTTGTGTGCTGCTGGGCTGCAGATCCGCGCTGAGATGGGGCAACGCCAGGAAGAGGACGCTCGCGTCGAGGGCGAGGAGCAGGGTGGTGAGGGTGAGCACCGCCAGTCCGAGCCACTCGCGCGGGCCGGCGCGCAGCGGCTGTGGAGGTGCAGCGTGGGAGGTCATCGGCGCATTCCTCGGGGAAGGGGGTAGCGGTCGTGTGGCACGTCGCAGCGGGTGTCCGGCGGCGGGCCGGCGCGGTTGTCGCGCAGCAGTGCGGCCCACCAGATCAGCTGGCCGAGCAGCGCCGTGGCGGCCGCGTTCGTCGCGCCGCGGTCGAGGGGACGGCCCGCGGAGTCGAACCGGTCGCGGTGGTCGCGGAGGCTGACGGTCTCGCGGATCGGCACCGCGCCGACCGCCGTGAAGACCAGGCGCAGCTGCTCGACCGCTCGCAGGCCACCGGCCGGGCCGCCGTAGCACACGAAGGCGACCGGCTTGGCCTGCCACTCCTCCCGGAACCAGTCGATCGCGTTCTTGAGCGACCCCGGGAAACCGTGGTTGTACTCCGGGGTGACGACCACGAACGCGTCGGCCGCAGCCAGCCACGGGGCGAGGTCCCGGACCGGCTGTGGGGTGGGCAGGCAGGCGCGCACGTCGGGCAGCACCTCGGGCAGCCACGCCTCGGCGAGGTCGACCACGTCCACCTCGACGTCGTCGCGCTCGCTCGCGTGCGCGGCGAACCAGCCGGCCGCGGTCGGGCCGAACCTGCCCCGACGGATGCTGCCGATGATGACCACCACACGCAGCCGTTCCACGCTCATGACCCCTCACCTCCGTCCGCTGCACCACTGTCGCGAGCGGGCCTGTGGGTCGGCTGCCGGTCGGCTGTCGCTCGGCTGCCGCGCAGCACGGTCCGGAGCACGGGCAGCGCTACCGTTGTGGCGTGCGCTTCGGGCTGCTCGGTCCACTGGCGGTGTGGACGGCCGACGGCCGGCCGGTGACGTTGCCCGAGCTGAAGGTCCGTGCGCTGTTGGCCCACCTGCTGGTGCACCGCGGCCGGTTGGTGTCCGCCGAGCGGCTGATCGACGACCTCTGGGGCGCGGCGCTGCCCGCCAACCCCGCCAACACCCTGCAGGGCAAGGTGTCGCAGCTGCGACGGGTGCTGGACGCGGCCGAGCCGGGTGGCCGAGGCCTCGTGGCCTACCGGCAGGGCGGGTACCTGCTGCAGGTCGAGGCCGACTCGGTCGACGCCGACCAGTTCCACGCCCTGACCGAGCGGGCGCGGCGGGCCCCTGACCCGAGGACCGGGGCGGGGCTGCTGGGTGACGCGCTGGCGCTGTGGCGCGGTGACGCGTTGGCGGACTTCGCGGGCGAGGCCTTCGCCCGGGCGGCGATCGTGCGACTGGAGGAGGCACGGCTGGTCGCGCTCGAGGAGCAGGCCGCCGCGCGGCTCGAGTTGGGTGAGCACCACCTGCTGGCCGGTGAGCTGAGCGACGTGGTCGCGCAGCATCCCCTGCGGTCGAGGCTGCGGGAGGTGCACATGCGGGCTCTGTACCGCGCCGGCCGGCAGAGCGAGGCCCTCGACAGCTACCACCAGCTGAGGTCGCGGCTGGTCGACGAGCAGGGCCTGGACCCCGGTCCGGAACTGGCCGCACTGCAACAGGCCATCCTGCGGCGCGCCCCGGAACTCGACGCACCGGCCGACCCTCCCGCCGCGGTCCGGATGTCGACGAACCTGCCCACCCCGCTCACCGACCTGATCGGCCGTGGGGATGCGGTCGCCGCCGCGCGGTCGCTGTTGGCGTCGGGCCGGTTGGTGACCCTCACCGGACCGGGCGGTGTCGGGAAGACGCGGCTGGCGGTGGAGACCGCAGGCGGGATGGCCGGCACCTTCCCCGACGGGGTGTGGTTGGTGGAGCTGGCCTCGCTCGGGGGCCGAGCAGCGCAGGGCCCGGCCGCACTCGCCGGCGCGATCATGGCCGTCCTCGACATCCGTCCCGACATCCGGGCACCCGGGGCGCGCGCCGACCCCGTGGACGTCCTGGCCGCAGCTCTGGGCGCCAAGCAGCTGCTGCTGATCCTGGACAGCTGCGAAGGTCTGGCCGGCCCCGTCGCCACGCTGGCCGCGCGGCTGCTGGAGGCGGCCACTGGTCTGCGGATCCTGGCGACCAGTCAGGAGCCGCTGCGCGTCCCCGGTGAGCTGCTGCAGGTGGTCGAGCCCCTGGCCCTGCCCGACCCAGCGGCCGCCGCCGACCTCGGGGTCGTGCGTCGCTCAGCGGCTGTGCAGCTGTTCGAGGTCCGCGCCACCGCCGCGGCGCCCGCGTTCGTGCTCGACCGGAGCAACGCCGCGGACGTCGCCGCGATCTGCCGGAGCCTCGACGGGATCCCGCTGGCGCTCGAGCTCGCGGCCGCGCGGGTCCGGGCGCTGGGGGTGCGCGAGCTCGCCTCGCGGTTGTGCGACAGGTTCCGGCTGCTGGCCTCCGGGTACCGGGACTCGCCGCCGCGGCAGCAGACCCTGCGGGCGGCGATCGACTGGAGCTGGGAGCTGCTCGACGAGTCCGAGCGGATCCTGCTCCGCCGGGTGGCTGTGCACTCGGGCAGCTTCGCGCTGGAGGCCGCCGGGTCGATCTGCTCCGGGGACGACCTGCCGGCCGGTGACATCCCGGAGGTGCTGGCCCGGTTGGTGGACCGCTCGCTGGTCGGCGTCGATGCGCACGCCGACGGGCACCGGTACCGGCTGCTGGAGTCGGTCGCTGCGTACGGGCGCGACCGTGCCGGCGCCGTCGACGAGCTGTCGTGGCTGCGGGAGCGCCACGGCCGCTACTACACCGCGCTCGCCGAACGTGCCGCGTCGCAGCTGCGCGGTCCCGGTCAGCGGGCCTGGCTCGACCGGCTGGACGCCGAGACCGGCAACCTGCGCAGCACGCTCGAGGATGCGGCCCGCGACCGCGGTGCGACGCCCGCGCTGCGCCTGGTCAATGCGCTGACCTGGTACTGGGTCCTGCGCGGCAGGCTCGACGAGGGCAGCCGGTCGTTGGCGACGGCGCTGGCCCTCGACGGTGAGGCACCCTCCGTGGCTCGCGCCCGGGCCGTCGCAGCGCATGCGGCCATCTCGCTCGGTGCCGGCGAGGCCGCCGAACCCACCGCCGTGGCCGAGGCGGCTCTGGAACCGTTCGACGCGGTCGACGACCCGCACGCGCGAGCGCACGCCGAATGGATGATCGGCTACGGGCTGACCTTCGGCGTCGGCGAGACGGGCCTGGGCGAGGAGCTCGTGGAGCGCGGACTGGCCACGTTCCGTGCCCTGGGCGACCAGTGGGGCACCGCGGCAGCGCTCGGCGTCCGCGCCGTCCAGGCGCTGGCCGAGGGCGATCTGGCCGCGGTCGCCCGCGACAGCGAACAGAGCCTCGCGATGTTCCGAGCACTCGGTGACCGCTGGGGGCAGCTCATCGCCATGCAGGGCCTCGCCGACCTGGCCAGGCTCACCGGCGACTACGACCGGGCCGCGCGACTGCACCGGAAGGCGCTGCGGATCTCCGAGGAGCTGGGCCTGTGGGCCGAGGCGTCGTTCTGGGCGTCCGGCCTCGGCCGGATCGCGCTGCTGACCGGTGATCACGAGCAGGCCCGTGCGCTCCTCGAGCAGGGCCGACGCCTCGCCGCGGAGCACGCGATCCGGTTCGCGGAGGAGTACGCCGACGTCGGGCTCGCACTCCTCGCGCGCGCTGAGGGCGAGCTCGACGCGGCCGAAGCGCACCTGCGCCGCTGGCTCGACTGGGACCGCCAGGTCGACGCGCACGCGAACGCGGCGCTGATCCTGACCGAACTCGGGTTCATCGCCGAACTGCGCGGCGACGCGGAAGCGGCGCGCGTCCTGCACCGGGACGGCTATGCGGCTGCACTCGCCGGCGGGGAGGCCCGCTTGGCAGCGCGCGCACTCGACGGGCTCGCCGGCGCGGACGCGCTCGCCGGCGAGCACCACCGCGCCGCACGGCTGCTCGCAGCCGCAGCCCGCACCCGGGAAGCCGCCGGTGGACCGCTCCCGCCGGCGGAGAGGGGGGACGTCGAACGGATCACGGGAGTCGTCCGCGCCGCGCTGGGGACCGGATTCGCGACCGTGTTCGCCGGCGGGGAGGCCGACGCTCCCGCCGAACTCGTCCAGGGTCGTGGCTGACCCGCCCGTCCGATGCGGCGAGCGCGCCTCACCGGGGCTGCCGGCGGGAGAGGGGTGCTACGGGGTCGGGGAGGCGACGGTGCGGCGGCTTCTCACGGGTGTGAGGTCGGATCTTGCGCCTCCGGGGTGAGTCCTGCACACCGAGTCGAGGAGAGAGATGTCGACCGCCCTAGAGCTCCCCGATCCCCGTCCCACCGCGTCCGGAGGCCCGCTGCGCGTCGCGCTGGTCATCGGCAGCGTGCGCGAGGGGCGGGTGGGCAGCTCCGTCGCCCGCTGGGCCGCGACCCACGCCGAGCGCCGCGCCGACCTGGACATTGACGTCGTCGACCTGCGCGACGTCGACCTGCCTGCCGACCTGCCCGACGACCCGACCCCCGGGCTGCGGGCCTGGGCCGAGCGGGTGGAGGGCGCCGACGCCTTCGTCGTCGTCACGCCGGAGTACAACCGCGGGATCCCGGCCTCGCTCAAGCACGCCATCGACGCCGTGCGGCAGGAGTGGTTCGCCAAGCCGGTCGCCGTGGTCGCCTACGGGGGCAAGGCCCGCGGGCTGCGCGCGGCCGAGCAGCTTCGCCTGGTGTTCGGGGAGCTGCACGTCCAGGTGCTGCGGGACACCGTGTGCCTGGGGCTGGAAGACGGCGCGCTCGACGAGAACGGGTGGGTGTGCGACCCGGGTGCGGTCCGCGCCCTGGAGCTCGCCCTCGACCGGCTGGCGTGGTGGGGGACCGCACTGCGTGCTGCCCGCACCGAGCAGCCCTACGTCCGATGAGCCTGCCCGTCACCGCGGCCGGCCGCACGCGGGGCCGTCCGGTCGCGCTGGGTTGGCTGGCGCTGCTCGCCGGGCCGCTGTCGTTCGGCATCACCGCACCCGCGCTCGTGCTGGACGACATCGCGGCGGCGCTCGGCACATCGGCCGGGAGCACGGCCACCCTGGTCACGGCGTTCGGCTGGGGGATCGCGGTCGGCAGCCCACTCGCCGGCCGGGCCCTCGCACGCCACGGCGGGCGCACGACGCTCGCGTTGTCGTCGGCGCTCGTCGTCACCGGCGCCCTGCTCGTGCTGGCCTCCACCGCGCTACCCCACCTGGTGCTCGTCCTGGCCGGGTGCGCTCTGCAGGCGCTCGGTGCGGTGGGGCTGACCGTCACCGCGATCGGGATGGCCGTCGGACCGACCGCCATGGGCACCGTGTCCGGCGCGCTGGCCTCGTTCGGTGCGGTCGCGCCCCTCGTCGGGACCCAGGTCGCCGGCACGCTGGGCTGGCGGGCGGCGCTCGTGCTACCGCTGCTCGCCCTGCTCGCGGTACCGGCCGCGGCTCGCGGCGCGCAGCCCCCGGTCGCGGTCGGACCGCGCGATGGGTTCGGCGTTGCGCTCCTGGTGCTCACGGTGAGCGCGCTCGCCGTGCTCACGGCGCTGCCGGCGACGGGGGCGGCGGTCGCAGCCGCGGTGGCCCTCGGGGCCGGGCTGCTGCTGGCGCGGCACGCCCGCCGGCACCCGGGCGGTGTCGTGCCCGGGTCGGTGCCGCGCTCCGGCCGGTTCCTGCTGGCGAGCGCGGTCGCGTTCGGGCTGGCGGTGGTGAACTTCGCGATCGTGTACGCGGCCCCGCCGTTGCTCGCGACGGCCACCGGCTGGGGAGCCGGGACGCTCGGCACCGCGCTGCTCGGCCCGTACCTCGCCGGCGGGCTGCTCGCCCTGCTGCTCGTGCCCGCGACGGCCGGGCTGCGGTACCGGGCCGTCGTGCTCGTGCTGCCGGCCCTCGCGCTGATCGCCGCCGCGCTCATCGCCGCGAGCGGCTCTGCGGTGGCGCTGTTCGCAGCGATGCTGCTGGGGTCGGTCACCGCGTCCACCGGCCAGGGTGCGCTGGGTCTGCGGGCGGGCGACGCGGTGCCCGCGGCGGACCGGGGACCCGCGCTGTCCCTGTTCACCCTCTGCTATCTGTTGGGGGCCGCGTTCGGGCCGGCGATCGCCGTCGCGGTGGTCTGACCGGCCCGGCCGGACGGGAGGACGAGCGTGGGCGGCGAGCTGATCGGGCGAGCGCACGCCCTCGCCGTGGCGGAGCGCGAGCTCGACCGGGTGGCGGCAGGCCGCGGCGGACTGCTGCTGGTCAGCGGGGAGGCCGGGATCGGCAAGTCCGCGCTGGCCGCCGAGATCGGAACCGCCGCGTCCCGCCGCGGCGCCCTCGTGGCCGCCGCGGCGTGCACGGACACCGAGGGAACGCCGGGCCGGTGGCCGTGGGTGCAGGCCGTGCGTCGACTGGCGCGCATCGCGGACAGCGCCGAGTGGGCCGCCGCCACCGGCGCGGCGGGCGACGCCCTCGACCCGCTGCTGGGTGAGCGCTCGACCGCGCCCTCCGGCGGGGACGAGTCCTTCCGGCTGCACGACGCGCTGACCACCCTGCTCGTCACGGTGGCCGCCCGGCGTCCGGTCGTCGTCGTGCTGGAGGACCTGCAGCACGCGGACCCGGCATCGATGCAGGTGCTCGACTTCGTCACCCGGCACGCGTGGTTCGAGCCCGTGCTGGTGGTGGCTACCTACCGCGACACCGAGCTCGAAGCGGCGGCGCATCCCGGCCGCCCGCACCTGATCCCGCTGCTGGGGCGGTCGACGCAGCTGCGACTCACCGGCCTGGACCACGACGGCGTCCAGGAGCTGCTCGCCCGAGCGGGCCGGGATCTCGACCACGCCGCGGTCGCCGACGTGCTGCGGCGCACCGGCGGCAACCCCTTCTTCGTGGAGCAGACCGCGCTGCTCGACGGGGCGCCGAGCGCCGGAGTGCGCGATGTGGTCGAACGACGGCTGGAGGTACTGGCCGCAGCCGCACCGCGCGCCGTGGACGTGCTCGCGGCCGTCGCCGTTGCCGGCCACGCCTTCGACCCGGACGTCCCCGCGCTGCTCACGGGCGTGGCCGTCGACGGTGAGCTCGCGGCGGCCGAGGCGGCCGCCCTGATCGTGCACCGCGACGGGCGCTGGACGTTCGTGCACGACATCGTGCGGGAGCACCTGTACGCGCGGCTGCCTGCCGGGCGAAGGCGAGACCTGCATGCCGCGCTCGTCGAGATCCTGCGGCGCAGGCCCGCGACCGCGCCGGCGACGGTCGCCCGGCACGCGCGGCTGGCGGTACCGGTGCTCCCCGTCGCCGAGGCCGTGCCGCTGCTCGTCGCCGCCGCCGAGGCCGCCGCGGCACGTCTCGCCGCGGAGGAGGCGGTCCGGCACCTGCGGGACGCGCTCGCCCTCATCGAGCGGCTCGAACCGCCGGATCCGCACCTGCAGGCGGAGATCCAGCTGGAGCTGGCCGCGCAGCTCGACCGCGCAGGGGAGATCACCACGGCGCGGGAGACCGCGATGGGCGTGCTCGCCGCCGCGGGCCAGGCGCAGCTGCGGGCGCGAGCCGCTCTGCAGGTGCACCGGCTCGGCAACCCGGGCCGACCGGGGCACGACGAGATCGAGATGCTCGACGCCGTCCTGCCCGTCCTGGCCGACGGGCCGCTGCGCGCGCGTGTGCTCGCCGCGGCCGGCATGGCGCGCATCCACCAGGCCGTCGACCGCGCCGCCGGCGTGGACCTCGCCCGGCGCGCCGTCGAGCTCGCCAGGGCGTCGGACGATCCCGACGCCCTGGGGTGGTCGCTGCTCGCCTGGCACGACGGGCGCTGGGAGCCGGGCACCGCATGCGAGCGGCTGGAGGTGCTCGACGAGGTCTCCGCGCTGGCGCGCACCCACGGGGCGCGGGAGCTGGAAGGGCTGGCCGCGTTCCTGCGCTTCGTCGCGCTGCTGGAGCGCGGTGACCCGGCGGTGCACGATGCCTTCGCGGCCTTCCGCACCTTGACCGACCGCACCCGGTTGCCGCGCCACCGCTACCTGGTGGCGTCGCGCAGCGCCAGCCTCGCGCTGCTCTCCGGTGACCTCGACCGTGCCGCCGAGCTGATCGACGACGCGCGGGACCTGGGCGCACGGTTCGGGGAGGTGGACCGCATGCCGGTGTGGCGCGACCAGGCCTGGGCGCTGCACTCGCTGCGCGGCGACCACGACTCCGCACGCGAGGTCGCGCGCACGGCCGTCCCCGGGCACCCGTTCACCGCGCTCCTCGAGGGCCTGACCGCGGCCGCCACCGGGGACGCGGATCGCGCCCTCAGCAGGTTCGACGACGTGGAACGGCTGATGACCGGGCTGCCACGCCGGTTCGGCTGGATGCACCTGGTGTACTTGTGCGAGGTCGCAGCCGTGACCGGTGATCCGGCGCTGGCCGAGCGTGCCCGCGCGACGGCCGGCCCCGTGCGCGACGCGTGGGCGGTGCTGTCCGGCCTCGTGTGGGGGCCGATGGCCTATTGGCTGGCCCGGGTGGACGCCGCGACCGGCCGTCGCGCGGAGGCGATCGACGGGCACACCGCGGCCCTGCGGGCCGCGCAGCGCTGGGGGGCACAGCCGTGGGCGCAGCGTGCGAAGGACGCCCTCGCCGCGCTCGATGCGGGCGAGCCGGCCCCGTCGGCGGCGCAGTTCCGTCGCAGCGCCGGGGTCTGGACGCTCGCCTTCGCCGACCGGATCGTGCACGTGCCCGACGCGAAGGGACTGCGTGATATCGCCGCCCTCCTCGCCGTCCCGCACAGCGACGTGCCGGCCGTCGACCTCCTGCGCGGGTCCGTCAGCACCTCGTCCGCACGCACGCGCCCCCGGACCCCGGGCGCAGATCCGATCATCGACGAGACGGCCCGCGAGGCCTACCGGCGCCGTCTCGCCACGTTGGACGCCGAGATCGACGATGCCCTCGACCACGGCGACGACCACCGCGCGGCCCGCCTCGACGCCGAGCGCGACGCGCTGCTCGACGAGCTGCGCAGGGCCGCCGGCCTGGCCGGGCGCACCCGCCGGTTGGGCGACGAGCGCGAGCGGGCGCGCCAGACCGTCACCGCCCGGATCCGCGACAGCATCCGCAGGCTGCGCAGCGCGCACCCGGAGCTCGCGACCCACCTGGCGGAAGCGGTGCACACCGGCACCGCGTGCTCCTACCGTCCGGCGGCACCCGTCAGCTGGCTGCTCTGACCTGCTGCGGGACCCGCAGAACCCGGCTGCGCCGCGCCGTATGCGTGGCTGGCGACGGATCGGATGGCGAAGCTCGTCCCGGCCGCGAACGCCTAGATCCGGATGCCTTGGCTGGCGTGCCGCGGGCTCCCTGCCTGCCTCATGATCGCCAATGCGTCCACAGTGGAGGGCATGGTGCACATCTGGTGCACACGAGGACCGAAAACGGCGGTCGACCGGGGAAGACGTTGGAATACGTCTCCGCGGGTCAACCGCCGTTCTCGGGCTGTCTCAGGAGGTCAGCAAACGCCCAGGATCAGACGTCGTAGTACAGCGCGAACTCGTACGGGTGCGGGCGCAGCCGCAGCGGGTCGATCTCGTTGGTGCGCTTGAGGTCGATCCAGGTCTCGATCAGGTCCGAGGTGAACACGCCGCCCTCGAGCAGGTACTCGTGGTCGGCCTCCAACCGGTCGATCACCGCGGGCAGGCTGCTGGGCACCTGGGCGATGTCCTTGGCCTCCTCCGGGGGCAGCTCGTAGAGGTCCTTGTCGATCGGGGCCGGCGGCTCGATCTTGTTCTTGATGCCGTCCATGCCGGCCATCATCATCGCCGAGAAGGCCAGGTACGGGTTGCCCGAGGAGTCGGGGCAGCGGAACTCCAGGCGCTTGGCCTTCGGGTTGTTGCCCGACAGCGGGATCCGGATGCAGGCCGACCGGTTGCGCGCGGAGTACACCAGGTTGACCGGCGCCTCGAAGCCCGGGACCAGGCGGTGGTAGGAGTTCACCGTGGGGTTGGTGAACGCCAGCAGGCTCGGCGCGTGGTGCAGGATGCCGCCGATGTAGTAGCGCGCCAGGTCCGACAGGCCGCCGTAGCCGGCCTCGTCGTGGAACAGCGGCTGGCCGTCCTTCCACAGCGACTGGTGGGCGTGCATGCCCGAGCCGTTGTCGCCGAAGAGCGGCTTCGGCATGAAGGTGACGGTCTTGCCGGCCTGCCACGCGGTGTTCTTGACGATGTACTTGAACAGCATCACGTCGTCGGCCGAGTGCAGCAGCGTGTTGAACCTGTAGTTGATCTCGGCCTGGCCGGCGGTGCCGACCTCGTGGTGACCGCGCTCCAGGACGAACCCGCTGTTGATCAGGTTCGTGGCCATGTCGTCACGCAGGTCGGCGTAGTGGTCGACCGGCGGCACCGGGAAGTACCCGCCCTTGAACGGCACCTTGTAGCCCAGGTTGCCGCCGACCTCCTCGCGGCCGGTGTTCCACCAGCCCTCCGCGGAGTCGATGTGGTGGTACTGCTGGTGGGCCTCGGAGCCGAAGCGCACCGAGTCGAAGATGTAGAACTCGGCCTCGGCGCCGAAGTAGCAGGTGTCGGCCACGCCGGAGGCGGCGAGGTACTCCTCGGCCTTGCGCGCGACGTTGCGGGGGTCGCGGCTGTAGGGCTCGCCGGTGATCGGGTCGTGCACGAAGAAGTTGATGTTGAGCGTCTTGTGCTTGCGGAACGGGTCCAGGCGCGCCGTGGCGGCGTCCGGGAACAGGGCCATGTCGGACTCGTTGATGGCCTGGAAGCCGCGCACGGAGGACCCGTCGAACGCCACGCCATCCTCGAGCATGTCGGCGGCGGTGGTGGCGGGGACGGTGAGGTGCTGCATCACCCCGGGAAGGTCGCAGAACCTGACGTCGACGTACTCGACCTTCTCGTCCGAGATGAACTTCAGGATCTCTTCGGAGTTGCTGAACACCCTCACTGACTCCTTAGAACGACGCGTGGGTTGGCGCGACGCTAGGGCCGCGGTGTTGCCCGTCCATCACTCGGTGGTTTCACAGACGTTAACTGCCTCGTCGGAGCGGGTGACGGCCCCCACGGGCCTACCCTGGGGGCATGCACCGTAGGACGGGGTCCTGAATGCCCGGCTCGACCACCGGATCGTCGACCGACTACCCGGGCGACCGCTTCGGCCTGCCCGAGCACGGGGTGAGCTCCGCGGCCGGGTTCGGCCGCCGGGCGGCCGCGCTGACCGTGGACTGGCTGCTGGGCTACCTGATCGCCGCGCTGTTCGCCGGGTCCGACGCGCTGGCCACCCCGGGCTTCTCGTGGCTGGTGATGGGCACCTGGTTCCTGATCACCGCGGCGCCGGTGTCGGTGTTCGGGGCCAGCGCCGGGATGGTCGCGCTCGGGATCCGGGTCGCCTCGATCGACTCCGCGGCGGTGATCGGCGTGCCGCGCGCCGTCCTGCGCACCGCGCTGATCGCGGTGGTGGTGCCGCCGCTGGTCCGCGACCGGGACGGCCGGGGCTGGCACGACCGGGCCACCCGCACGATCGTCGTCCGCACCCGGGCGTGACCGGCCGCAGCTGACCTGCCCGGGTCGCGGGGCAGGGCTCAGCGGCGCCGGACGGTCCGCTGCACGCTGCGCATCTTCGCGCCGGCCGGCATCGGGCCCTTCGGCATGGCCGCGGCCCGCGAGCCGAGTGCGGCCAGCCGGGCCTCGATGGTGTCCATCTCCTTGGTGGTGATGTTGCGCGGCAGCTTCATCAGGTGGCGCTGCAGCTTCTTCAGCGGCACCTGGCCCTCGTCGTTGCCGACGATCACGTCGTAGATCGGCATCGTGCCGGCCACCCGGGCGGTGCGCTTCTTCTCCTGGGCCAGCAGGCTCTTCACCCGGTGCGGGGCGCCCTCGGCGACCAGGATGATGCCCGGCCGCCCGATCACCCGGTGCACGGCGTCGAGGTGGGTGGTGCCGGCGACCCCGGGGGTGACCCGCCACCGGCCGCGCATGTTGTCCAGCGCCCACCCGGCCGCCCCGGGCTGCCCCTCGGCCTTGCCGTACACCGAACGCTGCACGCGCCGGCCGAACACGCTGATCGCGGCGAGCACGCCGATCGCGATGCCGATCGGCAGCACCAGCCAGTGGATGTCGAAGATCAGCCCGATGCCGAACACCACGGCCACGGACAGCAGGAAGACCCCCACCATCCACGGGATGAGCGCCTTGTCCTCCCGGCGCTGCATCTTGAAGGCCTGCCAGATCTGGCCGCGACGAGCCTTCGACTCGGCGCGTCGCTTCTGCCGGGCCGCCTTCTTCGCCGCCTTGTCCTGCGTCGCCTTCTCAGGCTTACCACCAGCCACGGCGCCAGGATACGGGTCACCCGCGCTCGGGCGCGCCGCCCGTCCGTCCCGCGGTCCCGGACGCCGTGGCGGGTGATCAGCGGGCGAGCAGCGCGTGCGCTTCCTGGGCCGCGGTGCCCTCGGCGGCCAGGTGCTGCAGCGCCTCCGGGAGCTCCTCGCCGCGGGCCCGCACGGTCTGCGCGTACAGCCGTCCGGCCCGGTAGGACGAGCGGACCAGCGGCCCGGCCATGACGCCGTGGAAGCCGATCCGCTCGGCGGCCTGGGCGTGGGTGACGAACTCCTCGGGCTTGACCCAGCGCTCGACGGGGTGGTGGCGCTTGGAGGGCCGCAGGTACTGGGTGATCGTGATGATCTCGCAACCCGCGTCGTGCAGGTCCTGGAGGGCGGCGGTGACCTCGTCGGGGGTCTCGCCCATGCCCAGGATCAGGTTGGACTTGGTCACCAGACCGGCCGCGCGGGCCTTGGTGAGGACCTCCAGCGACCGGTCGTAGCGGAACGCCGGGCGGATCCGCTTGAAGATCCGCGGCACCGTCTCCAGGTTGTGCGCCAGCACCTCCGGGCGGGTGGCGAACACCTCGTCGAGCTGGGCGTCGACGGAGTTGAAGTCCGGGATCAGCAGCTCGACGCCGGTGCCGGGGTTCATCTCGTGGATCAGCCGCACGGTCTCGGCGTAGAGCCAGGCCCCGCCGTCGGGTAGGTCGTCGCGGGCCACCCCGGTGACGGTGGAGTAGCGCAGCCCCATCTGCTGCACCGACTCGGCGACCCGGCGGGGTTCGTCGCGGTCCAGGTCGGCGGGCTTGCCGGTGTCGATCTGGCAGAAGTCGCAGCGGCGGGTGCACTGCTCGCCGCCGATCAGGAAGGTGGCCTCGCGGTCCTCCCAGCACTCGTAGATGTTGGGGCAGCCGGCCTCCTCGCAGACGGTGTGCAGGCCGCCGCTGCGCACGAGCGACTTGAGCTCGGTGTACTGGGGTCCGGTCTTCGCGCGGGTTCGGATCCACGGCGGCTTGCGCTCGATCGGGGTCTCGCTGTTGCGGACCTCGAGGCGCAGCAGCTTGCGACCTTCGGGTGCGATCGTCACGGTCGCCAGGCTACGCCGCCGGTGGCGCCCGGTCCCTTCACGCCGGGTCGGGCGGCACCCCGGCGGCCGCCGCCGTGACGTCCCAGAGCCGGGCGCCCAGCGCGACGTCCAGCGCGGCCGCCGAGCGCCGGGCCGGCGCCGGGAGGCCGCGGGTCTCCCCGAACGAGGCCGGGCCGATGTAGTCGCCCCCGCGGACCTGCTCGGCGGTGGCCGCGTAGAGCTGGGGGAGCACCCCGACCCGCACCGGTTGGCTGGTCAGTGCGTTGAACAGGGCGGCGGGCCCGACCAGCCGACCGCTGCGCAACCGCAGCGAGTTGGGCAGCAGCTCGGTGGCGGTCAGCCCGGGGTGCGCGGCGACGGAGATCACGTCGTCGCCGGCCGCCCGCAGCCGGCGGTCGAGCTCGGCGGTGAACAGCAGGTTGGCCAGCTTGCTCGCGCTGTAGGCGCGGTCGGGGCGGTAGCGGCGGCGGGTGAAGTGCAGGTCGTCGACGTCCAGGCCACCGCCGCGGTGGGCCAGGCTGGACAGGGTCACCACCCGGGCGTGCCCGGCGCGGCGCAGCGCGGGCATCAGCAGCCAGGTCAGCGCGGCGTGGCCGAGGTGGTTGGTGCCGATCTGGGTCTCGAAGCCGTCCGCGGTCACCCCGCGCGGGGTGCCCATCACCCCGGCGTTGTTCATCAGGACGTGCAGCGCGTCGCCGGTGCGGGAGCGCACGTCGTCGGCGGCGCGGCGCACCGAGCCGAGGTCGGCCAGGTCCAGCTCGACCAGCTCGGCGTCCGCGCCGGCCTCGCCGCCCTGCTCGCGCAGGCGGTCCAGCGCGGCCTTGCCGCGCTCCGGGTCGCGCGCAGTGAGCAGCACCCGGGCGCCGACCCGGGCCAGCGCGACCGCCGACGCCAGGCCCAGCCCCGACGTGGCCCCGGTGACGAGCACCGCGCGTCCGGTCTGCCGGGGCATCGTCTCCAGGGTCCACCGCATCTCCGGTTCCTACCGGGTCACCCGGCGGCCCGCCACCCGGTGCCGTAGTGGCCCCCGCCGGAAGTTCGCCCAGGGTCTCGGCGGCCCAGCTCCACGCCGGCCGCACCGGCGGCAACCCGAGTACGACCAGGTACGAGGGCTGCCCGCCGGCACACCCGGCGAGAAGCTGGATCCCCCGATACCCGCGACGAACCTCCGGCGGCGACCACTACCGTCACCGGCGTGGACCTGAGGATCTTCACCGAGCCCCAGCAGGGGGCCGACTACGACGACCTGCTGCGCGTGGCGCAGACCGCCGAGGCCGCCGGGTACGACGCCTTCTTCCGGTCCGACCACTACCTGGCGATGGGCGCGGCCTCCGGTGAGCCCGGCCCCACCGACGCCTGGATCACGCTGGCCGGGCTGGCCCGGGAGACCTCCCGGATCCGGCTGGGCACCCTGGTCAACTCCGCGACGTTCCGGCTGCCCGGCCCGCTGGCCGTCGCGGTCGCCCAGGTCGACCAGATGTCCGGCGGCCGGGTCGAGCTGGGGCTGGGCGCGGGCTGGTTCGAGGGCGAGCACGCCGCCTACGGCATCCCGTTCCCCGAGCTGGGCGAGCGCTTCGACCGGCTGACCGAGCAGCTGGAGATCGTCACCGGGCTGTGGGGGACGCTGCCCGGCGCGCGGTACGACTTCACCGGGGAGCACTACACGCTGACCGACTCCCCGGCGCTGCCCAAGCCGGTGCAGCGCCCGCGCCCGCCGGTGATCGTCGGCGGCCGGGGTCGGCGGCGCACCCCGCGCCTGGCCGCCCGCTTCGCCGACGAGATCAACGTGGCCTTCGACCTGCCGGACGCGGTCGCCGAGCAGTTCGGCCGGGTCGACGAGGCCTGCCGGGAGATCGGTCGTGACCCGGGGGAGCTGGTGCGCTCGGTCGCGCAGGTGATCGCCGTGGGCCGCAACGAGGAGGAGGTCGCCCGCCGGGCGCTGACCCTCGACCGCAAGGTCGACGAGCTGCGCGAGAACGGGCTGGCCGGCAGCCCGGCCGAGGTGGTCGACAAGCTCGGCCGCTGGCGCGAGCGGACCGGGATCAGCCGGGTCTACCTGCAGCTGCTCGACCTGGCCGACCTCGACCAGCTCGAGCTGATCGCCGCCGAGGTGGCGCCGCAGCTGGACTGAGCCACCGGTGCTCGCCGGTCAGCGGAGCTGGCCGGCGACGTCCGCGGCCGCGGTGAGCAGCACCAGCGTCGGCACGACGGCCGCCCCCGCCACGCGGTAGGAGCCCCGGGTGTCCTGCTCGACCAGGCCGCTGTGGGTCAGCGAGCGCAGGTGGTGGTAGAGCTGGCCGGTCGAGGCCAGCCCGGCCGCCTCCTGCAGCGCGGCGGTGCCGCTCGGCCCGCCGGCCAGCAGCGCGCGCACGATGCGGACCCGGGCCGGGTGGCCGAGCGCGGCCAGCACCGCCAACCGCGGCTCGTCGTCCAGGTCCAGGGCGGCGCCGGCGTCGTAGCTGATGGACCAGGTGACGGCGCCGTGCAGGCGCACCTCGCCGGCGTAGCGGACGACACCCGCGCCCGACTCGGAGTCGGCGGGAACGACCGGCCCGGCCGGCCGGGCACCTTCCAGGGCGCCTTCCAGGGCGCCGATCCGGCGCTCCAGCGCGGTGAGCCGGTCGAGCACCGCGGGCCCGCCGGTCCGGTCCGCGGCGGCCGGGTCCGCGGCGGCGGGGTCGTCGTCGGTCACCGGTGCAGCATGCCCGGCCCGATCACGCCCCGCCCACGGCGGCGCGCAGCCGGTCGCGCAGCCCGGCGTCGAGCAGCACCTGCTGGCTGAGCACCAGCGGGGCACCCGAGGCCGCGGCCTCCTGGTAGGGCTGCCAGTCCATCCCGGACAGGCTCAGCACCGACACCCCCAGCGTGCCGTCGGCCCGGCGCAGGGTGACGGCGTTGGTGATCAGCCCGGCGTAGTTGCCGCCCTTCTGGCCGGCGCCGACCACCCCGTCGGGGAGCCGGTCGGCGAGCACCCGCTCCAGGTGGCGCCGCGCGGTGGCCGACACCTCCGGGCCCAGGGCGTCGGTCGCCGCCGCGCGGTGCAGCCCGGCCAGTTGCTGCACGGTGGCTGCCGGGGAGCCGTCCCACCAACGCAGCACCTTGTCGATGGTGTCGTCGTCGAGCCCGGCGGTCGGATCGCCGGTCTGGGTGCCGGCCTGCTCCAGGGTCTCGGCGAACGCGGCCCGCCGGGCCGGGTCGGCGGCGTAGGCGCGCCCGGCCTGCATTGCCGCTTCCCGGCGGTCGGTGCCCGGCGGCACCTCGTCGAACACCAGGATCTCGCCGGCGAAGCAGGGCAGGTCGACCGGGCTCCAGCCGGTCGCGGCCGCGGCGGCGACCAGGGCGTCGTCGCCGAGTTCGGCGCCCAGCAGGTCGGCCGCGGCGTTGTCGCTCAGGTCGATCATCACCGCGGCGAGGCCGTCCCAGGTGACGGTGCCGCCGGGGGTGGCGCCGAGGGCCTGCCGGGCGGCGGGGTGGGTGTCGGGCACCGATCCTGGCACGTGCCAGGCCTCCCAGTCGTCGACGGGCACCGGCCCGTCCGGGTCCAGCCGACCGGCCGCGACGGCCTGCGCATAGGCCACCAGGTGCACGACCTTGAGCGCGGACGCGACCGGGCGCGGCCGGTCGGTGAGGTGCTCGACCACCGTGCCGCGGCCGTCGTCGACCAGCAGGGAGGCGCGGTCGGGGTGCGCGGCGATCCAGTCGACCAGCGCGTCCGGGCCGTCCAGCGGGCGCGGCGGGGGAGCTGGCGGGAGCGTCGCGGCCGGGGCCTGCGGCGCGCAGGCGGCGGTGACGCCCAGCGCTGCGGTCAGTCCGAGCAGCCGGCGGCGGCTGAGGATCATCGATGCCTCCGTAATATCGGAATTACGAAGAACTGTAGCCGATGGCCGTGCGCGGGGCGAGGCGTAGCGTGAGCGCCATGAGTACGGGCGAGCACCGGTCCTGCCGCCGCGGTCCCGACCCCCTGCGGGTGGACCGGCTGGGCACCGTCGACTACCTCACCGCCTGGGACCTCCAACGCGCGCACGCCGCCGCCCGCCGCGACGGCGCCGGCCCGGACGTGCTGATGCTGCTGGAGCACCCGTCGGTCTACACCGCGGGCAAGCGCACCCAGCCGGCCGACCGCCCCACCGACGGGACCCCGGTGGTCGACGTCGACCGCGGCGGGCGGATCACCTGGCACGGCCCCGGCCAACTGGTCGGCTACCCGATCGTGGCGCTGGCCGCGCCGCTGGACGTGGTGGACTACGTCCGGCGCCTGGAGGAGGCGCTGATCGCGGTGGTCGCCGGGCTCGGGCTCACCGCGGCCGGGCGCATCGACGGCCGCAGCGGTGTCTGGCTGCCCGCCGACGACCGCCGCCCGGAGCGCAAGATCGCCGCCATCGGCGTGCGCGTGCAGAGCGGGGTCGCGCTGCACGGCTTCGCCCTGAACTGCGACCCCGACCTGGCCGCGTTCGACCGGATCGTGCCGTGCGGGATCACCGACGCCGGGGTCACCTCGCTGACCGCGGAGCTCGGCCGCCCGGTCCCGGTCGGCTCGGTGATCGACGCCACCGAGGCCGCGGTCCGCGCGGTCCTCGACGGCGACCTGCCGGTCGCCGCGCACCCGGTCGCCCAGCCCGCCGCCCCGGCCGGCCTCGACCTGCGCCTGCACCCCGCGCTGAACTGATCAGGGGAGGGCGAGGGCGGTCAGGACGGCCTCGGCGGCCCGGCGGCCGCTGACCAGTGCGCCCTGGCTGGACGGTGTGTCCCGGTGGTCGCCGGCCAGGAACAGGCCCTCGCCCAGGCCCACCGCGCTGCGCACCGGTCGCCCGGGCGGGAACGCCGGCAGCGCCCGCGGGATGTGGACGGTGTGCAGGTGCTGCCAGTCCGCGGTGGGCACGCCGTAGAGCCGGGCCAGCTCGGCGCGGACCACCGGCTCGGGCGCCGGGTCGGCGCCGAGCACGGTCGAGGACACCAGGGCCCGGCCGTCGGGGGAGTAGCCGGGTGCGGCGGCGGTGATCACCACGGTGTTGGCCACCGGCCCGCCGGTGGCGTCCAGGTGCAGCAGCGGCGCATCCGCCGGCGGGGTGGGCGGCACGTGGTAGTAGGTGGTCAGTGCCCGCACGGGTGGGGTGCGCAGCCCGGGCAGCAGTTCGCCCGCGGTCACCGCATCGGTGGCGACGACGACCGCTCGCGCGGTCAGGTCGCCCTGCTCGGTGTGCACCGTCCGGTCGCGCACCGCCGTCGCCGCGCAGTTCAGCCGCAGCACCCCGGCCGGTAGCCCGGCGGCCATCTGCTCGGGCAGCGCACCGACGCCGGCGGCGGGCACGACGATCGTGCCGAGCGCGAAGCTGCGCCATACCAGCCGCACGAACGCCGCCGAGGTGGCCAGCTCGGCCTCCCCGAGCACCCCGGACAGGAACGGCCGCAGGAACCGCTGCGCCACCGCGCCGTCCAGCCCGGCTGCGGCCAGTTCCTGCGCCCCGGACCGGTCGATGCGGGCCGCGCTGCGCCGCGGCGGGGTGGCCAGCACCCGGGCCGTCCAGGCCACCAGCTTCGCCCGGTCGGCCGCGGACAGCAGGTCGTCGGTGGCCGAGGTCCAGGCCACCCGCGGCCGGCGGAAGCCCGGGTGCAGCGGGCTGACCAGGGTGTGCAGGACGCCGTCGGCACCGCGCACCGCGGCTCCCGGCACGAACGCCCGCAGGTCCAGCCGGTCCAGGTCGACCGCGGCCCGCAGCGCGGGGTAGGAGGTGTTGAGCACCTGGAAGCCCCGGTCGCAGCGGAAGCCGTCGACCACGTCGGTGGCCACCCGGCCGCCGGGCCGGTCGGCGGCGTCGACCAGCACCACGTCCAGCCCGCGCCGGCCCAGCAGGTGCGCCGCGCGCAGCCCGGCGAGCCCCGCGCCCACCACGACGACGTCGTGCCGGGGACCTGCGCCGGTCACGAGCCGACGGCGGCGGAGAGCGCCTCGTTGATCCCGTTGTGCCGGAACTGGAAGCCCGCAGCCACCAGCACGCCCGGCCGTGCCCGCGGACCGGTGAGGATCATCTCCTCGGCCATCTGCCCCAGCACCCCGCGCAGCGCGAACGCCGGGACGACGAACGGCGCCGGACGCCCGACCGCCGCGGCGAGGGCCGTGGTGAACTCCGACATGGTGATCAGTTCCGGGCCGGCCAGGTTGACCGGGCCGGAGTACTGGGCGTTCTCCAGCAGGAACCGGATGGCGCCGATCTCGTCGTCCAGCGAGATCCACGGGAAGTACTGCTCACCCGACCCGATCCGGCCGCCGAGCATCAGCTTGAACAGCGGCCGCAGCCGGCTGAGGATCCCGCCCGCCGGGGACAGCACCGGCGCGCTGCGCAGCAGCACCACCCGGGCACCGGCCGCGGACGCCGGCTTGGTCGCGGCCTCCCAGTCGCGGCAGACCTCGGCCAGGAACCCGGACCCGACCGGGGCGGTCTCGTCGACCTCGCGGTTCCCGGTGTCGCCGTAGTAGTTGATCCCCGACGCCGACAGCAGCGCCGGCACCCCGTGCTCGGCCACCGCGGTGGCCAGCACGTCGGTGGGCACGTTGCGGCTGTCGCGGATCTGCTGCTTGCGCGCCCCGCTCCACGGGCGGTCGCCGATGCCGACCCCGTTCAGGTTGACCACCGCGTCGACCCCGTCGAAGGTGCCGTCGTCGACCCGCCCGGCGGGCGGGTCCCAGCCGCGCTCGTCCGGTGCGGCCGGGGTCCGGCGGACCAGCCGCAGCACCTCGTGCCCGGCCTCCCGGAGGTGGGCGACCAGGGCGGTTCCGATCAGACCGGACGAACCGGCGACGACTACGCGCACGGCGTGATCCTCTCGGACCGGGCTGCGGACCGCGACCCGGGCCGGTGCGCCTCACACCCGCGCACCGTCCCGGGACCGCAATGTACCGGTATCGGTGCGGTTACAGGCCGAGCTCGCCCTCGAACGCGCCCTCCTCCAGCCGCGCCTTGATCGCCGAGACGAACCGCCCGGCGTCGGCGCCGTCCACCAGCCGGTGGTCGTAGGTCAGCGGGAGGAAGCACACCGACCGCACCGCGATGACGTCGTCGCCGTCCGGGCCGGTGATCACCGCGGGCTGCTTGGTGATCGACCCGGTGCCCAGGATCGCCACCTGCGGCTGGTTGATGATCGGGGTGTCGAACAGGGCCCCGGCGCTGCCGATGTTGGTGATGGTGAAGGTGCCGCCGGACAGCTCGTCCGGGCCGATCTTGTTGGCCCGGGTGCGGGCCGCGACGTCGGCGATCCGCTTGGCCAGCCCGACGATGCTCAGGTCCTCGGCGTTCTTGATGACCGGGACGAGCAGCCCGCGGGGGGTGTCGACGGCGATCGCCAGGTGCACGTTGCCGTGGTAGATCACCTGCTTGCCGTCCTCGTCGATCGAGGCGTTGACCTGCGGGTAGGCCTTGAGCGCCTCGACGGTGGCCTTGGCGAAGAACGGCAGGTAGGTGAGCTTGACGCCCTCGCGGCGCTCGAACTCGGCCTTGGCCCGCGCGCGCAGCTTGGCCACCCGGGTGATGTCGACCTCCTGCACCGTGGTCAGCTGCGCGGAGACCCGCAGCGACTCGCTCATCCGCTGCGCGATGACCTGGCGCAGCCGCGGCATCTTCACCGTGGTGCCCGGCTGGGGGCCGTCGTCGCGGGGCTTGGCCACCGCGGCCGGCTCCTTCGGCGCCGAGGGCGCCGACGCGGCCGGAGCGGCGGGCTCCGGCTCCGGCTCGGGGGTGCGCGCGGCCTCGGCCGCGGCCATCACGTCCTGCTTGCGGATCCGGCCGCCGACCCCGGAACCGGTGATCGTCGACAGGTCGACGCCGTGCTCGGTGGCCAGCTTGCGCACCAGCGGCGTGACGTACGGCGGGCTGCCCTTCTCGCCGTCGCCCTTCTCGCCGGAAGGCTGCTGCGGGCGCTCCTCGGAGTCGGCCACCGCGCCCGCGGTCACCTCGTCCACCTGCCCGTTGCCGCTCTCCGCCTTCGCCTGCGGCGCCGGCTCCGCGGACGGGGCCGGCTCGGTCTTCTGCTCCGCCTTCTGCTCGGTCTTCTGCTCGCTCTTCTGCGGGGCCGGCTCCGGCTCGGGTTCGGGCTCCGGCTGGGCCTCGGCGTCGGCGTCCCCGATCACGGCCAGCCGGCCGCCCACGTCGACGGTGTCGTCCTCGTTCGCGACGATCTCCAGCACGGTGCCGGCCACCGGGGACGGGATCTCGGTGTCGACCTTGTCCGTGGACACCTCCAGCAGGGGCTCGTCGACCTCGACCTGGTCGCCGACCTGCTTGAGCCAGCGGGTCACGGTGCCCTCGGTGACGCTCTCGCCGAGCTCGGGCATCGTCACCTCGGTGCCCGAGCCGGTCGACTTCGCCTTCGCGCGCGGCGCCTCGGCCGGCTCGTCGGACCCGTCGCCGTCGGACTCCGCACCGGAGTCGGCACCGGATTCCGCGGTGGGCTCGGCGGCCTTGTTGGGCCGGTCCGCGGCCGGGGCGTCGGCGTCGGCCTCCTCCTCGGCGGGCACCTCACCCTGGGCGGCCTCGGCCGACTCGGCGGGCTCGGCCTGGTCGGCCTGGTCGGCCTGGTCGGCGTCGTCGGACCCGCCGGAGTCGTCGGCGCTGTCGCCGATCACGGCCAGCTCACCGCCGACCTCGACGGTCTCGTCCTCGGCGGCGACGATGCGCTGCAGGACGCCGGCGGCCGGCGAGGGGATCTCGGTGTCGACCTTGTCGGTGGACACCTCCAGCAGGGGCTCGTCGACCTCGACCTGGTCGCCCTCCTGCTTGAGCCACCGGGTCACGGTGCCCTCGGTGACGCTCTCACCGAGGGCGGGCATCTGGACGGAGAAGGCCATGGCGGGTCGGAGCTCCTCTGTGGGTCTGGCGGTCGCGGTGTCGGGCCGGCGAACCGGTCAGCTGTGGCTGTGCAACGGCTTGCCGGCCAGGGCCAGGTGGGCCTCGCCGAACGCCTCGTTCTGGGTGGGGTGGGCGTGCACCAGGGCGGCGACGTCCTCGGCCTGGGCGTCCCAGTTGTAGACCAGTTGGGCCTCCCCGATCAGCTCGCCGACGCGGGCGCCGACCATGTGGATGCCGACCACGGGTCCCGGGGTGCCCTCGGCCCCGGCCTTGACCAGCTTGATCGCGCCCTGGGTCTGCAGGATCTGGGACTTGCCGTTGCCGGCCAGGTCGTAGACCAGGGTCTGGATCTGGCCGTGGCGCTCCCTGGCCTCGGCCTCGGTCAGGCCGACCGAGGCCACCTCGGGCTCGCAGTAGGTCACCCGCGGGATGCCGGCCTCGTCGATCGCCGGCGGGTTCAGCCCGGCCAGCTCCTCGGCCACGAAGATGCCCTGGGCGAAGCCGCGGTGGGCGAGCTGCAGGCCGGGCACGATGTCGCCGACCGCGTACACGTCGGGCAGGTTGGTGCGCAGCCGGTCGTCGGTGCGGACGAAGCCGCGCTCCATCTCGACGCCGGCCTCCTCGAAGCCGCTGCCGGCGGTGTTCGGGCCGCGCCCGACGGCGACGAGCAGCAGGTCGGCCTCCAGCTCCTCGCCGGATTCCAGGGACACCGTCACCGCGTCGTCGGTCTGCTTCGCGCCGGTGAACCGGACGCCGGTCTTGAACGCGATCTTCCGCTTGCGGAAGGCCCGTTCCAGCTGCTTCGACGCGAACTCGTCCTCGGCGGGGACCAGCCGGGGGAGCGCCTCGACGATGGTGACCGCGGAGCCGAAGCTGGCGAACACACTGGCGAACTCGACGCCGATGACCCCGCCGCCGAGGATCACGATCCGGTCCGGGACGTGGTCGAGCCGGATCGCCTCGTTGCTGGTGATGATCCGGCCGCCGAGGTCGAGACCGGGCAGGGTGCGCGCGTAGCTGCCGGTGGCCAGCACGACCTTGCCGCCGGCATAACGATCATCACCGACGACGACGGTGCGCGGCCCCTCGAACCGCCCGGTGCCCTCCACCAGCTGGATCTTGCGGGACTTCACCAGCCCCTGCAGTCCCTTGTAGAGCCGGGACACCACGCCGTCCTTGTAGGCGTTCACCCCGGCCATGTCGATCCCGGCCAGCGAGCTCTTGACCCCGATCCGGTCGCCCTCGCGGGCGGCGTCGGCGACCTCGGCGGCGTGCAGCATGGCCTTGGTCGGGATGCAGCCCGAGTGCAGGCAGGTGCCGCCGAGCTTGTCGCGCTCCACCAGCACCACCGACATCCCCAGCTCCGCGGCCCGCAGCGCGCAGGCGTAACCACCCGACCCGCCCCCCAGGATCACCAGGTCCGCGCTGTGCTCGGGCACGTCGTGTACTCCTCACCGGTAGCTGTCCCCTGCGACGCGGTCCTACGGCGTGCTGTACGGCTGCGGAGCAGGTGCGGCAGGTGACGCCGCATGCGGTCATCTTGTCATCTAGCGGGCTCGGACGTCGGGCCGGTCCGCCCGGGAGAAAAACGCGTCCGCGACCCGTTGTCCAGTCGGAGGTGGCGGGTATGGGGTTGCTGGACAGATTGCGCCGGGCGCGGCCGGGGACGTTGCGCACGGCGGGTCGTGACGACGAGGTGCACCTGCGGGAGTGGGCGACCGCGCACGAGGGCGTGGAGGCGTTCGTGGAGCCGCGCACCACCGTCACCGACACCACGATGCTGCTGGTCGACAAGGACGGCGCGTGGACCCGGCGGCGGATCGGCGGCCCGGACGACGCCCGGAAACTGGCCCGCAAGCTGGCGATGCCGGTGTACGACGTGCAACTGGTCGGCTACCCGCAGCGGATGCGCGACCACGACGCCCGGCAGAAGGTCCTGCGCGACCGCGAACGCCGCCGCGCCCTCGAAGACCCCGCCTGAGCCGCCCCAGCCCGCCACCTCGGTTCAGGAAAGCCACGTTCCGGTCGGCTGAGGGCAGCATCGTGGCTTTCCTGAACCTCCGGGCAGTCGGGAGGGGTCAGCCGTTCTCGGCGATGTCGGACAGCAGCGCGAACAGGGTGCGCACCGGGACCCCGGTGCCGCCCTTGGCGGTGTAGCCGTAGGGCCCACCGGAGTGGAAGGCCGGGCCGGCGATGTCGATGTGCGCCCAGGCCAGGCCGTCCGGCACGAACTCGCGCAGGAACGTCCCGGCGACCAGCATCCCGCCCCACCGCGACCCGGTGACGTTGGCGATGTCGGCGACCCGGGAGTCCAGTTCGGCGCGCATGTGCGGGGGCAGCGGCATCGCCCAGCCGTCCTCGCCGGTGGCCCGGGCGTGCGCGGCGACCCGGTCGCGGAGCTCGTCGCTGCCCATGATCCCGGCGGTGCGCATGCCCAGCGCCACCTGCTGGGCGCCGGTCAGCGTGGAGGTCTCGACCAGGTAGTCGGGGGAGTCCTCGGCGGCCCGCACGATGGCGTCGGCCAGGATCAGCCGGCCCTCGGCGTCGGTGTTGAGCACCTCGACGGTACGGCCGCCGTACATGCGCAGCACGTCGCCGGGGCGGTAGGCGGTGTCGCTGGGCATGTTCTCGGCCATCGGCACCGTCGCGGTGACCGCCACGGCCAGTTCCAGCCGCGCGGCCAGCACGGTGGTGGCGATGACCGCGGCCGCCCCGCTCATGTCCGAGGTCATGTGGTCCATGCCGGCCGCCGGCTTGATCGAGATGCCGCCGGTGTCGAAGGTGATGCCCTTGCCCACCAGCGCGACCTTCGCCCGGGGCGCGTCGCCACCGGACCAGCTCAGCCGGACCAGCCGGGGCTTGCGCGAGGAGCCCTGGCCCACCCCGAGCAGTCCGCCGAAGCCGGCCTCGGCCAGCGCGGCGTCGTCGAGGACCTCGACCTGCACGCCGGCCGCCTCCGCCAGTGCCACGGCGCGGGCCGCGAAGCTCTCCGGGAACAGGTCGTTGGGCGGGGTGTTGACCAGGTCGCGGGCCGTGCGCACGGCCTCGCCCACGGCGGTCGCCGTCCGCAGGGTGCGCTGCCGGGCGTCGTCGTCGGCGTCCGCGACGACGAACTCGACCCGGCCGACCGGCGCCTTGCCCTCGCCGTTGGTCCGGTACTCGCGGAAGGCGTAGGCGCCCAGCAGGGTGCCCTCGGCCGCCGCGGCCAGGTCGATCGCGCCGAGCGTGCTCACCGCGCGCCCGGTGCCGGCCAGCGCCCGCGCCGCGGCTCCGGACGCCCGGCGCACCTGCTCGGCGCTCGGCGCTTCCTGCCCGGACTCCGGCTTGCCCAGGCCCACGGCCACCAGCAGACCCGCGGTGAGGGTGCCCCGGGTCGGCAGCTTGACGACCTCGTCGGCCTTCCCGCTCGCCCCGGCCACGGCCAGCAGCCCGGCCAGCTCGCCGTCGAAGGCGGCGTCGATCTCCTCGGCGCCGGCGGCCGGGCGCGGCCCGTTCCCGTCGGACCCGGGCAGCAGCCCGATCACCACGGCGTCGGCGTCGGCGGTGGCGGGCGAACCGCTCCGGAGGTGCAGTTCGGTGGACACAGCAGGTTCTCGCATTCGTCTCGGGGGCCCGGCGGGCCCGTGGCGCGCCGTGAGATCGCTTCGAGATGCTAATGACACCCCGGTGCGGCCGGATCGGGCAGGTTCGGGTGCGAGGGTTGCCGGGTGACCTCCGGAGAGCTGCGCCGGCTCGGCACGGCCGACGCGGTCGTGCTCGGGCTGGCCGCCATGCTGGGCACCGGCGTGTTCGCGGTCTGGCCGGCGGCTGCGGCCGCCGCCGGGCCGTGGCTGCTGGTCGCGGTCGTGCTGGCCGCGGTGGTCGCGGCCTGCAACGCCGCCTCGGCCGCCGATCTGGCCGTCGCCCACCCGGAGAGCGGCGGCGGCTACGTCTACGGCTACGAACGGGTCTCCCCGGCGGTCGGCCGGCTGGCCGGGGTGGCGTTCCTGGTCGGCAAGATCGCTTCGGCGGCGGCCGCGGCCGGGGTGTTCGGCGGCTACGTGCTGCCCTCGGCGCCGCTGGTCGCCGCGATCCCGGCGGTCGTCGTGGTCACCGTGCTGAACATCGCCGGGGTGCGGTGGACCGCACGGGGGGCGTACACCCTGGTCGGCGGCACGCTGGTGGTGCTGCTCGCGGTGGTGGTGATCGGGCTGATCGCCGGCGGGAGCGAGGTGCCCCCTGCCGCGTCCGATGTCCTGCCCACCCCGGGTGGCGGGGTGTTCGGCGTGCTCACCGCGGCCGGGCTGATCTTCTTCGCGTTCGCCGGCTACGCCCGGATCGCCACGCTGGCCGGCGAGGTGGTCGACCCGGTGCGCAGCATCCGGCGCGCGGTGGTGATCGCGCTCGGCATCACGCTGGTGACCTACCTGCTGGTCGCGGTGGCGCTGCTGGTCGGGTTGGGCAGCGCCCGGCTGGCCACCGAGCCGGCGCCGCTGGTGTCGCTGGTCGACTCGGCCGGGGCGAACGCGGTCGGGGTGCTGGTGCGGGTGGGGGCGGCCGTGGCGGCCGGCTCGGCGCTGCTGTCGGTGCTGGTCGGGGTGAGCCGGACGGCGGTGGCGATGTCCCGGCGCGGCGACCTGGCGGCCGGGCTGGGCGTGATCGGCGGTCGCGGCACCCCCTACCGGGCCGACGCGATCGGCGGCCTGCTGGCCATCGGGGTCACGGTGCTGGCCGGCCCGTCCGCGGCGATCGCGCTGTCGGCCTGCTCGGTGCTGGTCTACTACGCCGTGGTCAACCTGGCCGCGCTGCGGTTGCCCGCCGGGGAGCGGAGCTGGTCGCGCTGGACCGCGTGGCTCGGCCTGGCGCTGTGCGTCGGCCTGGCCCTGCTGCTCCCGCTGCCCCAGGTCCTCACCACCGCCCTCGCCCTGACCCTGGGCTGGTCCGCGGTCACCTTCCTCCGCCGCTGACCCGGGGGTAGTGCGCGAGTTTCATGCCTATGGCCATGAAACTCACGCACGACCCCGGGTGAGGTGGAGGTGGGCCTCGGCGGCGGCCCGGACACCGTCGACATCGCCGGTGGCCAGCAGGTCCAGCAGCAGGCCGCGGGCGACGGCGAGCTGCAGCCGGGCGTGCGCGCGGGCCTCGTCGCGGGGGACCCCGGCGCGGACGCCGAGCTCGGTCAGCGGGTCCAGCCAGTCGGTGACGATGCCGTCGAGCAGCGGGACGGCGTGCGGCCTGCCCTGCAGGGCCTGGCCGTAGAGCTCGAAGAACAGCCGCTCGGCCGGCCACTGCGCGGGATCGACCAGGTCCGCCCAGAACCGGCGGGCCTGCTCCTCGGCGTCGAGGTCCGGGTCGGCCATCAGCGCGGCCAGCCGGTCGCGCTGGCGCCGCTCGACCGCCCGCACGACCTCGACGAGCAGCCCGTCGCGCGACCCGAAGTGGTAGATGAGCATCCGGTGGCTGGTGCCCAGCTCGGCGGCCAGCGCGCGCAGGCTGATCTCGCCGACCCCGTGCCGGGTCACGTGCTCCAGGGCTGCGGCGAGCAGGTCGTCCCGAGCACTCATGTACCGCATGGTACGTTGTACCGCGTGGTACACGAGGAGTACGTGGTGCGGGTCGACGAGGCACCGTCGGCCGTGGTCCCGGTGGTGCTGGACGTCGAGCGGTGGGCGGAGTGGACCGACTCGATCCGCTCGGTGGAACTGCTGGACCCGGGGCCCCTGCGGGTGGGCAGCCGGGCCCGGGTCGGCCAGCCCAAGCTGCCCACCGTCGTCTGGACGGTCACCGAGCTCGACCCGGCGCGCGGGTTCGCCTGGGAGTCCCGGGGCCCCGGCGTCCGGACGGTGGGCGACCACTGGGTCGAGCCGGTCGACGGCGGCTCGCAGGTCACCCTGCGGCTCACCCAGCACGGCCCGGTCGGCACCCTCATCGCCCGGCTGTCCCGCGGCCTGACCCGCCGCTACCTGCGCCTGGAGGGCGACGGGCTGGCCGCCCGCTGCACCGGGTAGGCCCAGTAGCGTCAGCGGGGTGGACGATCTGCTGACCAGCCCGCTGCACGACCGGCACCTCGCCCTGGGCGCCACCCTCGGCGCTTTCGGCGGGTGGTCGATGCCGCTGTCCTACCCGGACGGCACCGTCGCCGAGCACACCGCGGTCCGGGAGGCCGTCGGCGTGTTCGACGTCAGCCACCTCGGCAAGCTGTCGATCACCGGGCCGGGCGCGGCGGCGTTCGTCAACCGCTGCTTCACCGCCGACCTGGGCAAGCTGGAGCCGGGCCACGCCCAGTACACGCTGTGCTGCACCGAGTCCGGCGGCGTCGTCGACGACATCATCGTCTACCTGGTCGGCCCGGACGAGGTGCTCGCGGTGCCGAACGCGGCCAACGCCGCCCGGGTCGCCGAGCTGCTGCGGGCCGCGGCCCCGGACGACGTGCGGATCGACGACCGGC
>JASLAP010000118.1 GCA_030147065.1 Pseudonocardia sp. | reverse complement strand
ACGGCGCCGGCCACACCCGCTGAGGACCCGCCCGATGCCCACGCCGCCGTCCCACAGCCCGCAGTTCTCCTCCGTCGCCGACGTCACCAAGCGGCTGTCGACCGCGGGCTACCTGCCGGACGCGCAGATCGCGACGACGGTCTTCCTGGCCGACCGGCTGGGCAAGCCGCTGCTGGTCGAGGGGCCGGCCGGGGTCGGCAAGACCGAGCTGGCCAAGGCGCTCGCGGCGGCCACGGGATCGGAGCTCATCCGCCTGCAGTGCTACGAGGGGCTCGACGAGGCGCGGGCGCTCTACGAGTGGAACTACAAGAAGCAGCTGCTCCGCATCCAGGCGGCGCAGGGGTCGGGCGGCGCGGACTGGGACACCGTGCACGACGACATCTTCGGCGAGGAGTTCCTGCTGGCCCGGCCGCTGCTGACGGCGATCCGGCGCAGCGACCCGACCGTGCTGCTGGTCGACGAGACCGACAAGGCCGACGTCGAGGTCGAGGGCCTGCTGCTCGAGGTGCTCAGCGACTTCCAGGTGACGATCCCCGAGCTGGGCACCGTGACCGCGACCCGCCGGCCACTGGTCGTGCTCACCTCCAACGCGACGCGCGAGCTGTCCGAGGCGTTGAAGCGGCGCTGCCTGTACCTCGCGCTGGACTACCCGTCGGCCGAGCGCGAGCGCGAGATCGTGCTGTCCCGGGTGCCCGACCTCGCGGCGGGCCTGGTCGACCAGCTGGTCCGCACGGTGCGGGCGCTCCGGGCCCTGGAACTGAAGAAGTCGCCATCGATCTCCGAGACGCTCGACTGGGCGCAGACCCTGCTGGAGCTCGGCCTGGACACCCTCGACGAGCCGGCCGTCCGGTCGACGCTCGGGGTGGTGCTCAAGCACGCCAGCGACCAGGAGCGCGCGGCCGCCGAGCTGCGGCTGAACTGATGGGCGCGGGGGAGCCCGCCGCCGGCGGGCTGGCCGGGCACCTCGACGGCTTCGTCCGCGCGGTCCGCGGGGCCGGGGTTCCGGTGGGGATCACCCAGGCCGTCGACGCCGCGGAGATCCTCACCGTCGTCGACCTGCTCGACCGCGAGCAGCTGCGGCACGGGCTGGCCGCCGTGCTGCTTCGGCGGGCGGCGCAGCGGCCGACGTTCGACACCCTCTTCGACCTGTGGTGGCCGCTGGCCGACCGGCCCGCGCAGCAGGTCGAGGACGGACCCGGCGGGGAGCCCGGCGAGGACTCCGGGGCGACCCTCGACCTGCCGGGCGACGGCGCGGACCCGGCCGACGCGATGCGGGAGGAGCTCCTCCGGCTGCTGCTGGAGGGGGACGACGAGGCGCTGCGCCGGTTCGCACGGGCCGCGGTCGACCGGCTCGGGCGGGGGCAGCCCTCGCCCTCCGGGCAGAGCTTCTTCGGCTACCGGGTGATGCGGGCGCTGTCGCCGGACACCCTCGTGGCCCAGCTGCTCGGCGGGCTGCTGGGCGGCCAGGACCGCGGTGGGCTGGCCGAGCAGGTCGCCCGGCAGGTGGTGCGGGAGCGGCTGGCGGCGTTCCGCGCGGCGGTGGACGCCGAGGTGCGCCGGCGGACGGCTGCCGAGCGGGGACGGGACGTGGTGGCGCGCAACGCCGTCCGGCCGCTGGTGGACCAGGTGGACTTCCTCCGGGCGCAGTCGGCGGACCTGGCCGAGCTGCGCCGCGCGGTCGGTCCGCTCGCGCGCCGGCTCGCGGTGCGTCTCTCGGCCCGCCGCCGGTCCGGCCGGCAGGGGCGGCTGGACTTCCGGCGGACGGTGCGGGCCTCGCTGGGCACCGGCGGCGTGCCGGTGGTGACCCACCACCGGCCGCGGCGGGTGCACAAGCCGGAGCTCGTGGTCCTGTGCGACGTGAGCGGCTCGGTGGCGGGGTTCAGCCACTTCACGCTGATGCTGACCCAAGCGCTGCGCGAGCACTTCACCGGCGTCCGGGCCTTCGCCTTCGTAGACACCACCGACGAGGTCACCCGCTTCTTCCGTCCCGGCGCGGACGTCGTCGACGCCGTGTCCCGCATCGGCCGGGAGGCCGATGTCGTCTCCTTCGACGGGCACAGCGACTACGGCAACGCCCTCGAGGTGTTCGCCGAGCGGTGGCCGACCGCGGTCGGGCCGCGGACCTCGCTGCTCGTGCTCGGCGACGGACGCACCAACTACCGCCGGCCCGGCCTTCCCGTCCTGGCCGACCTCGTGGCGCGCTCACGGTCGGCGCACTGGCTGAACCCGGAACCGCGCCGGCAGTGGGGGAGCGGCGACTCCGCGGCCCTGCGGTACGCCGAGGTCGTCGACATGGTCGAGTGCCGCACCGCGGCCCACCTCGCCGACTTCGTGACGACCCTCTGAACCGCGGGGACGACCGCCGGAAGAGAGGTGGTTCCGGTTCCAGCGGTCCGTAACCATTCGGCGACTCGGACGTTGTCCAGCGCGGTGTCGAGCCCTTGTGGCACCGGACGGCGTCACACCCGGCCGGTGACCGGCGACACGGGGGAGCCGGTCGCGGCATCGCACTCGTCCCGGTGGGCCGGTGCCGTCGATCCCGGCGGCACCGGTACGCCCACCGGTCCGGCCGCGCCGACGGCTAGGCTCGCGCGGTGGCAGGCGGACGGATCGGCGTGATGGGCGGGACCTTCGATCCCATCCACCACGGCCACCTGGTCGCCGCCAGCGAGGTGGCCGTCCTGTTCGGTCTGGACGAGGTCGTGTTCGTGCCCACCGGCCAGCCGTGGCAGAAGTCCGACCGGCAGGTCAGTCCGGCGGAGGACCGCTACCTGATGACCGTGATCGCGACCGCCTCCAACCCGCGCTTCAGCACCAGCCGGGTCGACATCGACCGCGGCGGCCCCACCTACACCGTGGACACGCTTACCGACCTGTGCGCGCAGCGCCCGGATTCCGAGCTGTTCTTCATCACCGGCGCCGACGCCCTCGAGCAGATCGTGGGCTGGCGGGACAACGAGCGGCTGCTGCAGATGGCCCGCTTCATCGGGGTGACCCGACCCGGGTACCACCTCGGCGATCACCACCTGCCCGA
>JASLAP010000115.1 GCA_030147065.1 Pseudonocardia sp. | reverse complement strand
GCTCGCCGTGGCCGTGCTCGGTCACGTGCTGCTCGCCGCACTGCTCCCCGGCGTGGACGGCCCGGCCGATGGGTTGATCGCGGTCGGCTACCCGGTCGTGGGGGCGGTGCTCGTCGGGGTGGGGCTGGTCACCGTCACCGCCGTCCGCGGCGCGCGCCGCGCGGCCGCCGCCTGGTTGCTCGCCGCGTCGGTGGCGATGGCCGTGGTCGCGGTCGGGGGCGCACTCGGCCGGACGCTGGGCAGCACCGCCGCCAGCGTCGTCACCGAGCAGGCGTGGCTGGCCATGCTCGCTGCCGGCGTGCTGGCCGTGCGGTCCGACCCCGGGGAGCCGGCGACGCCGGACCACGACCGGCCGATCGTCCCGCTGCGGGGCCTGGTGCTCTCCTCGGGCACCGCCTCGGGCGTCCTGCTGATCCTCCTCGCCGGCGTGCTGGCCGGGCGGCCGATGGACCCCGTCGAGGCTGCCGGGGGATCGGTGCTGGTGGCTCTCACCTCGCTGCGCACGGTGGTGTGGGCCCTGGACGGCTACCGGCTCACCCGGCGCCTGGTGCAGACCGAGCGGTACTTCCGCGCGCTGGTGCACAGCGGGGACGCGGTCACCCTCGTGCTCGACGGTGCCGGCCGGATCGGCTGGGCGTCGGGTGCCGTGGCCGACCAGCTGGGCTGGACCGAGCGCGAGCTCGCCGGCCGGACCCTCGTCGACCTGCTCGAGGACGGCGACCGTGACCTGGTGGCGCGCGTCACCCAGGCGGTGCGGGGCGGCACCACGGTGGGCCTGCTGCCCGCGACCGTGCGGCTGCGCACCCGCGACGGCGGATGGCGCGACGTCGACGTCACCGGTGCCGCCGGGTCCGGCGCCGCGCCGGCCGGGGTGTCCGGTCCCGGCGGACGCAGCGGGCTGGTCCTCCACCTGCGTGACGTCACCGACCGCAGCAGCAGCCGGCGGGAGCTGGAGCGGCTGGCCTACACCGACTTCCTCACCGGGCTGCCGAACCGGGCCCGCTTCATGGCGGCGCTCGACGAGCTGTCCGACGGCGGGGCCCCGGGCTGTCTGCTGCTGGTCGACCTCGACGGCTTCAAGGCGGTCAACGACGTCGCGGGGCACGACGCCGGGGACCGGCTGCTGTGCGAGGTGGCCGACACGCTGCGCACGGCAGCGCGGGAGGACGACGTCGTGGCCCGGCTCGGCGGCGACGAGTTCGCCGTCCTCGTGCGGGCCGGGCGGGACGAGGCCACCACGCTGGCCGACCGGCTGGTCGTGCTGCTGGACCGGGACCACCGGCCGCTGACCCCCGACGGCAGCGCCCGCAGCGGGCTGGTCCTGCCGGTCTCGGGCAGCGTGGGCGTGGCCGAGCTGCGCACCGGCGGCGATCCCGCCGATGCCGTGCGCCGGGCCGACCTGGCGCTGCGCGCGGCGAAGGCCGCCGGGAAGAACTGCGTGCGGAGCACCGGCGAGGCGCTGGACCGGGTCGTGGACCGTCGCGCCCGGTTGGCCCGCGACCTGCCCGGCGCCATCGCCGGCGGCGGGCTGTCACTGGTCCTGCAGCCCGTCGTGGGCGTGGACGAGGGCCGTGTGCTGGGCGTGGAGGCCCTGGTGCGCTGGCGGCACCCGGAACTGGGCGCCGTCCCGCCGGAGGAGTTCGTCGCCGTGGCCGAGGACGAAGGCCTCATCGTGCCGCTGGAGCGCTGGGTGTTCGCGGCCGCGACCGAAGCCGTGGCACCCCTGCTGGCCCAGGGGCACGACCTGAAGCTCGGCGTGAACGTCTCCGTCCGGCACCTGCAGGCCGGCTGCCTGGCCGCCGACGTCGCACGGGCACTCGCCGCCTCCGGCCTCCCGGCCTCCCGGCTGATGCTGGAGATCACCGAGTCGGTGCTCGTCGATGCCGAGGACCGGGTCGAGCACGAGCTCGCGGCGCTCCGCCGGGTCGGTTGCGTCATCTCCATCGACGACTTCGGCAAAGGGCACTCCACGCTGGCCCGGCTGTCCCGGCTGCCCGTCGACGTCCTCAAGATGGATCGCGGCTTCGTGGCCCACATCGAGGAGGACCCGCGCGCCGCCGCCGTCGTCGCCAGCGTCGTGGAGCTGGGGCGCACGCTCGGCATGGACGTCGTCGCCGAGGGCGTGGAGACCCCCGGGCAACTGGCGGCGCTGCGCCGGCTGGGCTGCCGGTTCCTGCAGGGCTACCTGCTGGGCCGCCCCGTGCCCGCCGAGGAGCTGCCGGCGGTGCTGGCCGCGGCCTACACGGGCGTGCTGGACGGCGGCCGGCTGCCGTCCCACGTCTGACGACCGCACTGTCCCACGGTGTAGGACGGCCTGGTTGACGACCCGGCCGGTCGAGGCGCACAGTGGCTTCGTGCGCCCGCCCCGTCTGATTCTCGTAGTCGCCTAGCGCGTCGGTCGCTCGACCGACGCGCTGACCCCTCTGTGCCCGCAGGCACGGGGGGTCTTTCGTTTGCGGGCCGCCGACCTCTCCCGACAGCCGCCGGCCCGCGCCGCACACCGCACGGCCCCGCCCCGGGGCGCCCCGCACCAGGCCATGACACCGGCACCGCCAGGAGACACCATGACCAGCACCACCCGAGAGGCCGCCACCCGTGAGGCCGCCGAGGCTCTGACCGGGGTCGAGACCACCGCGCGCTCGGTCGAGGAGGCCGCCGCCGAGCCGATCACCGGCATCACCGGGGCGCAGAGCCTCGTGCGGTCGCTGGAGGCGGTCGGTGTCGAGGTGATCTTCGGCATCCCGGGTGGGGCGATCCTGCCCGCCTACGACCCGCTGTTCGACTCGAACGTGCGCCACGTCCTGGTCCGCCACGAGCAGGGTGCCGGTCACGCGGCGACCGGTTACGCGCAGGCCACCGGCCGGGTCGGCGTCTGCATGGCCACCTCGGGCCCCGGCGCGACCAACCTGGTCACCCCGTTGGCCGACGCGCACATGGACTCGGTACCGATCGTGGCGATCACGGGGCAGGTACCCAGCCACGCGATCGGGACCGACGCCTTCC
>JASLAP010000112.1 GCA_030147065.1 Pseudonocardia sp. | reverse complement strand
CAGCGCGGGCAGCAGCGAGGTCATGCCCGACCCTCCCACGATCCCGGCCGGTGGATCACCCGAGCACCTTGCCGGGGTTGAGGATGTCGCGCGGGTCGAGCGCGGCCTTGACCGCCCGGTGCAGCGCGAGCGCGCCCGGCCCGAGCTCGCGGCGCATGCCGTCGCGCTTGAGCAGCCCGACGCCGTGCTCGCCGGTGACGGTGCCGCCCATCTCCAGCGCCGCGTCCACGATCGCGTCGAAGGCTGCCCGGGTGCGCGCCTTGGCCGCCTCGTCGCCGTGCGGGGTGAGCATCAGCGGGTGCAGGTTGCCGTCGCCGGCGTGCGCCACGGTGGCGATGACGGTGTCGTGCTCGGCGGCGATCGCCTCGATCCGGGTCAGCATCTCGGCCAGCCGCGACCGGGGCAGGCAGACGTCCTCGGTGAGCATGGCCTGGCCGAGCTGCTCCAGCGCCGGGTAGGCCAGCCGGCGGGCGTCGAACAGCGCCTCGGCCTCCACCGGGTCGGTGGACAGCATCGCCTCCCGGGCCCCGGCCGCGGTGAACTCGGCGTGGATCGCCTCGGCCTCGTGCTGGGCGGCGGGTTCGGGCAGGTCGGTCTGGGCGAGCAGCAGCGCGGCCGCGTCCTCCGGCAGCCCGGCGTGCTTCCAGGCGTTCACCGCGCGCAGGCAGACCCGGTCGATCAGCTCGAACGCGGCCGGCTGCAGCCCGGCGGCGGTGACCCGGGAGACCGCGTCGCCGGCCGCGGCCAGGGTGTCGAAGAACCCGACGACGGTGCGCGGGGCGGTGGTGCGCAGGGGCCGCAGCCGCACCGTCACCTCGGTGATCACCCCGAGGGTGCCCTCGGAGCCGACCATCAGCCCGACCAGGTCGTAGCCGGCGACCCCCTTCGCGGTGCGCCGGCCCAGCCGCACCACCTCGCCGGTCGCCGTGACGACCTCCAGGGCCAGCACGTAGTCGCGGGTGACCCCGTACTTGACGCAGCACAGCCCGCCGGCGTTGGTGGCCACGTTGCCGCCGATCGTCGACCACGGCGCGCTGGCCGGGTCGGGCGGGTACCAGAGCCCGTGCTCGGCCACCGCCCGGCGCAGCTCGTCGTTGACCACCCCGGGCTGCACCACGGCCAGCCGCTCGGCCTGGTTGATCTCCACGATGTCGCGCATGTGCTCGGTGCACAGCACCACGCAGCCCTGCACCGCGTTCGCCCCGCCGGACAGGCCGGTGCCCGCACCCCGGGTGACCACCGGCACGCCCTCCCGGGCGCAGGCGGCGACCACGGCGGCCACGTCGGCGGTGGTGCGCGGCCGGACCACCGCGACCGGGCTGCCGTGGTCGGCCCACTCCGCCTCGTCGTGCAGGTAGGAGGCCATCAGCCCGGGGTCGGTGAGGACCCGGTCGGGCGGCAGGTCGTCCAGGAAGCCTGCCGGGAGCGGGCCGTGCGCGACGTCGGGCATGGCCGGCACGCTAACCGGCGCGCAGCCGCGCGACCACCGCCCGGCCGAGGTCGGTGCCCGACCGCCAGGCCGTCTCCACCCGCGGGCTGCCCCACCCGTCGCCGGCCAGGCCGATGCCGTCCGCACCCAGGTGGAAGGTCCGGTCGCGGGACTGCGCCGGGGACGCGAACCGCCACCGGTGGGCGTGGGTCCAGGCCGGCGGTTCGGGGATGTCCAGCAGGTCGCGCAGCGCGGCGACGGCCGGGGCCGCGGCGCCGTCGGGTGCGGCGTCGTGAGACGCGGCGACCGCGGCCGTGGTGTGCACGACCAGCACCGGGGCCCCGTCACCGCGCCGGTCGCCGTCGTCGGCGACCAGGGTCAGCACCGGGTGGTCGTTGACGAACGCCACCGGCAGCACCGGCCACTGGCGGCGCTCCCACCCCGCGGCCACCGTGATCACCGGGCTCCACCGGCGACCGGCCAGCTCGGCCGCGGCCGGCGAGCTGGGGTGCACCAGCCGGACGGCCTGCGGGTCGGGCATCGCCAGCACCACGGCGTCGGCGGGCTCGCCGTCGACCTCGGGACCCGGCCCGACCAGCTCGACCGGGCACTCCAGCCGCACGTCCAGCCCGTCGGCCAGGTCGACGACCAGGCTGCGCAGCCCGCCCGCGGCGGCCCAGCGCACCGGGCCGGGCGCCCGGTCGCGACCGGCCCCGCCCAGCACCGCGGGCTCGTCGGTCCACGGCCGGGCCAGCCCGGCCGCCCGCCAGCGCTCGACGACCCCGGCGAACTCCTCGTCGCGCACCGTGAAGTAGGCCGCCCCCAGGTCGACCCGGCGGCCGTGCAAGCGCCGGCTGGCCATCCGCCCGCCGACCGTGCGGGCCCGGTCCAGCACCCGCACCGGCACGCCGGCGGCCGCCACCGCCCGCGCGCACGCCACCCCGGACACCCCGGCGCCGATCACCACCACAGCCACGGCCGGAACGTAACCGGGCCGCGCGGTCAGCGCGCGGCGGCGACCTCGGCGCTCAGCCGGCGGACGCGGTCGAGCCGGGCCAGCCACCACGCGGTGCGCTCCGGGTCGGCCGCCGCCTCGCCGGCCAGCACCGGCTCCGGCGCCCGGCGGGGCACCGGCAGCCAGCCGTCCTGCGGCAGCAGCGGCAGGTGCACGACGTCGGTGGACAGCAGCGCCCCGGTGCCCAGCCCGCAGGCGTAGGGCAGCTCGGGCAGCGCCCCGGCCAGGGCCAGCTCGCCGGCCAGCCCGACGCTGGTCTGCAGAGCCGAGGACACCACGCAGGGCAGGCCGCAGGCCTCGGCGACCTCCAGCGCGCGCCGGACCCCGCCCAGCGGGGCGCACTTGAGCACCGCGATGTCGGCGGCCCCGGCCAGCGCGACCCGCATCGGGTCCTCGGCGCGGCGGATCGACTCGTCCGCGGCGATGGGCACGTCCACCCGGCGGCGCACCGCGGCCAGCTCGTCGATCGTCGCGCACGGCTGCTCGACGTACTGCAGCCCGCCGGCCGCCCGGTCCAGCGCGCGGATCCCGGCGACGGCCTCGTCGACGTCCCAGTTGCCGTTGACGTCCACCCGGACCGCGCCGTCGGGGCCGAGCGCGTCCCGGACCGCCGCCACCCGCTCCAGATCGGCGGGCAGCGAGCCGGGCTCGTCGGCGACCTTCACCTTGGCCGTGCGGCAGCCGGACGAGGCGGCCATGCGGTGGGCGTGCTCGGGCCCGACCGCCGGCACGATGGTGTTCACCGGGACCCGGTTGCGGATCGGTTCGGGCCAGCCCTCCTCGGCGGCCTCGACGGCGGCGGCCAGCCAGGGCTCGGCGGTGGCGTCGTCGTACTCGGTGAACGGGCAGAACTCGCCCCAGCCGGCCGGCCCGGCGAGCAGCAACCCCTCCCGCACGGTGATGCCGCGGAATCGGGTGTTCAGCCGGATCGAGTACACATGCGACACATCGCCACGGTACCGACATCGCACCCGTCGCGCCGGGCGGCGGACCGCGCCGGACGCGGTGTTCCCGCCCTGTTCCCCCGCTCGTCACCCGGCGCGGGACAATGGCCGCGATGAGTACGACCGCACCCCGGCTGCTGCAGGTCCGGCGCAGCACCCGGATCACACCGCGGATGATCCGGGTGACCCTCGGGGGCGAGGAGCTGGCCGGCTTCGGCGGGGAGGGCCCGGACCGCCGGATCAAGATGTTCTTCCCGGTGCCCGGCCAGGAACGCCCCGCCGTGCCCCGGGCCACCTCCGGCGGGCCGCTGTGGCCGGCCGGCGAGGCCCGCCCGGCCATCCGCACCTACACCGTCCGCCGCTTCGACCCCGGCGCCGGCGAGCTGGACGTCGACTTCGTGCTGCACGAGGGGCACGGCCCGGCCGCCGCCTGGGCCCGCGACGCCCGCCCGGGCCACTGGGTGGCGGTCTCCGAGCCCGGCGGGCGCTACGAGCCGGACCCGGCCGCGGACTTCCACGTCGTCATCGGTGACGAGACCGCGCTGCCGGCGGTGGCCACCGTGCTCGAGGCCCTGCCCGCCGGGGCGCCCGCGCTGGCCGTGCTGGAGGTCGCCGACGCCGGCGAGGAGCAGGACCTGCCCGGCGCCGCCGAGATCCACTGGGTGCACCGCGGCGACCGGCCCGCGGGCGTGCCGCTGGCCGGGGCCGTGCGCGCGACCGCGTTCCCCCCGGGCGCCGGGCAGGCGTGGCTGTCCGGCGAGTCGACCTGCGTGAAGGACCTGCGCAAGCACCTGCTCGACGACCGCGGGCTGGACCGGCGGCGGGTCTACGCGACCGGCTACTTGCGAGCCCGCTGACGGCCCCCTGACGGCCCCGACAGGCGCACAGCCGACGCACAGGTCGCGCCCATCGAGGGCACAGCCGCTGGTCCGATGATCCGACGCTCCGGGGACGGGGAACGTCACCGGCCCCGGAGGCGGCGAGGTGATGGCGGACCCGGCGGTGGTCTCGGCACTTCAGGCCGCCGGGACGACCTGGTCCGCAGCCACGGTCGGGGCCCGCTCGGGCGGCGACCTCGCCCTGGCCAGC
>JASLAP010000083.1 GCA_030147065.1 Pseudonocardia sp. | reverse complement strand
GGTCACCGACGCCGCCGCGCGGGCCGAGGTCGAGGCGGCCTGGGGGCTGGCGGCGGGCACACTGCCGGCCGAGCCGGGCCGCGACACCGCGGCCATCCTGGCCGCCGCCGCGGCCGGCGAGCTGGCCGGCCTGGTGGTCGGCGGGCTGGACCCGAACGACCTGGCCGACCCGGCCGCCGCGCTCACCGCGCTGCGCGAGGTCGGCTTCCTGGTCAGCCTGGAGCTGCACACCTCGCCGGTCACCGAGCTGGCCGACGTGGTGCTCCCGGTCGCCCCGGACGTCCAGCGGGCCGGCAGCTACCTCAACTGGGAGGGCCGCCGCCGCCCGTTCGGCCCGGCCCTGGACGCCACCGGCGTGCTGCCGGACTGCCGGGTGCTCGACACCCTGGCCGTGGAGATGGACGTGGACCTGTTCACCCAGACCCCGGCCGCCGCGGCCGGTGAGCTGGCCCGGCTGGGCACCTGGTCCGGCCCGGCCGCCCCGGCGCTGCTCGCCCCGGCCGGCGACGTGCCCCGCCCGGGCTACGGGCAGGCCGTGCTGGCCACCTGGCGCCAGCTGATCGACGACTCCACGCTGACCGTGGACGAGCCGGCGCTGGCCGGCACCGCCCGCCCGGCCTACCTGCGGGTGAACCCGGCCACCGCGGAGCGGCTCGGCCTGGTCGAGGGCGCGCCGGGCACGGTGCGCACCGAGCGCGGGGAGGTGACGCTGCCGGTGGCCCTGACCGATCTGCCCGACGGGGTGGTGTGGCTGCCCACCCGGTCCGGGGAGTCGCAGGTGCGGTCCCGGCTCGGCGCCGGGCACGGCGACCTGGTGGGGGTGTCGGCATGACCCCCACCCAGCAGCTGCTGGCCGACGACCCGCTGTGGCTGATCCTGCTCAAGGTGCTGATGCTGTTCGTGATCGGGGTCGTGCTGACCCTGTTCATGATCAACTGGGAGCGCAAGGTGGTCGGCCGGATGCAGCAGCGTCCGGGCCCGAACCGGACCGGCCCCGGTGGCTGGCTGCAGTCCCTCGCCGACGGCCTCAAGCTGGCCTTCAAAGAGGACATCATGCCGGTGATGGCCGACAAGCGGGTGTACTTCATCGCCCCGGTCATCGCCACCATCCCGGCCTTCGTGGCGTTCTCGGTGATCCCGTTCGGCGGCGAGGTCTCGATCTTCGGCGAGCCGACCGTGCTGCAGCTGGTCGACCTCCCGGTCGGCGTGCTGGTCGTGCTGGCCTGCTCCTCGATCGGGGTCTACGGCATCGTGCTCGGCGGCTGGGCCTCCGGCTCGCCGTACCCGCTGCTGGCCGCGTTGCGCTCGGCGGCGCAGGTGATCTCCTACGAGATCGCGCTCGGCCTCTCGGTGGTCGGGGTGATCCTCTACGCCGGGTCGCTGTCCACCGCCGACATCGTCGCCGCCCAGGCCGCCTCGATCTGGTACGTGGTGCTGCTGGTGCCCAGCTTCGTGATCTTCGTGATCTCCATGGTGGGGGAGACCAACCGCGCGCCGTTCGACCTGCCGGAGGCGGAGTCGGAACTGGTCGGCGGGTTCCACACCGAGTACTCGTCGCTGAAGTTCGCGCTGTTCTTCCTGGCCGAGTACGTGAACATGGTGACCGTCTCGGCGATGGCCACCACGCTGTTCCTGGGCGGCGGGACCTGGCCGTGGCCGCTGTCGTTCCTCAACGCCAACGGCTGGCTGCAGATGGTCGCCTTCCTGATCAAGACGTTCCTGTTCCTGTTCGTCTTCATCTGGCTGCGCGGCACCCTGCCCCGGTTCCGCTACGACCAGTTCATGAAGCTGAGCTGGAAGGTGCTCATCCCGGTCAACCTGCTGTGGATCGTGGTGATCTTCGCGATCCGGATCTGGCGCAACAGCGGCGGCACCACCGAGACGGTGCTGATCGCCGGCGGCATCGGCCTGGCCGTGGTGCTGGTGGTGGCCTTCCTGGTGCCCGAGCGCACGGTCCCCGAACGGGAGATCGAGCTGGCCTCGGACTTCCCGGTCCCCCCGCTGGACCTCAAGGTGCCCGACCGCAAACCGCGCCGGCGCGCCCGCGATCGGGGGGTCGGCGGCGACCGCCGCCGCGAGCCCGCCCTGACCGGCGGGTCGACCCCCGCGAAGGAGAACGACGATGCTTGAGTTCTTCAAGGGCTTCGGGGTCACTTTCGGGACGATGTTCAAGAAGGTCGTCACCGAGGAGTACCCGGAGAACTTCCCGCCCGCCGCACCCCGCTACCACGGCCGCCACCAGCTCAACCGGCACCCGGACGGGCTGGAGAAGTGCGTGGGCTGCGAGCTGTGCGCCTGGGCCTGCCCGGCCGACGCGATCTACGTCGAGGGCGGGGACAACACCGAGGAGGCCCGGTTCTCCCCCGGTGAGCGGTACGGGGCCATCTACCAGATCAACTACCTGCGGTGCATCGGCTGCGGGCTGTGCGTCGAGGCCTGCCCGACCCGGTCGCTGACCATGACCAACTTCTACGAGCTGGCCGACGACAACCGGCAGGACCTGATCTACACCAAGGAGCAGCTGATGGCGCCGCTGCTGCCCGGCATGGAGCAACCGCCGCACCCGATGCGGCTCGGCGAGACCGAGCAGGACTACTACGTGCAGGGGCCGACGCTGGCCCGGTCCGGGCACAAGTCCGACCCGGTGGGGGAGCAGGTCAAGTGACGCTCGCACAGGCCGCAGGCGCGGTCACCACCGGCGAGGCCATCGCCTTCTGGGTGCTCGGCCCGGTCGCCCTGCTCGGCGGGCTGGGCATGGTGTTCGCCCGCAACGCGGTGCACTCGGCGCTGATGCTGGTGCTGACGATGTTCAGCCTGGCCATCCTCTACCTGGTCCAGCAGGCCCCCTTCCTGGGCTTCGCGCAGATCATCGTCTACACCGGCGCGGTCATGATGCTGTTCCTGTTCGTGCTGATGCTGTTCGGCCGGGACAGTTCGGACTCGGTGGTCGAGGTGCTGCGCGGGCAGCGGCTGACCGGGCTGGTGCTGGGCGTCGGTCTGGCGGTGCTGCTGGTCGGGTCGGTCGGTTCGGCGCTGACCGCGGTCACCCCGGTCGGCCTGGCCGCCGGGGACGCCGGCTCCAACGCCAACGTCACCGGGCTCGGCGAGCTGATCTTCACCGACTACGTCTTCGCGTTCGAGCTGACCGCCGCCCTGCTGATCACCGCC
>JASLAP010000047.1 GCA_030147065.1 Pseudonocardia sp. | reverse complement strand
GAGTGCGTCGACGTCAGCCACGTGCAGGGCAGCGACGTGGTCGCCTCGCTGGTGGTGTTCGAGGACGGCCTGGCCCGCAAGTCCGACTACCGCCGGTTCGAGATCCGCGGCGGCGCCGAGGGCGGCGACGTGGCCGCGATCAGCCAGGTCGTGCGCCGCCGGTTCCGCCGCTACCTGGCCGAGACCGGCCCCGAGCAGGCGGCCGACGCCCCGGCGACCCCGGAGAGTGATCATCCGCACGGGCCCGGTAACGCCGCGGACGGGCCGGGCGAACCCACCGGTATCGCCACCGACCCTCCCCCCGCCCCGCCGCGGCCCGGCATCGACCCCGAGACCGGACGCCCGCGCAAGTTCGCCTACCCGCCCAACCTGCTGGTCGTCGACGGCGGGCAGCCGCAGGTGGAGGCGGCCGCGGAGGTGCTGGCCCAGCTCGGCGTGACCGACGTCGCGGTCTGCGGGCTGGCCAAGCGGCTGGAGGAGGTCTGGCTGCCGGCCGACCCGGACCCGGTGATCCTCTCGCGCACCAGCGAGGGCCTGTACCTGCTGCAGCGGATCCGCGACGAGGCGCACAGATTCGCCATCACCTACCACCGCCAGCGGCGTTCCAAGGGTATGACCACCTCCGAGCTGGACGCGGTGCCCGGCCTCGGCCCGGCCCGCCGGGCCACCCTGATCAAGCACTTCGGGTCGGTGCGCAAGCTGCGCGCCGCCGAGGTGGACGAGATCGCCGCGCTCCCCGGGTTCGGCAGGCGCACCGCCGAGGCCGTGCTCGCCGCGCTGCGGCCGCAGGACGCGGCCGAACCGGACGCACCCACGGCCGGGCCGCCCGCCGCCCCGCAGGTCGTGGGCGCCGTCGACGGGGCGGGCGCGCCATGACCACCCGCACCGACCGTCCGGAGGACCCCGTGCCCGCCCGCCCGGCCACCCACCCCGCCACCGAAGACCGGGCCACCGAAGACCCGGCTACCGGGATCGCAGCGTCCGTCGGTCCCGCGACCGCCGACGTCCGCCGCGGGGGACCGCAGCGCGGCGGGGTCCAGGGCGGCGAGGACCGGCCGACCGGCATCGAGGTGGCCCTGGTCAGCGGCCTGTCCGGGGCCGGGCGCAGCACCGCGGCCAAGGTCCTGGAGGACCTGGGCTGGTTCGTGGTGGACAACCTGCCGCCGGAGCTGATCGCCACCATGGTCGACCTCGGCTCCCGGGCCCGCGGCGAGATCACCCGCATCGCGGTGGTCATGGACGTGCGCAGCCGGGCCTTCTCCGCCGACCTCGGCGCGGTGATCAAGGACCTGGACACCCGCGGCTACAAGCCCCGGCTGCTGTTCCTGGAGGCCGCCGACGCGGTCCTGGTGCGCCGCTTCGAGCAGGTCCGGCGCAGCCACCCGCTGCAGGGCGACGGCCGGCTGGTCGACGGCATCGCCGCCGAGCGCGACCTGCTGCGCCCGCTGCGGGAGAACGCCGACCTGGTCGTCGACACCTCCACCACCGCGGTACCCGCGCTGCGGGCCACCCTGGAGCGCGCCTTCGGGACGGCGGCCGAGCAGGCCACCCGGGTCACCGTGGTGTCGTTCGGCTACAAGTACGGGCTGCCGATGGACTCCGACCTGGTGGTCGACGTCCGGTTCCTGCCCAACCCGTTCTGGATCCCGGAGCTGCGCGAGTCCACCGGCCGCGACCAGCCGGTCCGCGACTACGTGCTCAGCCAGGACGGCGCCGCGGAGTTCATCGACCGCTACCTCGAGCTGCTCGGCCTGGTCGGGGCCGGCTACCGGCGCGAGGGCAAGCGCTACCTCACCGTCTCGGTGGGCTGCACCGGCGGCAAGCACCGCAGCGTCGCGATCAGCGAGGAGATCGCCCGGCGGCTGGCCGGGTCGGAAGGGCTGGTGGTCAACGTGGCCCACCGCGACCTGGGGCGCGAGTGAACGGCCCGGGACCGCTCCCGGACGCCAGCCCGACCGCGGCCGGCGGGCCGGCCGCGGTGGCGCTGGGCGGTGGGCACGGCCTGCACGCCACGCTGTCCGCGCTGCGGCTGCTCACCGACCGGGTGACCGCGGTGGTCACCGTGGCCGACGACGGCGGCTCGTCCGGCCGGCTGCGCCGCGAACTGGGCCTGCTGCCCCCGGGCGACCTGCGGATGGCGCTGGCCGCGCTGGCCGCGCACGACGACGGCGGGCGCCGCTGGACCTCGGTCGTCCAGCACCGCTTCGGCGGCACCGGGGCGCTGGCCGGGCACGCGGTGGGCAACCTGATGCTCGCCGGGCTGATCGACGTGCTGGGCGACCCGGTCGCCGCGCTGGACGAGGTGGGCCGGCTGCTCGGGCTGCGCGGGCGGGTGCTGCCGATGAGCTGCGACCCGCTGGACATCGAGGCCGACGTCACCGGGCTCGGCGACACCCCCGGCGAGCGGTACCGCATCCGCGGCCAGGTCGCGGTGGCCGCGACCCCCGGCCGGGTCCGCCGGGTGCACCTGCGGCCCGAGAAGCCGCAGGCCTGCCCGGAGGCGGTCGAGGCCGTGCACGCCGCGGACGTGCTGCTGCTCGGTCCGGGCTCGTGGTTCACCAGCGTGCTGCCGCACCTGCTGGTGCCCGAACTGCGCGACGCGGTGGTGACCACCCGGGCCCGCCGGGTGGTCGTGCTGAACCTGGCCCCGGAGCCGGGGGAGACCGCCGGCTTCTCCCCGGAGCAGCACCTGGCCGTGCTCTCCGAGCACGCCCCCGAGCTGCGGGTCGACGCCGTCATCGCCGACGAGGCCGCGGTCCCGGTCCCGGAGCGGCTGCGCCGCGCGGCCGGCGCGGTGCTGTCCCCCGGCGGCCGGGTGCACCTGGCCCCGGTGGCCGCCGCCGATCCGGTCGTGCCCCGGCACGACCCGGCGGCGTTGGCCGAGGCCATCGGTGCGGTGCTGGCCGTGTCGGGCGGTCGAACCGCGGCTGCAACGGGTACTCCGTCCCACCGGGCGGGCGGCCCGGTCCCGGCGGCGGTCGCCGACGCCGTCGCCGAGAGGACGTGAGCGTGCCTCACACAGCGCCCCACATAGGGCCAGACACAGCGATCGACGCGGTCCAGGACACAGCGCCCCGACGCCGCGGCGACGCAGCGCCCGAGGCGGTGCCCCGCAGCGGCCCCGGCAGCGGCCCTGGCAGTGGCCCTGGCAGCGGCCCTGCCTGCGGACCCACCGGGTCGCAGCGTCCGCACCCCGTCCGTCCAGGTTCGGCTCCCCAGTCGGTCAGGAGGTCCCGATGGCGATGACCGCCGCGGTCAAGGACGAGCTGAGCAGGCTCGTCGTCACCAAGCCGTGCTGCCGCCGCGCCGAGGTCGCGGCGCTGCTGCGGTTCGCCGGTGGGCTGCACATCGTCGGGGGCCGGGTCGTGGTGGAGGCCGAGGTCGACACCGGTTCGGTGGCCCGCCGGCTGCGCCGCGACATCCACGAGCTCTACGGCCACACCTGCGAGGCGCACGTGATCAGCGCGGGCGGCCTGCGCCGCGGCGCCCGCTACGTGCTCCGCGTGGTGCGCGACGGCGAGGGTCTGGCCCGCCAGACCGGCCTGCTCGACGCCCGGGGCCGCCCGGTCCGCGGGCTGCCCCCGCCCGTGGTGTCCGGCGGGGTCTGCGACGCCGAGGCCGCCTGGCGGGGCGCGTTTCTGGCGCACGGCTCGCTCACCGAGCCCGGCCGCAGCTCCGCGCTGGAGGTCACCTGCCCCGGGCAGGAGGCGGCCATGGCGCTGGTCGGCGCGGCACGCCGGCTCGGGGTGACGGCCAAGTGGCGCGAGGTCCGCGGCGCCGACCGGGTGGTCGTCCGCGACGGCGACGCGATCGGCGCGCTGCTCACCCGGATGGGAGCCCACGAGAGCGTGATGGCGTGGGAGGAGCGCCGGATGCGCCGCGAGGTGCGGGCCACCGCCAACCGGCTGGCCAATTTCGACGACGCCAACCTGCGCCGGTCGGCGCGGGCCGCGGTGGCCGCGTCGGCCCGGGTGCAGCGCGCCCTGGAGATCCTCGGCGACGACGTGCCCCGGCACCTGCTGGCCGCGGGCCGGCTGCGCGTCGAGCACACCCAGGCCTCGCTGGAGGAGCTCGGCCAGCTCGCCGAGCCGCCGATGACCAAGGACGCGGTCGCCGGGCGGATCCGGCGGCTGCTGCACATGGCCGACAAGCGGGCCGCCGACCTCGGCATCCCGGACACCGAGTCGGTGGTCACCGCGGACATGCTCGAGGACGTCTGACCTCCGGACCGGGCTGAACCCCCGGATCGCAGACCGTCGCGGGTGGCGCAGCCCACGGTGTGCCGTCGCAGCGCGCCAGCGGGCTGCGCCACCACCACCCGGGCTGCGACAACGCTCTCAGCCGCCCCGGGACGTCGGGCCCTCCGAGACCCGGCTCCCGGGTGGATCGATTCCGAAGCCGGTGGGATCGCGCCCACCTGGGACGCTAGGGTTTCCGGAGAGCGGGCATCCCCGGACGGGGAAGGGCCCCTACGAGACGGACCAGACCGAGGAGGCACGGCGTGACGGTGCGTGTGGGAGTGAACGGGTTCGGGCGGATCGGCCGCAACTTCTGGCGGGCGGTGGACGCGCAGCGGGCCGCGGGCGGGACGGACGTCGAGATCGTCGCGGTGAACGACATCACCGACAACGCGACGCTGGCCCACCTGCTCAAGTACGACTCCATCCTGGGCCGGCTGCCCTACTCGGTGTCCTCGACCGACGACGAGATCGTGGTGGACGGCAAGGGCTTCAAGGGCCTGGCCGTGCGCGACCCGGCCGAGCTGCCCTGGAAGGACCTCGGGGTCGACGTCGTGGTGGAGTCCACCGGGCTGTTCACCAGCCGGGACGCCGCGGCCAAGCACCTCGACGCCGGGGCCAAGAAGGTGGTCATCTCCGCGCCGGCCAAGGGCGAGGACCTGACCGTGGTCAAGGGCGTCAACGACGGCCAGTACGACGGCACCCAGTCGGTGATCTCCAACGCGTCCTGCACCACCAACTGCCTGGCCCCGCTGGCCAAGGTCCTCGACGACCTGCTGGGCATCGAGCGCGGCCTGATGACCACGATCCACGCCTACACCCAGGACCAGAACCTGCAGGACGGCCCGCACAAGGACCTGCGCCGGGCGCGGGCCGCGGCGCTGAACATCGTGCCCACCTCCACCGGGGCGGCCAAGGCGATCGGCCTGGTCATGCCGCACCTCAAGGGCAAGCTCGACGGCTACGCGCTGCGGGTGCCCATCCCCACCGGCTCGGCCACCGACCTGACCGTCGAGGTCCGCAGGACGGCCACCGCCGCCGAGATCAACGAGGCGTACAAGGCCGCCGCCGCGGAGGGCCCGCTGGCCGGGATCCTGTCCTACACCGAGGACCCGATCGTGTCCTCCGACATCGTGACCGACCCGCACTCGTGCATCTTCGACAGCGGGCTGACCAAGGTCATCGGCAACCAGGTCAAGGTCGTCGGCTGGTACGACAACGAGTGGGGCTACTCCAACCGGCTGGTGGACATCACCGCGCTCGTCGCCGGCTCGCTCTGAGGTCGGGGGCTGTGAAGTCACTCGACGACCTGGTCGCCGAGGGCGTCAGCGGCCGGACCGTGCTGGTCCGCTCCGACCTGAACGTGCCCCTGGACGGCGACCGGATCACCGACGACGGTCGCATCCGGGCCTCGGTGCCGACGCTGCGGGCGCTGCTCGACGGCGGCGCGCGGACGATCGTCACCGCGCACCTGGGCCGGCCCAAGGGCGGCCCGGACCCGAAGTTCTCGCTGGCCCCGGTGGCCGCGCGGCTCGGTGAGCTGCTCGGCACCGAGGTCACCCTGGCCGGCCACGGCGAGGAGGCCAGGGCCGCGGTGGCCACGCTGCCCGACGGCGGCGCGGTGCTGCTGGAGAACATCCGCTTCGACCCGCGGGAGACCTCCAAGAACGATGACGACCGGGCCGCGCTGGCCCGCGAGCTGTCCGGGCTGACCGGCCCGGGCGGGGCGTTCGTCTCCGACGGGTTCGGCGTCGTGCACCGCAAGCAGGCCTCGGTCTACGACGTCGCGCTGGACCTGCCGGCCTACGCCGGCGGCCTGGTGCTGGCCGAGGTCGAGGTGCTGCGCCGGCTGACCACCGAGCCGCAGCGGCCCTACACCGTGGTGCTGGGCGGGTCGAAGGTGTCGGACAAGCTGGCCGTCATCGACGCGCTGCTGCCCAAGGTCGACTCGCTGCTGGTCGGCGGCGGGATGTGCTTCACCTTCCTGACCGCCCAGGGCTACGGCGTGGGCGACTCGCTGCTGGAGCGCGACCAGATCGACAACTGCCGGCGGCTGCTGGAGTCGGGCAAGATCGTGCTGCCCACTGACGTGGTGGTGGCCGACGACTTCGCGGCCTCGGCGTCCACCCGCACGGTGGCCGTGGACGACATCCCGGACGGCTGGAAGGGCCTGGACGTCGGCCCGGACTCGGTCGCCGCGTTCGCCGAGGTGCTCGGCCGGGCCCGGACGGTGTTCTGGAACGGCCCGATGGGCGTGTTCGAGCTGGCCCCGTTCGCCGAGGGCACCCGCGGGGTGGCGCAGGCGATCGTGGACGCCACCGCGGACGGTGCGTTCAGCGTCGTGGGCGGCGGTGACTCGGCGGCCGCGGTGCGGGCGCTCGGCCTGCCCGAGGACGGCTTCTCCCACATCTCCACCGGCGGCGGCGCGTCGCTGGAGTTCCTGGAGGGCAAGGACCTCCCCGGCGTCGCGGTACTGGAGAAGGACTGATGGCGCGCAAGCCGCTGATCGCCGGCAACTGGAAGATGAACTGCAACCACCTCGAGGCCATCGCGCTGGTGCAGAAGCTGGCGTTCGCGCTGCCGGAGAAGTACTACGACAAGGTCGAGGTGGCGGTGCTGCCGCCGTTCACCGACATCCGCTCGATCCAGACGATGATCGACGGCGACAACCTGCACATGGTGCACGGCGCGCAGGACCTGTCGCCGCACGACTCCGGCGCCTACACCGGTGACGTGTCGGGTTCGATGCTGGCCAAGCTGGGCTGCACGTACGTCGTGGTCGGCCACTCCGAGCGCCGGGAGCTGCACGGCGAGGACGACGCACTGGTCAACGCGAAGGTGCGGGCCGCGATCCGGCACGGCCTCGTGCCGATCCTGTGCGTCGGCGAGGGTCTGGACGTGCGCGAGCAGGGCCGGCACGTCGAGCACACCACCGGTCAGCTCACCGCGGCGCTGGCCGGGGTGGAGAGCCAGCACATGCCGACCATGGTGATCGCCTACGAGCCGGTGTGGGCGATCGGCACCGGGCGGGTGGCCGGCGCGGCCGACGCCCAGGAGGTGTGCGCCGCGCTGCGCGCGACCGTCGCGGCCGCCTACGGCGACACCGTCGCCGCCGGGGTCCGGGTGCTCTACGGCGGTTCGGTGAAGGCCAAGAACGTCGGCGAGATCGTCGCCGAGACCGATGTGGACGGCGCCCTGGTCGGCGGGGCCAGCCTGGACGCCGAGGAGTTCGCGCAGCTGTGCGCGATCGCCGCGGGCGGCCCGCTGCCGTGAGCCGACCGGCGGCCGGATCCGACCGGATCCGGCCGCCGGTGCCGGTTCACCCGGCGTGACCCGGACGAACCCGTGCGTGCGGCCCGGGTACCCTCGGTCTTCCGAGCGGCGCGCCGGCCGGTGCCGGCCCGCCGCGCGATGAGAATGAGGATGGGATGCAACTCGAAGTCGCCCTGCAGATCGTGCTGATCGTGTCGAGCGTGCTGCTGATCCTGCTGATCCTGCTGCACCGCGGCCGGGGTGGCGGGTTGTCGAGCCTGTTCGGTGGTGGGGTGCAGTCCAGCCTGTCCGGGTCGAGCGTGGTGGAGAAGAACCTCGACCGCCTCACCCTGTTCGTCGGCGCGATCTGGGTGATCGCGATCATCGGTACCGGGCTGCTGGTGAAGGTCGGGGTCTGAGAGGAGGATGGCCATGGCAGGCGGCAACGCGATCCGCGGCACCCGGGTGGGTGCCGGTCCGATGGGCGAGTCCGAGCGCGGTGAGACCGCGCCTCGCGAGCACATCTCCTACTACTGCTCCAACGGGCACGTCACCACCCCCTCCTTCGCCGCCGAGGCGGAGATCCCGGAGTCGTGGGACTGCCCGCGCTGCGGGCTCCCGGGCGGCCGGGACAACACCAACCCGCCGGCTCCGCCGCGCACCGAGCCGTACAAGACCCACCTCGCGTACGTCAAGGAGCGGCGCAGCGACGCCGACGGCGCCGCCATCCTGGAGGAGGCGCTGAGCAAGCTGCGCGCCTCCCGCGAGCTCTGACCCGTCCCTGACGGGCCACCACCCCGCCCGGGCCCCGCGCGCCTGATCCGGCCGCGGTCAGCCCAGGGCGTCGAGCTGCTGGCCGAACGCGATCACCAGCGCGGCCGCGGTGGTGCCCTCCGGGACGCCCGACGCGGCCACCGTGACCACCCGGTCGCCGCTGACGAGCGCGGCGAACACGCTCCCACCGGGCAGCCGGCAGACGAAGCCGCTGCCGGTGGTGGCAGTCCGGGTCCCGCTCTCGCACACCTGCGCGAGCACGTCGAGCTGACCGGCCGGCGCCTCCTCGGGGGCCGCCGTCACGTCCACGGCCACGAACTCCGCAGGCCCGGCCTCGGCCGGGGTGGCGGTCGCGTCGTCGTCCTCGGGCGGTGACTCGTCGCGGCCCTCAGCCGCCCCCTCCCGTGCGCTCCCGCCGGCCCCCGTCTCCGCCGCCGCGGCCGCCGGTGCGGCCGGCGACGGGTCGTAGACGCAGCGGGTGTCGCTGGCGGTGACCGCGTCCGGGGTCCAGGTCAAGCCGGTGGTCTCGGCGAGCACGCCGGTGTCGAGCAGGCAGGCCGCCGGTGGCGGTGGTGGTGGCGCTGCTGGAGCGCCGTCCGGACCGGGCGCGGTCTCGGTCGGGGCGGATCCGCTGCACCCGGCCGTGCCCAGCAGGACGGCGCCCAGCCCGACCACCACTGCGGCGTAGCGGGCGCGGGACACGGGTGCGGACGGCGTGGCCGTCCGCCGAGCGGTCCGGGCGGGGGATCCCGGCAGTGCGTGCACCACCGCACCCTGCCATGCCCCCGGACCCGTCCCGCGCCGCACCCCGGGCGCGGATCAGCAGCCGCAGGGCACGGTGAGCGGGTCGGGCGGCGCGCAGGACAGGCCCCGGTCGGTCTGCACCGGGAAGCCCTCCCGGGTCCAGTACTCGATGCCGCCGATCATCTCCCGCACCGCGAACCCGGCCCGCGCCAGCACCAGGGCGGCCCTGGTGGCGCCGTTGCAGCCCGGGCCCCAGCAGTAGGTGACCACCGGGACGGCCGGGTCGAGGTCGGCGGGCAGGTCGGCGGTGGGCAGGTGGCGGGCGCCGGGGATCCGCCCGGTGGCCCAGGCGGCGGCGCTGCGCGTGTCGACCAGGACGAAGCCGGGGGAGCCGCCGGTCAGGGCGGCGTGCACGTCGCTGACGTCGGTCTGGAAGGCCAGGCGGGCGGCGAAGAAGGTCGCGGCGTCGACGGACGCCGGCGGGGCGGTGGGGGTGGTGGTCACGGTGCCGACGCTAGGAGCGCGGTGCCCGGCAAGGAAGAAGCGATCCACGGTAGATTCCGGACATGGCCGTGGAATCGTTGGACGAGGTGGACTTCCGGTTGCTGGAAGCCCTGCAGGATGACGGTCGTGCCACCTACGCCGACCTGGGCCGGGCGGTCGGGCTGTCGCCGAGCGCGGTCACCGAGCGGGTCCGCCGCCTGGAGGAGTCCGGGGTGATCACCGGCTACCGGTGCGACATCGATCCGGAGCGCCTGGGCCTGGGCATCCGGGCGCTGGTGCGGCTGCGCTACCCGCACGGCAACTACAAGCCCTTCCACGACCTGCTGGCCGGCACCCCGGAGATCATCGAGGCGCACCACGTGACCGGCGAGGACTGCTTCGTGATCACCGTGCTGGCCCGCTCGATGCGGCACCTGGAGGAGATCACCGGGCGGATCGGCGGCCTGGGGGCGGTGACCACCAGCGTGGTGTACTCCAGCCCGCTGCTGCACCGGCCGGTGGTGGCCGCGGCCCGCACCGGGCGCCCCGCCCGCTGAACCGGGCCAGCCCGCGCTCGGCCGGGCAGCGCCCGCAGCAGGGCGCCGGGCCCGGTCACGCCCGCACCGGCCGCCTCGACCCGCCCGCGCAGTTCCCGGTCGGCGGTGACGACCTGGACGTCGCCCTGCACGCCGCTGCCGGCCAGCTCGCCGACCAGCGCGACGATCGCGCTGTCGCCGTCGGCGTCCGCGAGCACCACCGCCAGGTGGGGGTGGGTGGGCAGGTCGGGCACGGCGGCGGCCCGCCCTTCGAGCACCAGGTGCACCCGCAGCGGCCGGTCGGGGTCGCACTGCAGCGCGCCGGCCAGCGCCCCGGAGCCGGCGGTCAAGGCCGCGACCAGCTTCCCGGCCAGCCGCCGGGCCGCGCCCTCCCGGTCGTGCCACCACCCGTCCGGGCGCGAGCCCACCACGTTCGCGGCGTCCACGACGACGTGCACCACCGCCGGGCCGGCCTCGCCGGGCACGTCCCGTTCCGGGTGCTCCTCCTGCGGTTCCACGCCGTCGCTCAGGCGATCGGCGGGACGAGGTCGCGGGGCAGCTTGGCCGCTGCCGCCCGGTCGAGCAGCCACCGGGTGCGGCGCCGGCCGATGGCCCCGGCCACCGGCAGCGCCACCTCGCCGGCCCCGCTCAGCGCCATGGCCACCGCCGCGGCCTTGGCCTCGCCGGTGGTGATGATCCACACCTCGGCGGCGTGCCGGATCGCCGGCAGGGTCAGCGAGACCCGCGTCGGCGGCGGCTTGGGGCAGCCGTGCACGGCCACCACCGACCGCTCGGTCTCGTAGACCGCGGGGGAGTGCGGGAACACCGACGCGGTGTGGCCCTCCCCGCCCATGCCGAGCAGCAGCACGTCGAACGACGGCACCGGGCCGTGGTCCTCCGGGCGGGCCGCCCGGCGCAGCAGCGCGGCGTACTCCTCGGCCGCGGCCTCCGCGCCGGACGGACCGGTGCCGGTGTCGGCGCCCATCGGGAACACCTTGGCCGGGTCGACGTGCACGTGGTCCAGCAGCGCCGCGCGGGCCTGGGTCTCGTTGCGCTCCGGGTCGCCGGGGGGCAGGAACCGCTCGTCACCCCAGTAGAACTCGACCCGGCGCCAGTCCACCGCGTCCCGGGCCACCGTGGCGCGGATCTGCTCGAGCATCGCGATGCCCACGCCCCCGCCGGTCAGCACGATCTTGGGGGTGTTGCCGGCCGCCTGCAGGTCGACCAGTCGGGTGATCAGCCGGGCGGCCGCGGCCGCGGCCAGCACGTCCGGGTGCGCGTGGACGGCGATGTCCGGGGCGGCCATGCCCACCTCCATGCTCGGGGTCCGGGCGGTCGGTCCGACCGGCCGGTGCTGCCTGTGCTGTCTGTGCGGTGCTGCTCGGGCTGCCTGGGTGGGCTGCTCAGCGGGTCGCCAGCGAGGGGGCCGGGACCGGCTCCTCGTGGCGTTCGACGTCGCCGAGCGCGCCCAGCGCGGCCCCGTAGATCTCGTCGGGGTCGAGCCGGCGCAGCTCCTCGGCGAGGCAGTCCCGCACCTCCCGGCGGGCCAGGGCGACCAGCCGGTCGGGCTGGCCGGGCTGGCTGAGCCGGCCGACCCGCCCGTCCGGGCGGACCAGCTCGACCGGCCCGGACGGCCGGTCCAGCCGCACCGAGACCATGCCCTGCCCGGTGGTGGCCCGGTAGCGCTGCACGCTGGTGCCCAGCCGCTGCGCCAGCCAGCCGGCCAGCAGGTCGGCCGACGGCGAGACCTCCTCGCCGACCACGGTGGCGTGCGTGACGTTCTCGTAGGGCGGCGCGTCCAGCGCGGTGGCCAGCAGCGCCCGCCAGAACGTGAGCCGTGACCAGGCCAGGTCGGTGTCGCCGGCCCGGTGCCCGGCCCGGCGCCGCTGCAGGGCGGCCATCGGGTCCGGCTCGGCCAGCGCGTCGGTGATCCGCCGCTGGGCCAGCCGGCCCACCTCGTCCTCGGCCGGCACGTCCGGCGCCACGCCCGGCCACCACGCCACCACCGGGGCGTCGGGCAGCAGCAGCGGCATGACCATCCCGGCCGCGGCGCCGTTGTCGGCCAGCGGCCCGTAGCCGCGCAGCACGATCACCTCGCTCGCGCCGGCGTCCCCGCCGACCCGGATCTGGGCGTCCAGCCGCGGCGCGGCCTGCCGGTAGCCGCGGGCCAGCACGATCACCCGGCAGGGGTGCTCGCGGCTGGCCTCGTTCGCGGCGGTGATGGCGTCCTCGGCGGCGCCGCCGTCGTCGGTGATGATCACCAGGGTGAGCACCCGGCCGAGCGCCAGCACGCCGCCGCTCTCGCGCAGGTAGACCAGCTTCTTGTTGACCTTCGAGATGTTCGTCGAGGGCAGATCGACGATCATGGACGACTCCTCGGGGTGCGGGCCGGGACGGTGCGCGGTGCGGGGGCGGGCCCGGCCGCGGTGGCGGGCGGGGTCACGGACGCCGCCAGGTGCGGCCGGTGCGCCCGAGCATCCGGTTGGCCGACTCCGGTCCCCAGCTGCCCGCCGGGTACGGGTCCGGCCCGGCGTCCTGCGCGGCCCAGTGCTCGATCACCGGGTCCAGGATCTCCCAGGACCGCTCGACCTCCTCGTTCACCGGGAACAGCGACGGCTCGCCCAGCAGCACGTCCAGGATCAGCCGCTCGTAGGCCTCCGGGGAGGCCTCGGTGAACGCGGTGCCGTAGCCGAAGTCCATGGTGACGTCGCGGACCTCCATCTGGCTGCCCGGCACCTTGGAGCCGAACCGCATGGTCACGCCCTCGTCGGGTTGCACCCGGATGACGAACGCGTTCTGCCCGAGCTCCTCGGTCATGGTGGAGTCGAACGGCAGGTGCGGGGCCCGCTTGAAGATCACCGCGATCTCGGTGACCCGGCGGCCCAGCCGCTTGCCGGTGCGCAGGTAGAACGGCACCCCGGCCCAGCGCCGGGTGGCCACCTCGCAGGTGATCGCGGCGTAGGTCTCGGTGCGCGACCCGGGGTCGAAGCCCTCCTCGTCGGTGAGCCCGCGGACCAGCTCCCCGCCCTGCCAGCCGCCCTCGTACTGGCCGCGCGCGGTGGTCTCGTCCAGCGGGCCGACCAGCTTGGTGGCGTTCAGGACCTTGATCTTCTCCGCGCGCAGCTCGTCGGAGGAGAACGAGACCGGCTCCTCCATGGCGGTGAAGGCCAGCAGCTGCAGCAGGTGGTTCTGGATCACGTCGCGGGCCGCGCCGATGCCGTAGTAGTACCCGGCGCGCCCGCCCAGCCCGATGTCCTCGGCCATGGTGATCTGCACCTGGTCGATGTAGTGGGCGTTCCAGATCGGCTCGAACAGCTGGTTGGCGAAGCGCATCGCCAGCACGTTCTGCACGGTCTCCTTGCCGAGGTAGTGGTCGATGCGGAACACCGAGTCCTCGGGGAAGACGTCGTTGACGATCGCGTTGAGCTCCTGGGCCGAGCGCAGGTCGTGGCCGAACGGCTTCTCGATGACCACCCGGCGCCACTGGTCGCCGTCCTGGGCCGACAGCCCGGAGCGGGCCAGCTGCTTGCACACCACCGGGAACGAGCTCGGCGGGACCGACAGGTAGAACGCGTGGTTGCCGCCGGTGCCGCGGACCCGGTCCAGGTCCTGCACGGTCCGCTCCAGCCGGTCGAACGCGTCGTCGTCGTCGAAGCTGCCGGGCACGAACCGGAACCCCTCGGCCAGCCGGTCCCACACCGACTGCCGGAACGGGGTGCGGGCGTACTCCTTGACCGCCTCGTAGACCACGTTGCCGAAGTCCTGGTCGGCCCACTCCCGGCGGGCGAAGCCGGTCAGCGCGAAGCCCGGCGGCAGCAGCCCGCGGTTGGCCAGGTCGTAGATGGCCGGCATCAGCTTCTTGCGGGCGAGGTCACCGGTCACCCCGAAGATGACCAGGCCGCAGGGCCCCGCGATCCGGGGCAGCCGCTTGTCGCGGGGGTCGCGCAGCGGGTTGGTCCACCCCGTGGCCCCGGTCGTGCCGACGCTCATCGTTCTCCTCGGTTCCTCTGTGCTCGTGGTGCCCGGGCTCGGTGTCCGGGCCGGTGCGGCGGCGGCGCTAGAGCTGCTGCACCGCGCGGGCCACGGTCACCAGCCCGGCCACCCGGTCGGTCAGGTGCAGGCGCAGCACCCGGCGTCCGCGCGCGGCCAGCGCCGCAGCCTCCGCCCCGGCCACCGCGCGCTGCAGCTCCTCCAGCTCGCCCGGTCGGTCGGTCGCCTCCCGGGCCGGCTGGTCGGCGGCCCCGGTGAGCTGGCAGACCAGCGTGCCCTCGGGGCCTCCCTTGTCGTACTGGCCGGTGCCGGCCAGGCAGCGCGGCGCCCACCCGAAGGTGGTGGCCAGGCCGGTGCGGCGGGCCAGCTCCGCGCGCAGCACCGCGGCGGACGCGTCGCTCTCCCGATCAAGGTAGGCGTGCACGGCCAGGTGGGTGGCCGTCCCGCCGGCCGGGTCGACGAGCGCGCGCAGGGCGTCGGCGACCGTGCGCGCGTCGGCCGGCAGCCAGCTCCCGGCGTGCACGGCGACCGCGCCGTCGACGAACGTCGGTTCGCCGTCGCCGGAGGGCTGCCCGGCCGGGCGGGTGGTGGTGACGCCGTCGGGCCGGTCGGTGGGGTCGACGCCGAGCAGGTGGGCGGCCACCGCCACGGCGTGCTGCCACAGCAGCACCTGGCCGGCGGCCGGGCCCTCGGTGCGCACCCCGGGGCCGCCGTCGGAGCGGTCCACCAGCCGCGGGACCGAGTCCGGTCCGGCGACCGGGCCGGCCAGCTCGACGCACAGCGCGCCGTCCGGCACGCCCGCGGACCGCGCGAGGTCGGCGAGCGGGGCGTCGGGGTCGTCCAGTCGGACCGGAAGCGGCCCGTTGCCCCGCTTGCCCAGGCCGCCGGCGACCAGTTCCGCGGCGTACTCGGCGAGGGCGGGGGTCCCGGTGAGCACCACGACCGGCGCCGCGGCCAGCAGCGCGCCGAGCACCAGGGCGGGGTTGTCGGGGGAGTCCGCGGCCAGCGCGGGCCCGGCGGCGCTCGCCCCGGCCAGCAGGGTGGCCACGTCGGCGCCGGCCAGCC
>JASLAP010000716.1 GCA_030147065.1 Pseudonocardia sp. | reverse complement strand
CCGCCGTAGGACACGAACGCCACCGGCTTGGCCCGCCAGCCGTCGTGCCAGTCGATCAGGGTCTTGAGCGGGGCCGGGTAGCTGTGGTTGTACTCGGGGGTGACCACCACGAACCCGTCCGCGGCGGCCAGCCGCGCGGCGGCGGCCCGCACCGGTTCGGGCGGTGGCTCGTCGAACCCGCCGAGCCGCTCGGGCTGCCCGGCCTCGGCCAGGTCCAGGACGTCGACGTCCAGGTCGGCCCGCCCGGCGGTCTCGCCGACGAACCAGGAGGCGACGGTGGGCCCGAACCGGCCCTGGCGGGTGCTGCCGATGATCACCACGATGCGCAGCGGCTGCTCGGTCATGACGGTCTCCTTCGCGGTCGGTGTACCTGCACCGACGCTAGGGAGCCGGCCGGCGGCCGGAATCCGTCAGGTGACCGGGGGAGCGGGGAGCGGACGCGGTCGCCGGTATCGGGTCGTGCGGGATCGGCGCCGCGGCTGCGGCGCCGTCCGCGCACGACCCCGGTCCGAGGGGGAGCGGTCGGCGACGACCGGGTGCGTGCGGATCGGCGGGGTCGGTCAGGCGGAGTGGTGCAGCCGCACGACACCGACCGTGACGTCTTCGAGACCTCCGCGGTCGAAGTCGTTGCGCAGCCGGTCGGCCTTGACCGTCGCCGTGAGCCCGTCGAACGGCCCGTGGGCGTCGATCTCGCCGGTCTGCGGGTCGATGGCGAGCACGATGTAGCCGTCACACTGCGTGAGTTTCTCGGCCGCAGCGACCAGTGTCGCGTCGCCGGAACCGTCGAATTCTGGCACTGGATCACCTCCTGTTCGTCTAGTACAGCGTTGGAGCGATGCTCGGCGTGACAATCTGGGAGCCAGACCACCCGGATGGGTCAGGTGAATCCGGCTGTTGATCACGAGCGGTGCCGACTCCGGGACGGTGGGCGCATGAGCCGGTCGGTCCGTCCGGTGAACGTGACGTTGTTGGCACTCTTCGTGACCGCCCTGCTCAGCGGCGTCCTGGCGTTCGCGGTGGGGTCGCAGCCGTGGTCGGCGGTCGTCGTCGGGGTGCACGGCGCGGCGGGGCTCGGGCTGCTGCTGCTCGTCCCGGCGAAGGCCGCGGTGGCCCGTCACGGACTGCGCAGGACCGGCCGCGGACGCGCGCTGCTCGGCTCGTCACTGACCGTGCTCGCGCTGCTTGTCGTGGGCACCGGTCTGCTGCACGCGATGGGCGGGTTCCGGGCCTGGCTCGGGCTGCTGCCGATGCAGCTGCACGTGGGGGCAGCGGTGGCCGCGACCCCGCTGCTGGCCGGGCACGTCCTCGTGCACCGCCGGTGGGGCCTGCTGCGCCGCACCGACCTGAGCCGGCGGCTGGCGGTGCGCGGGGCCGCCGTGCTGGCCGGGTCCGCGGCGCTGTGGCTGGTGTCGCCGGGCCGGCCGCGCCGGGCCACCGGTTCGCACGAGGTGGGCTCCGGCGACCCGGCGGCGATGCCGGTGACCCAGTGGATGTTCGACCCGGTCGCCCGCATCGCGCCGGCCGACTGGCGGCTGCGGGCCGGTGGCCGGGAGTTCGACCTGGCCGCGATCGGGGCGGCGCCGCAGCGCACGGTGCGGGCGGTGCTGGACTGCACCGGCGGCTGGTACGCCGAGCAGGACTGGCGCGGGGTGGTGCTGGCCGAGCTGCGGCTGCCGCCCGGCCGCTCGGTCGACGTCGTCTCGGCCACCGGCTACCGGCGCCGCTTCCCGGCCGCGCAGGCCGGGGCGCTGCTGCTGGCCACGCACGCCGCCGGCCGCCCGCTCAGCGCCGGGCACGGCGGCCCGGCCCGGCTGGTCGCCCCGGGACGGCGCGGGTTCTGGTGGGTGAAGTGGGTGGTCGCGGTCGAGGTGGTGGACGAGCCGTGGTGGTGGCAACCCCCCTTCCCGGTGCAGTGACCCCCGAGCGGTGGTCGCGGCCGTCGGGGAGTCCCGCCCGGGCCCGCGCGGTGCCATGATCCCGGGATGCGCACGCTGCGGACGCCGGAGGACCGGTTCGCCGGTCTGCCGGGCTTCGAGCTCCCCCCGCACCACGCCGAGGTCCCCGACCAGGACGGCGGCACCCTGCGGATGGCCTGGGTGGAGGACGGCCCGCCCGACGGCCCGGTCGTGCTGCTGCTGCACGGCGAGCCCAGCTGGTCGTTCCTCTACCGCACCACGATGCCCGGGCTGGCCGCCGCCGGGTTCCGCGCGGTGGCCCCGGACCTGGTCGGGTTCGGCCGCTCCGACAAGCCCACCGAGCCCGCCGACCACAGCTACGCCCGGCACGTCGAGTGGGTGCGCGCCCTGGTCTTCGACGCGCTCGACCTGCGCCGGGTCCTGCTGGTCGGGCAGGACTGGGGCGGGCTGATCGGGCTGCGGCTGGTCGCCGAGCACCCCGAGCGGTTCGCCGGGCTGGTCGCGGCCAACACCGGGCTGCCCACCGGCGACGTCGACATGCCGGCGGTGTGGTGGCGGTTCCGGCGGGCCGTGGAGAAGGCCCCGGAGCTGGACGTCGCCCGGCTCGTCCAGTCGGGTTGCCGGACGGCGCTGGCCCCGGACGTGCTGGCCGGCTACGACGCCCCGTTCCCCGACGAGGCGCACAAGGTCGGCCCGCGGGTGATGCCGACCCTGGTGCCCACCCGTCCCGACGACCCGGCCACCGCGGCCAACCGGGCGGCCTGGGCCCGGCTGCGCACCCTGGACCTGCCGGTGCTGTGCGCGTTCAGCGACGGCGACCCGATCACCGCGGGGATGGCCCCGGTGCTGCGCGCCGAGCTGCCCGGCGCCGCCGGCCGGGACCACCCGACGATCACCGGGGCCGGGCACTTCCTGCAGGAGGACGCCGGCCCCGCCCTCGCCGACGCCGTCGTCGCCTTCGCCCGGACCCTCCGGTGACCACCCACCTCCCCCTCCCCGCCCCGCCCGCCCCCGCCCCGGTTCAGGAAGGCCACCTTCCGGAACGCACAGGGCAGGAAGGTGGCTTTCCTGAACCGTCGGGTCAGGAAGGTGGCTTTCCTGAACCTCCCGGGCCGGTGCCGGACCCGACGGCGGGTGGGCCGACGGCCGGGACGGGGGAGGTCGCGGCGCCGTCGCGGACCTCCACCCGGGGCGCCGGGTGGGGCTGCCGGCAACTCGGGGTCGGCGCCGCGCTGGCCCCGGGCAAGCGGCGGTTCTCCTGGCTGCGCCCCGGCCCGCTGATCGCCTCCCGCAACGACTGGCTGGCCAGGGTGATCGGCGACCCGTCCGACGCCCAGCGCGCCGAGTGGCTGCGCCGGCTGGACCGCTGGGCCGCCGAGGC
>JASLAP010000709.1 GCA_030147065.1 Pseudonocardia sp. | reverse complement strand
CCAGGTCGAGGTCGCCGGCCGACTGGCGCCAGGCGTGGCTGCCGCCGAAGCAGAAGCCGACCGTGATGACCGGCAGGTCGGGGCGGGTGCGGCCGCGCAGGTACTCGATGCCGGCGGCGGTGTCGGCGTCGATGCCCTCGGGCGTCGTCTGCGGGATGTGGGCCTGCCAGTCGAAGTCGTCCTCGCGGGTGCCGGTCTCGGCCAGCCCGGCGGTGCGGCCGAACCAGTCGAGCGCCACCGCGGGGACGCCGGCCTCGGCGAACCGCTCGGCCAGCGCGACGTAGTAGGGGTGCAGCCCGCGGATGTCCGGGAGGATCACGACCCCGGCGGTGGCCGGGGCCGCCGGTGCGGCGTAGGCGGCGGAGAGCTGGTTGCCGTCGGCGGCGGTCAGCTCGAGGGTCCCGCGCTCGGCGACGTCCCCGGAGCGGGGCGGGCGCGCGAACGGCGCCGTCCGCAGGTAGACACGACGGCATGTGCCACGACCACGACAGCCGCCCGCCCGCACCACCCCGCTCCGGTGATGTCAAGGAGCGCGGCACCCTGGAGCTGACCGCCGCCGACGGCAACCAGCTGTCCGCCGCCTACGCCGCACCGGCGGCCCCGGCCACCGCCGGGGTCGTGATCCTCCCCGACATCCGCGGGCTGCACCCTTACTACGTCGCGCTGGCCGAGCGGTTCGCCGAGGCCGGCGTCCCCGCGGTGGCGCTCGACTGGTTCGGGCGCACGGCGGGGCTCGCCGAGACCGGCACCCGCGAGGACGACTTCGACTGGCAGTCCCACATCCCGCAGACCACGCCCGAGGGCATCGACGCCGACACCGCCGCCGGCATCGAGTACCTGCGCGGCCGCACGCGCCCCGACCTGCCGGTGGTCACGGTGGGCTTCTGCTTCGGCGGCAGCCACGCCTGGCGGCAGTCGGCCGGCGACCTGGACCTGGCCGGCAGCGCCGGGTTCTACGGCCGGCCCGGCCTGGTCGGCGAGGCCGCGAGTGCGGCCCGCCGACCAGGCCGGGCCGGCCGTAGAACCCGGCGCTGCCGGCCAGGTCCAGGTCGCCGGCCGACTGCCGCCAGGCGTGGCTGCCCCCGAAGCAGAAGCCCACCGTGACGACCGGCAGGTCGGGGCGGGTGCGGCCGCGCAGGTACTCGATGCCGGCGGCGGTGTCGGCGTCGATGCCCTCGGGCGTGGTCTGCGGGATGTGGGACTGCCAGTCGAAGTCGTCCTCGCGGGTGCCGGTCTCGGCGAGGCCGGCGGTGCGGCCGACGTAGTCCAGCGCCACGGCGGGGACGCCGGCCTGGGCGAACCGCTCGGCCAGCGCGACGTAGTAGGGGTGCAGCCCGCGGATGTCGGGGAGGATCACGACCCCGGCGGTGGCCGGGGCCGCCGGTGCGGCGTAGGCGGCGGACAGCTGGTTGCCGTCGGCGGCGGTCAGCTCGAGGGTGCCGCGCTCCTTGACGTCCCCGGAGCGGGGTGGTGCGGGCGGGCGGCTGTCGTGGTCGTGGCACATGAGCAGTTGTCTACCTGCGGACCGCGCCGTCCGCGCGGCCGGCCGGCACGGTCAGGCCTCGGTGGTGTCGGCGACCACGTCGGGGTCCCCGCCGAAGATCCCGGCGGCCACCTCGCGGCGGGCCTCGGTCAGCCACAGGTACTGCCGGTGGGCCTGGTTGATCAGCGACTCGACCAGCACGGGGTCGATGCGGGGGTCGACGGTCGCGGCGATCCGCAGGGTCTCGAAGCCGCTGCGCTTGCCGCGCACGGCCGAGGCCAGGAACTCGAACTCGACCAGCCCGGACAGCGGCGACCGGCTCAGCACGTGGCCGTTGAGCTTGAGCCGGCTGGCCTTCTCCGCGATCCACACGGCGACCTGCTTGTACTGCCGCACCGGCAGGTCCAGGGCGGCGGCGATCGTCTCCAGGTCGGTCTTCTCCTGGCGCAGCTCGTCCAGCAGCTGCCGCAGCCCGGCCTCGTGCTGGTTGCCCCGGTTGGCCCCGATCATCCGGGTGACCAGCTCGATCCCGCCGGCCGCGGAGGCGATGTGGTCGTTGAGGTACACGGCCAGCAGCTCGGGGTGGGCGACGGTGCCGGTGGGTGCCGGGTTCTGGGACATCGGGTGCTCCTCGCGGGTGGTGCCGGAGTCGGCCGGGTCATCATCCCCCGCACGCCCGCCGGGGGCACCGGGAGATCATCTGCGCTGGTTGCGCCGACTCCAGCTGGTCCACGAGGAGTCCCGCCCAGCCAGCTCCACCAGGTCGGCGTCCCGGCGGTTCTCCCGCACCTCGTACCAGAGGTCGGCGTGATGGGACACCCGTGATCCCCGGCGCCGGACCGCGTGGTCCATCCGCCTGGCGGCGAGCAGGGCCAGGAGGACGACCAGCCCGACGACTCCCCAGAAGATCCCCATGCCGCATGGTGCCGGAACGCGACCGGCCGGACACCCCGTGTGTACATCTCATCTGTGAGATATCCTGAGCCGCGATGACGATCACCGAGGAAGCCACCGGTCAGTCCCTGCGCCAGATCGGCACGCTGGTCCGCGATGCCCGGCGACACCACGGCCTGACCCAGTCCCAGCTCGCCGAGCGACTGGGCACCAGCCAGAG
>JASLAP010000704.1 GCA_030147065.1 Pseudonocardia sp. | reverse complement strand
CCTCGCCTGGGCGGTGCAGGTGCTGGAGATCCGCGACGGGCGGGTCGCCGAGCTGACCTCGTTCCTGGACACCGCCACGCTGTTCCCGATGTTCGGGCTGCCGCTGCGGCTCGACGAGGACGGCGCACCGGTCGCCGGCTGAGCCGGCCCGGGGCCGCGGCGGTGGTCGCCGTCGGCCCCGGGACGGTGCCGAGGTCCGGTCAGTGCTCCGCGGAGCGGGCCCAGAGGTTGATGCCGGCGTCGACCGCGTGCTTGTCGATGGCGTCCAGCTCGTCGGCGGTGAACTCCAGGTTCTCCAGCGCGCCGAGGCTGTCGTCGAGCTGGGCCACGCTGCTCGCGCCGATCAGCACCGAGGTCACCCGGCGGTCGCGCAGTGCCCAGGCCAGCGCCATCTGGGCCAGCGACTGACCGCGCTGCGCGGCCATGTCGTTGAGGGCGCGCACGTGGGTGAGCGCGGTGTCGGTGATCAGGTCCGGGGACAGCGACGTCCCGCGGGAGGCCCGGGAGCCCTCCGGGATCCCGTCGAGGTACTTGTCGGTGAGCATGCCCTGGGCCAGCGGGGAGAACGCGATGCAGCCGGTGCCGGTCTCCCCCAGCACGTCGAGCAGGTCCTCCTCGATCCAGCGGTTGAGCATCGAGTAGGACGGCTGGTGGATCAGCAGCGGGGTGCCCAGCTCGCGCAGGATCTGCACCGCCTGGCGGGTGCGCTCGCCGCTGTAGGAGGAGATGCCGGCGTACAGCGCGCGGCCCGAGCGCACCGCGGTGTCCAGCGCCCCCATGGTCTCCTCGAGCGGGGTGTCCGGGTCGAACCGGTGGCTGTAGAAGATGTCGACGTAGTCCACGCCCATCCGGGCCAGCGACTGGTCCAGGCTGGCCAGCAGGTACTTGCGCGATCCGCCGCCCTGCCCGTAGGGGCCGGGCCACATGTCGTAGCCGGCCTTGGTCGACAGGATCAGCTCGTCGCGGTACGGGCGGAAGTCCTGGGCGTAGAGGGTGCCGAAGTTGGCCTCGGCGCTGCCGTAGGGCGGGCCGTAGTTGTTGGCCAGGTCGAAGTGGGTGACCCCGCGGTCGAAGGCGCGGCGCAGGATCGCCCGCTGGGTCTCCAGCGGGCGGTCCCCGCCGAAGTTGTGCCACAGCCCCAGCGAGATCGCCGGGAGGTCGAGCCCGCTGCGGCCGCAGCGGCGGAAGGTGGCCCCGGAGCGGGTCGGGTCGTACCGGTCGGGGTCGGCGAGGTAGGTCACCGGGCCATCCTGCCCGGGGTCGGCCCTCCGCGCGCGGACGTGGTCAGCCGGTGGCCGCCAGGCGCGGTTCCCGGTCACCGAAGGCCTCGGTCAGGGTGGCCAGGCACTCCGGGGTGGCGGCGGCCGGGGCGAGCAGGTAGCCGGGCAGGTCCAGGGCCGGGGCGAGGGGGCGCAGCGCGACCGCCGGGGTGAGCACGGCGGGCGTCCCGGGCACCACCGTCACCTCGCGGTCGCCGGCGCCGATCTCGACGATCGCGTCCTCGATCGCGCCCATCGGGCGGCCGGTGCACGGCGCGAACCCGGCGTCGTGGCAGGCGGCCAGCACGAGGTCGTGCAGGGCGGGGCTGCGCTCCCGCCCGGGCAGGCGCAGGACCATCTCGGCCAGCGCCGCGATCGGCAGCGCGGTCCCCGGTGGGCCGACGGCGGGGTGCGCGGCGGGCAGCACCGCGTGCAGCGGGTCGCGCCACAGCTCGACCGTGCGCAACCCGGCGGTCTGCACCGCCCCGCGCACCAGGGCGACGTCGAGGTCACCGGCGCGGATCGCGGCGCAGTGCGCGGCCGCGCTTCCGTCGACCAGCACCAGGCCCAGGTCCGGGACCAGCCGGCGCATGGTGGCCACACCGCGCTGCAGCCGGTCGGCCAGCCCGGGACTGGTCCCGATGCGCAGCGTGCAGGGGCGGCCGGCGGCGAGGTCCGCGGCCACCGCGCGCACCTGCTCCGCGGCAGCCAGCGTGGCCCGGGCCTCGCCCAGCAGGCGCAGACCGGGCCCGGTCAGCGCGACCCGCCGGGAGGTGCGCTCCAGCAACCGGACACCCAGCTCGCGCTCCAGCCGGGCGAGCTGCTGGCTGACCGCGGGCTGGACCACCGACAGCCGCTCGGCGGCCCGTCCGAAGTGCAGCTCCTCGGCCACCGTCACGAAGTACCGCAGCTGGCGGAGTTCCACCGATCCCCCGATCGATCACCCGTCGTGATTGCTGTGCAGCGTAGTCGGCCGTTGATGGTGCAGCGGTGCGGGCGTGGGATGGGGGCATGCAGATCGGAATGTGGATCGACGAGGCGAAGCCGCTCGACGCCGTCGTCGCGGACATCGAGGACGCCGCCGAGCGCGGTTTCGCCCGGGCCTGGCTCGGCCAGCGCGACGGGTGGGACCCGCTGGCGGTGCTGGCCGCGGTGGGGCGGCGGGCGCCCGGCATCGGGCTGGGCACCGCGATCGTGCCGACCTGGCCGCGGCACCCGCTGGCGCTGGCCGCCCAGGCCCTGACCACCCAGGCCGCGGTCGGCGGCCGGCTGAGCCTGGGCATCGGCCCGAGCCACCAGGTGCTCGTCGAGGGCCGGTTCGGGCTGCGCTGGGAGCGGCCCGCCCAGCACGTCGAGGACCACCTGGCGGTGCTCGGTCCGGCGCTGGCCGGTCGGCAGGTGCAGGTGCGGGCGGCGACGGTGTCCGCGACCGGCGCGGTCACCGCACCCGGCCCGGTGCCGCCGCCCCCGGTGCTGCTGTCCGCGCACGGCCCGCGGATGCTGCGGCTCGCCGGTGAACGGGCCGACGGTGTGATCACGACCTGGGTCCGGGCGGACGCGCTGGCCGAGCACGTGGTGCCCGCGGTGGTGCGGGCCGCCGCCGGGCGGGCGGCTCCGCAGGTCGTCGTGGGCGTCGTGGCGTCGTTGACCCACGACCCCGACGCCGCCCGCGGGTACCTCGCCGAGACGATGGGGATGGTCGGGCAGTTGCCGAGCTACCGGCGCTCCCTGGACCGCGACGGGCTGAGCGGGCCGCAGGACACCGTGCTCGCCGGCGACGAGGCCGACCTGGAACGCGCGGTGCGCCGCTACGCCGACGCCGGGGCGACCGAGCTGCAGCTGTGCCCGGTGGGGCCGCCGCAGGAGCGGGCCCGCACGGTCGCGTTCTTCGCCGACCTCGCCCGTTCCGCCGGGCGCACCCCGGTCGGCTGACCGGCGGTGCTGGCGGTCAGGGCAGCTGCGGCGGCCAGGCGGCGTGGACCGAGCGGGCGCAGCGGTCCGGGTCGTCGCCGGCCGCGGTGAACAGCGCGACGGCGATCTCCGGGGACTGGGTGAGCAGCGCCTCGACCGGCAGGACCCCGGTGAGCACCAGCATCGTCAGCCCGTGCCCGGCGGCCCAGTAGCGCAGGGCCAGCGCGGTGGGGTCGCCGTCGGGGGCGAACCGGCCGGCGGCGCGGGCCTGCTCGGCGGCCCCCACCAGCAGGGCGAACGTGCTGTCGGCGGTGGTCCGGTCGTCGAGGTCGAAGCCGTCGTCGAACATCGCCCGGTACAGGTACGGGTGGGCGAAGGCGTGCTCGGTGTAGGCGGCGCCGAGGGCGACCAGGTGGCGGACCGGGTCGTCATGCTCGGGCACCGCGGCCAGTCGGGTCGCCAGCCGCTCGAACCCCTCCTGCCGGACCGCCCGCCAGAGCCCGGGCATGCCGCCGAAGTGGGTGTAGACCGCCATCGTCGAGGCGCCGGTCCCGGTGACGAGCGAGCGCAGGGTCACCGGCTCGCGGCGGGCGAGCATGGCGGCCGCGCGCTCGACCAGCGCGGCCCGGACCTCGGGCGGGGCGGTTCGGGGCACTTGCCCACGATACATAGCGGTGCTATACCTTGGCCAGTCCATAGCGCTGCTATCCCACGGAGGTCCCGATGCCGATCGAGCTGCTGAACCCGCCCGCACTGCCCCAGCCCGAGCACTACCGGCAGGTGGCGGTGGCCACCGGCACCCGCACCGTCTACCTGGCCGGGCAGGTGGCCCGCGACGCCGACGGCACCCCGGTCGGCCCGGGCGACCTCGCCGCCCAGGTCGAGCAGGCCTACCTCAACGTGGCCGCCGCGCTGGCCGCGGTCGGCGGCAGCTTCGACGACGTCGCCAAGCTGACCGTCTACGTCGTGGACTGGAGCGAGGACAAGCTGGCGGCGCTGGGCGCCGGCGTGGGCCGGGCCGCCGAGCGGCTCGGGGTCGACCCGCGCCGCCCGATCACGCTGCTGTCGGTGTCGGCGCTCGGTGAGCCGGACCTGCTGGTCGAGGTGGACGCGATCGCCGTGCTGCCCTGAACCCGGGCCCGCTCAGCCCCGGGTGTAGGCGCCCGGCGTCGTGCCGACCAGGCGGGTGAAGTGGCGGTGCAGGTGGGCCTGGTCGTGGAAGCCGACGGCGGTGGCGACCGCGGCGATCGGCTCACCGGCCAGCAGCCGCCGGCGCGCCGCCTCCACCCGCCGCCCGACCAGGTAGCGGTGCGGGGGCAGCCCGTAGGCCGCGGTGAAGTGCCGCACCAGGCTGGCCGGGTGGGCGTGCAGCACCGCGCCGGCCGCGCGCAGCGTCACCCCGTCGACGAGGTGGGCGTCGAGCAGGTCGCGCAGGTCGGCGGCGATCCGGTCGGGCACCGGGCCGGCCGGGTCGGCGCGCAGGTGGGCCCGGATCCGGTCGCCGACCAGCGCCAGCCGGCTCTCCACCTCCAGGG
>JASLAP010000701.1 GCA_030147065.1 Pseudonocardia sp. | reverse complement strand
GGGCCCGGGTGAACACCCGCCCGGCGTGCTGGGCCAGGTACTTGAGCAGCTCGAACTCCTTGTAGGTGAGCTCCAGCAGCCGCCCGCGCAGCCGCGCGGCGTAGGTCGCCTCGTCGATCACCAGCTCGCCGAGCACCAGGGTGCCGCTGTCCCGGCCGGCGTCGGCGCCGGGGCGGGACTTGAGCAGCCGCAGCCGGGCGTCCACCTCGGCCGGGCCGGCCCCGGGCAACAGGATCTCGTCGACCACCCACTCCCCGGACACCGCCACCAGCCCGCCCTCGGTCAGGACCGCGACGACCGGGACGTCCATCCCGGTGCTGCCGAGCAGCCGGCACAGGCTGCGGGCGGCGACGAGGTCGGTGCGGGCGTCGACGAGGACGGCGTCGTGCGGACCCGCGTCCAGCAGCGCGGCGACCTCGGGGGCCGCGGTGCGCACGCCGTGCGGGAGCAGGGTCAGGGCCGGCAGCACCGAACCCGGATCGGGGTCGGCGGTCAGCAGAAGGAGTTCCACGTGGTGCCTCCTCTCACGACGGAGGTCCGGACGCCCCGGTGCGCGCCCGTCGACCCGGCGACGGCGGGCGACGACGACGCACCGTTGGACCGCATGGCCTGGCGGGAACCGGCACGCGGATCATCGGAGAATAGCCGGGGAACAGCTCCGTGGCACGACCCCGGCGGCACATCTCACTCCCGCGACCCCCGGATGACCAGCGATGACGGCGCGGGCCGCCGGACCGGACCGCGGCGGCCGGGCCCCGCGCGGAGCCGCCGGGGCGAGCGCTCTACGGTCGGACCCCTGACCCCCGCACCCGCGCGGGCGCGTCGGAACGGAGGTCGGGATGAGGCGGCTGGTCATCGCCCTGCTCGTGCTGGCCGGGCTGCTGGTCGCCGCCGACTTCGGCGCCGCGGCGCTGGCCGAGTCGGGCGTGTCCCGGCAGATGCGCGCCCAGCTGGGGCTGGCCGACGACCCGTCGGTGCGGATCAACGGCTTCCCGTTCCTCACCCAGGCCGTCGCCGGCCGCTACTCCAGCGTGAACGTCGACGCGTCCCGGATCGAGGTCGGCCAGCTGCAGGAGCTGTCGGTCACCGCCCAGCTGCGCGACGTCGACGCACCGCTGTCGATGCTGCTCGGGTCCGGCGAGAAGACGCTGCGGGTGCGCGAGGTCGAGGGCACCGTGCGGGTCCCGGCCACCGACGTCGAGCGGCTGGTGCCCGGGGTGGCGGACCTGCGCATCGAGACCCTCGACGCCGACGCCCTGGAGCAGATCGCCGAGGACGCCGAGAACCCCGAGCTGGCCGAGCTCGACCCCGAGCACACGGTGCGCCTGGTCGGCACCAGCGCGCTGCTCGGCGAGGAGTCCGAGGTGGCCATCGTCGCCGAGCTGGAGCTGGTGGAGGGGCAGATCCGGATCTCCCCGCGCAACGTCGAGCTGGGCGGGGACAACGCCCCGGAGATCCCGACGAGCACCCAGCGGACGCTGACCCAGCTGTTCAGCGTGCGGATCGACCCGGGGGCGCTGCCGCTGCAGGCCACCCCGACCGACCTGCGCGCGGTCAACGGCACCCTGGAGATCAGCGGCACCGCCAGCGACCTGGTCCTGGGCGCCGGCTCCCCGCTGTCCGCCGGCTGAGCGCCCGGCCCGCCGTCCGCGGGCTGGGAAGACGCTCCCGGGCACCGGGATCGTCGGCTATCGTGGGCGCTGTGAACTGGCCGCTGACCCGTCGCCGCGCAGTGGACCTGTGCCGCGTCGGCAGCTGCCTGTGTCGGCCCTGCTGAGCGCCGTCGCGCGCCGTTCCGGCCCCCCGTGAGCCCCGTGCACCGCCCGGGCTGCCGCGCGCGCGGGCCCTTTCCCACCCCCGCCAGAGCACTGCCAGCGAACACCGACAGGGAGCCACCACATGAGCCGCCAGGATGTCCTGGTCACCGCCGACTGGGCCGAGAAGAACCTCGGTACCGACGGGATCGTGTTCCTCGAGGTCGACGAGGACACCACGGCCTACGACGGCGGGCACCTGCCCGGGGCCGTCAAGGTCAACTGGACCACCGAGCTGCAGGACCCGGTCCGCCGCGACATCGTCGACAAGGCGCAGTTCGAGCGGCTGCTGTCGGCCAAGGGCGTGGCCGACACCGACACCGTCGTGCTCTACGGCGGCAACAACAACTGGTTCGCCGCCTACGCCTACTGGCAGTTCAAGCTCTACGGCCACGCCGAGGTCAAGCTGCTCGACGGCGGGCGCAAGAAGTGGGAGCTGGACGGCCGCACGCTGACCACCGAGGTCGCCGAGCGCCCGGCCACCACCTACACCGCCAAGGACCCGGACCTGTCGATCCGGGCGTTCCGCGACGAGGTGGTGGACGCGATCGGCACCAAGAACCTGGTCGACGTCCGCTCGCCCGACGAGTTCTCCGGCAAGATCCTGGCCCCGGCGCACCTGCCGCAGGAGCAGTCCCAGCGCCCCGGCCACGTGCCGAGCGCGGTGAACATCCCGTGGAGCAAGGCGGCCAACGAGGACGGCACCTTCAAGTCCGACGAGGAGCTGGCC
>JASLAP010000605.1 GCA_030147065.1 Pseudonocardia sp. | reverse complement strand
GGCGTGCTGCGGGTGCACGCCGCGGTCCCCGCCCCGGGCGCCGAGCCCGCCGCCCTGGAGCACGCCGCGCTGCGCTGGGTCCGCCCGGTCGAACTGGACGCGGTGGACTGGGTCGACGCCGACCGCGCCGTGCTGCCCGAGCTGTGGGGCCTGCTCAGCGCCCGGGGTGCGGAAGCATCCACCGGCTGACCCCGGCTTCCCGATCGCACACGGGGTGGGAACCGTCCGGGTCCGGGCACCGTCGAAAGCGGTCATGCAGCCCGACACCACCCCCGGCCCCCACCCCGCCACCGCCGCCCAGCGGCCCACCCCGGCCGATCCGGTCGAGTGCGCCGTGGCCGTCGTGCTCGCCCGCCAGGACGGCCTGATCACCCGCGAGCAGGCGCTCGCCGCCGGCCTGCCCGCGGCCGCCGTCGACGAGCGGGTGCGGCTGCGTCGGTGGCGGCCCCTGCAGCCCCGGGTCTACCTGGCCCGCGGCGGTGCCGGCGGCGGTGACGACGGTGGTGACGACGCTGACGGTGTCGACGCGGCGACCCGGCTGCGGGCGGCGCTGCTCTGGGCCGGGCCGCGGGCGGTGCTGGCCGGGTCGGTGGAGTCGCCGCGGGCCAGGTAGACCCGCGGCTGCAGGGGCCGCCAGCGGCGCAACCGCACCCGCTCGTCGACGGCCGCGGCGGGCAGACCGGCGGCGACCGCCTGCTCGCGGGTGATCAGGCCGTCCTGGCGGGCGAGCAGGGCGGCAACGGCCCGCTCGACCGGGTCGGCCGGGATGGCCTGCGTGGTCGGGGGGCCGGGCTCGGCGGGGGTGGTGGGGCGGGGGCCGGGGGTGGTGTCGGGCTGCATGACCGCTATCGACGGAGCCCGGACCCGGACGGTTCCCACCCCGTGTGCGATCGGGAAGCCGGGTCAGCCGGTGGCCGCTTCCGCACCCCGGACGGCGAGCAGGGCTCGCAGCTCGGGCAGCACGGCGCGGTCGGCGTCGACCCAGTCCACCGCGTCCAGCTCGGCCGGGCGGACCCAGCGCAACGCGGCGTGCTCCAGGGCGGCGGGCTCGGGGCCGGGAGCCGGGACGGCAGCGTGCACCCGCAGCACGCCGGCGTCGATGAGCAGGTCGGTGCCGACCCGGCCGGTGGGGGTGACCGCGCAGCCCAGCTCCTCGCGGCACTCCCGGACCACGGCGTCGGCCTCCGGCTCGGCCGGCTCCACCCGCCCGCCGGGCAGCTCCCAGCGCCCCGCCAGGTCCGGGGGGCGGGTCCGCTGCGCGGCCAGGACCGCGCCGTCGCGCACCAGGGCCGTCGCCACCACGACCGGGCGCCCGTCCAGCGCGCCGGCCGCGGCCACGAGCAGGCGGGCCCGGGCGTCGACCAACCGGGGCGCGAACCGGGTCAGCAGGCCCGCTCGCCCGGACACCTCGTCCCGGATCGAGGTGCCGGTGCCGTCCGGGGTCAGCCGGGTGGTGAGCACCAGCCCCCGGACCGCGACGACCACCGCCTCCGGCCCGACCGCGCGGACGGCCACCCGGACCGGCACCCGCACACCCGGCAGCACCCGCAGCCCGACGGTCACCTCGTCGCCCGCGCACAACCACCGCCGCGGCGCCCGCACCAGCCGGTGCCCGGCCGCGTCCAGCACCCCACCGAGCACGCCGGCGTCCCGCAGCAGCCCGGCCACCGTCCGCCGGTCCGCGTCCACCCAGTTCACCCCCCGATCCTCCCAGGCCCCCGGTTCAGGAAGGCCACCTTCCTGAACCCGCGGTTCAGGAAGGTGGCCTTCCTGCCCGCTGCGGACCTGAAGGTGGCCTTCCTGAACTCGGGATCCGGCGGTGGGGTTGGGAGAGGAGGCGGGTCAGGCGTCGCGGCGGAGCATGCGGTAGGTGGTGAGGCCGGCGCCGACGGCGGTGTAGCAGAGCGCCTTGAGGGAGCTGTCGATCAGGCCGCCGAGCGGCAGCGGGTCGCGCAGGACGTCCGCGCCCGCGGTCCAACCGCTGGTCAGCAGGTAGGGCTGCAGCCAGTCCAGGGCCGGGATGGCGGTCAGCACCCCGAAGACGATCAGCCCGCCGAGCACCGAGGCCAGCACCACCAGCGGGTGCTCGGTCCAGGAGCTGATGGCCAGCGCGATCGCGCCGACCGCGGCCAGCTGGCCGACCGTCCACCCGACGCTGATCAGCACCCGGCCGATCGCCTCGCCGATGCCGACGGTCGTCCCGGACAGCGTGACCAGCTGCCCGTCCGCCGAGCCCACCACGACCAGCGCGGCCAGCACCCCGACCACGGCGATCACCAGCACGGCCAGGGTGGCCACGACGAGCACGCCGAAGGCCTTCATCACCACCAGCCGCAGGCGCCCGACCGGGGCCAGCATCAGGCCGCGCAGCGTGCCCGTGGAGGCCTCGCCGGCGATCGCGTCGGCCGCCGCGGTGGTCACCGCCAGCGGCAGCAGCAGGGCCAGCGCGAGGGTGATCGAGGCGACCGGCAGCACCAGCCCGTTGCCGGCGATCGCGCCGACCAGCCCGGGCCCGCGCCGGCCGTCGGCGACCACGGTCACCCCGATCGCGATGAGCACCGGGATCGCGCCCAGCACGCCGAGCATCACCAGCGTGCGCGGGCGGCGCAGCACCCAGGTCAGCTCGGCCCCGAGCAGCCGGCCCAGCGGCGCCGAGCGGGGCGGGGCGGCGCTGGGCGCGGCGGCGGTCGCGGTGGTCGTCGCGGTGGTCACTGCGGCTCCTCGGTCAGCCGGGCGAACAGGTCCTCCAGGTTGGTGCGGCTGCGCCGGGCCTCGTGCACCGCGACGCCGGCCCGCACCAGCAGCGCGACGACCTCGGGCGCCGCGACGTCGTCGGAAGCGACGACGCCGTCGCCGCTGCGGTAGGCCGTCGCACCGGCCTCGCGCAGCGCGCGCAGCGCCGGCTCGACGTCCGGCGTGGTGATCGCCAGCCCGGACCCGCCGGTGTCCAGCAGCGCGCTCAGCTCCCCGGCGGCCAGCAGCGAGCCCGACCGCAGCACGGCCACGTGGGTGCAGGTCGCCTCCACCTCGGCCAGCAGGTGCGAGGACACGATCACGGTGGCCCCGCCGGCGTGCAGCTCGCCGATGATCCGCCGGACGTCCCGGGTGCCGGCCGGGTCCAGGCCGTTGGTCGGCTCGTCGAGCACGACCAGCCGGCGCGGCAGCAGCAGCGCCGCGGCCAGCCCCAGCCGCTGCTTCATGCCCAGCGAGTAGCCGCGGTAGCGGCGCCCGGCCGCCCCGGACAGGCCCACCCGTTCCAGCGCCTCGTCCACGACGGGCCCGGTCGGGCGCCCGGACAGCAGCGGCTCGGCTGCCGCCAGCCGGGCCAGGTTGGCCCGCCCGGACAGGAACGGGTGGAAACCGGGCCCCTCGACCAGCGCGCCGACGTGCGGCAGCGCCCGGGCCACGTCCGGCTCGACGGCGTGGCCGAGCAGCTCGGCACTGCCCGACGTGGGCCGGGTCAGCCCGAGCAGCATCCGGATCAGCGTGGTCTTGCCCGAGCCGTTCGGGCCGAGCATGCCCAGCACCGAGCCGGCCGGGACGTCCAGGTCGACGCCGTCCACGGCCACCGTGGAGCCGAAGACCTTGCGCAGCCCGACCGCCCGGGCCGCCACCCCCG
>JASLAP010000599.1 GCA_030147065.1 Pseudonocardia sp. | reverse complement strand
CGCACCTGCTGGCGAAGTCGCGCGCGGGCTTCAAGTACGGCGACGTGACCATGCTCGACCACATGGCCTACGACGGCCTGCACGACTCGTTCGACCAGGTGTCGATGGGCGCGTCCACCGAGAAGCACAACGCGCGCTACGAGCTGACCCGCGCCGAGCAGGGCGAGTTCGGCGCGGCTTCGCACCAGCGGGCCGGGAAGGCCATGGCCAGCGGGCTGTTCGCCGAGGAGATCACCCCGGTGCACGTGCCGCAGCGCAAGGGCGACCCGGTGGTGGTCGACACCGACGAGGGCGTGCGGCCCGACACCACCGCCGAGACCCTGGGCAAGCTGCGCCCGGCCTTCTCCGCCGACGGCACGATCACCGCGGGCACGTCGTCGCCGATCAGCGACGGCGCCGCCGCGGTCGTGGTGATGAGCAAGGCCAAGGCCGAGGAGCTGGGGCTGACCTGGCTGGCCGAGATCGGGGCGCAGGGCATGGTGGCCGGGCCCGACGACTCCAGCCTGCACGAGCAGCCGGCGAACGCCATCGCCGCCGCCTGCCGCAAGGAGGGCATCGAGCCCGCCGACCTGGACGTCATCGAGATCAACGAGGCGTTCGCCGCGGTCGGCCTGGTGTCCACCCGCAAGCTCGGCGTCGACCCGGCCAAGGTCAACCCGAACGGCGGCGCCATCGCCCTCGGGCACCCGATCGGCGCCTCCGGTGCGCGGCTGGCGCTGCACCTGGCCCTGGAGCTGCAGCGGCGCGGGGGCGGCGTGGGCGTGGCGGCGCTGTGCGGCGGCGGTGGCCAGGGCGACGCCCTGATCATCCGGGTTCCGGCGGCGGGCTGAGGCCAACCCATCCCGACCCCGACCCCGCCGACGACCGTGCCGTCCCCTCCCGACGTCGCCGACCTGGTCGAGCGGGCCCGGCGCGGTGAGCCGCGGGCCGTGGCCCGGCTGATCTCGCTGGTCGAGGACGCCGGGCCGGGGCTGCGCGAGGTGGCCGCGGCGCTGGCCCCGCACGCCGGCCGGGCGCACGTCGTCGGGCTCACCGGACCACCCGGCGTCGGCAAGTCGACGACGACGTCCGGGCTGGTCACGGCGTTGCGGGCGGCCGGGCGCCGGGTCGGGGTGCTGGCTGTGGACCCGTCGTCGCCGTTCACCGGGGGCGCTCTGCTCGGCGATCGGGTGCGGATGACCGAACACGCCACCGACCCGGGCGTGTTCATCCGGTCGATGGCCACCCGCGGGCACCTCGGGGGCCTGGCCTGGTCCACCCCGCAGGCGCTGCGGGTGCTCGACGCGGCCGGCTGCGACGTGGTGCTGGTCGAGACGGTCGGGGTGGGCCAGTCGGAGATCGAGGTGGTGGCGCTGGCCGACACCACGGTGGTCCTGCTGGCGCCCGGGATGGGCGACGGCGTGCAGGCGGCCAAGGCGGGCATCCTCGAGGTCGCCGACGTGTTCGTGGTGAACAAGGCCGACCGGGACGGCGCCGATCGCACCACCCGTGAGTTGCGGGGGATGCTCGCCATGGGGGAGCGCGCCGCGGGCGGGTGGGCACCGCCGGTGCTGGCCACGGTGGCCACCACCGGCACCGGACTGCCCGAGCTGGTCGAAGCCCTGGACGCGCACCGCGCGCACCTCGACGCCGGCGGCGGGCGCGAGCACCGGCGGCTGGCCAGGGCCCGGGCCGAGATCGAGGCCCTCGCGCTGGCCGCGCTGCGGGTGCGCCTCGCCGACCTGCGCGGCGCGGCCGGGCTGTCGCAGCTGGCCAAGCGCACGGTGGCCGGTGAGCTGGACCCCTACCGGGCCGCCGACGAGCTGATCGGCGCGGTGTGCGACCGGCCCTAGGCGTCCGCCAGGTGCTCCGGGAGCATGCTGGCCATGTCCTGCTCCAGGGCGACCGTCTCCGGGTGCGCCTCGCCGTAGGCCGCCGCCGAGTCGGCCACCGCCCGGGCGAACTCGGCTGCCGCCTCCGGGTACCGGCCCACCTCGGCCAGCAGGCAGGCCATGTTGGCCCGCAGCACCAGCGTGTACGGGTGCAGCGGGCCGTGTGCGCGCTCGGCGTCGTGCAGTGCCGCGGTCAGCAGGGTGGCCGCGGATTCGCTGTCCCCGGCCAGGGCGCGGGCCCTGGCCAGGCCCATCCGCGAGATCAGGGTGTCGGGGTGGGCCGGACCCAGCACCCGGCGGCGCTCGGCGGTGATCCGCGCGGACAGCCGCACGGCGTTGTCGATCTCCCCGGCGTCGCAGTAGGCGGTGGCCAGCGCGGCACCGGCGGTGAGGGTGCGGGGGTCGTCCTCGCCGAGGATCCGCTCCCGCTCGGCCAGGTTGTCGGCCAGGATCGTCAGCCCGACCAGCGGGCGGCCGGCCGCGGTGTGGGCAACGCCGAGGTTGCCGGCCACGACCAGGGCGTCGGGGTGGCGCGGCCCGTTGACCGCGAGGCAACCGGCGAGCGCGCGCTCGAAGTGCGCGACCGCGTCCTCGTACCGCCCGGCCGCGAAGGACCGCACCCCCGCGGCGTTGGCCGCCGCCGCTCCGGCGGCCTCGAAGGAGCCGGAGTTCCCGCCACGTGACCACCACGCCATCGGCACGACCTCCTCGCCTCGGAACAACGCTAGCGGAACGGGTGAACCGATCGTGACGCCGTTCGTCGCTCTGCGTGTCCAGCACGGGTGATCTCGACCTCCCTTCCCCGGGCGGCCGGGGTGGGGGCATGATCCCGGCACTCGACAGGGCACCCGGCACACCGCCGTTTCGCGGCACCCGACCGAAAGGACGTGCACCGGATGGTGCAGGACAAGCTGGTCTGGAAGATGTTCCTGGTCCTGCACGACCCGTTCACCGGTAAGCCGGAAGTGGGCCAGGACCTCCTGAAGAGCAGTCTGGTGGCGTCCGAGTTGTCCGATCTCATCATGTCCCGGCACCTCGGAATGGAGGACGACCACGTCGTGGTCGCCGGCACCGGCGGTCTGGAGTCCGACGAGATCGGGACATTCGTCGCGCTCAGCATCGACCAGCAACCCGGTTCGCACACCGTACGCAATTGGATTCGTGCCCTCGGTGACACGGTCTACGAAATGGTCGCCGGACTGGCGGTGGAAAGTGGAACGGTGCGCCGGCAACCGGGCGCGTGGCGGCCGACCGGGCGCCGGGCCGACCGGTTCCCGGCCGTCGACCTGCTGCGCGCCGCCGGCCCGCGGCTGCGCCTGGAGCACAAGTTGCGCACGCCCCGGGAGCTGGACCTGGAGACCTCGGTGCTGGCCGGCGTGCTGGGCAGCCTGCGCCTGGAAAGGGTCATCGACGTGCAGCGCGACCGGACCGCGGTGAAGGCCGCGGTCGCCGCCGCGGCCGCGGCGCTGCCGATCGACCTGCGGAACCTGTTGTCCGGGGTGGAGGCGGCCGGGGACGCGTCGTCGTCGTTCGGGCACGGCTCGCCGATCGGCCCGATGCGCCGCCGCGACCGCGGCTGAGATCCCCGCGCGTCCGCAGTGGACAGTGCGGGTGACGGACGGTGGCGAGTATTCGCCAGATCGACGCAAGATGTCCCGGCGGTCGGAGTAACGGCTAGGCTCGACAGAGCCGAAAGTGATGCGTATCACTACGGATCGTGTGCTTACACGCACACGATCTCACTCGAAGGAGGGCCGGGCTCGTATGCTCAGCCACCTTCCGAGCCCGGTCCGAGGCACGCGAGCGAGAAGGTGGCAGGGTGACAACATCACGACACGCGGCGCCCCCCAAGGATGGTGCAGCGCTCCGCGTGGAGGTCAACGGCATCAACGTCATCGCCGATGACGAGCGCAAAGGCAAGCCGATCGACCTGTTCTGGCCGTGGTTCGCGGCCAACATCTCGGTCTTCGGCATCAGCTACGGCGCCTTCGCCCTCGGCTTCGGGATCTCCTTCGCCCAGGCGATGATCGTCGGCCTCGTCGGGATCGTGTTCTCGTTCGTGCTGTGCGGATTCGTCGCGCTGGCCGGAAAGCGCGGTTCGGCCCCGACGATGGTGCTCAGCCGGGCGGCCTTCGGGGTGCGCGGGAACCGGCTGCCGGCCGCGATCTCGTGGCTGCTCACGGTCGGCTGGGAGACGGCGCTCACCATCCTGGCCACGCTGGCCACGGCGACCGTCTTCGAGCGCCTGGGCTGGGGCGGCGGCACCGTGACCCAGGTGATCGCCCTGGTCGTGGTGGCCGGGCTGGTGATCGTGGCCGGCGTGCTCGGCTTCGACACGATCATGCGGCTGCAGGCCGTGATCACGGTGGTGACCGCGGTGCTGACCGTGGTCTACGTGGTCCTGGTGGCCGGCGACATCGACTTCGCCACCGTCACCGCGCTGCCGGCGGGCACCACCCAGCAGGTGATCGGCGCCCTGATCTTCCTGATGACCGGGTTCGGCCTGGGCTGGGTGAACCTGGCCGCGGACTACTCGCGCTACCTGCCGCGCTCGGCCTCGGCCACCGGCGTGGTCGCCTGGACGACCATCGGCGCCTCGATCGCGCCGATCCTGCTGCTGGTGGTGGGGCTGCTGCTGGCCGGCTCGTCGACCGAGCTCAGCGAGGCCCTGGCGGCCGACCCGATCGGCGCGCTGGCCGCCACGCTGCCCACCTGGTTCCTGATCCCGTTCGTGATCACCGCCGTGCTCGGCCTGGTCGGCGGCGCGGTGCTGGACATCTACTCCTCCGGGCTGGCCCTGCTGGCCACCGGTCTGCGGATGCCGCGCTACGTGGCGGCGCTGATCGACGGTCTGATCATGGTGCTCGGCACGATCTACGTGGTGTTCGTGGCCAGCGACTTCTACGGCCAGTTCACCGGCTTCCTGATCACCCTCGGCGTGCCGGTGGCGGCCTGGTGCGGCATCTTCCTCGCCGACATCGCGCTGCGCCGTCGCGACTACGCCGAGGACGACCTCTACCGCGAGTCCGGCCGCTACGGCGACGTCCGGGCCCTGCCGATCCTGGTGCTGCTGGTCTGCACGTTCCTCGGGTGGGGCCTGGTGACCAACGCCTCGGCCGGCTGGCTGGCCTGGCAGGGCTACCTGCTCGGCCCGTTCGGGCTGGGCGGCCCGGAGGGCGACTGGGCCTACGCCAACCTCGGCGTGCTGGTCGCGCTGGTGCTCAGCTTCGTGGTGATGTTCGCGGCCGGCCGGTCCGCGGTGCGGGCCCAGGAGCGGCTGTCGGTCTGATCCGGCTCGTCCTCCGACGGCGCCCGACCCCACCGGGGTCGGGCGCCGTCGGGTCTGCACCGGGCTGTTGGCTGGAGCCCGTGCGGCGAGGTTGAGCACGGTAGTTGCCGGAACGATGCTGGTCCTGGTCCTGGTCCTGGTCCTGGTCCTGGTCCTGGTCCTGGTCCTGGTCCTGGTCCCTGGGGCCCCGGCCCCCGGGCGGCGGCCGCCGCGGGCCGGATCCCCGGCTCAC
>JASLAP010000515.1 GCA_030147065.1 Pseudonocardia sp. | reverse complement strand
ACGGCCCCGGAGACCACCACGACCCCGCCGCCCCCGCCGCCGACCACGACCGAGCCGCCCGAGCCGACCGAGCCGACGCCGCCGACCGACACCACCGACGCCAGTGGCGGCGGCGACACCGGGGGCGGTGACACCGGCGGTGACACCGGAGGCGACACCGGAGGCGGTGGCGACGCCGGCGGCCCGACCGGGGCCACGGCCCCGGGCGCCCCGCCCGTGACGACCGGCGCGGTCTGAGCCCACCGGGGCCTCAGGTTCCGGCCGCCGACCACCGATGGACGGTCGGGTGCACACCGCACCCGACCGAGGAGAGGATGTTCTTCACGTGGTGCGCATGGGAGCGACGATCATCGCTCTGGAAGTCACGGCACTGGTCGTCGCCTACCTGGCGTTCGACCTGCTCGCGCTGTTGGTCGGGGCCCCGGTGCTGATGGCCACCGGGCTGGTGCTGGTGCTGGTGATCGCCTCCGAGGCGCCGCGCCGGCGGCTGCGCGAGCAGCGGGCGACCCGGTTCGACCACCAGGCGCCCCAGCCCGGCGGGCTGATGAGCGGCTTCTTCGAGGTGCCGCGGTCCCGGACCGCCACCGACGGCTCCCGGGCCCCGGGGGCTCCCAGCCGGCGCTGACCCCGCCCGCCCCCCGGTGACCACCCGGGGATCACCCGGTCCGGGGTCACCCGCGACGGCGGCCGGCGCCGACGCGCCGCGCCCGAGCGGCCCCGCGCGGCGGTCGGCGCGGATCGGACGGCATGCTGATCGGCGTGGTCGTCGGAATCCTCCTGGCGACCGTCGCGATGGTCCTCTACAGCGGCGGTGCCCTGCTGCAGGCCGAGGGCACCCGTCGGGCCACCCGGCGCCGTCCCGTCGCGATCCAGCCGCGCTACCTGATCGGGCTGTCCTTCGACTTCGCGGCCTGGCTCTGCGCCGCGGGGGCGCTGCGGGTGCTGCCGGTCTTCGCCGTGCAGGCGGTCGTCGGCGGCACGATCGCGCTGACCGCGGTCGCCGGGGCCTGGCTGGCCGGGGCCCGGATGCCGATGGTGATGCGGCTGGCCGTGGCCGGCTGCCTGGCCGGGCTGGTCCTGGTGGCGGCCAGCGCCGGGCCGGAGCAGCCGCCGGCCCGCCAGCAGGGCGTCGACCTGATCCTGCTGGTCGCGCTGCTGCTGCTGGCCGTCGCGGTGCTCGTGCTGCGCACGGGCAAGCGGGCCTGGCCGCTGGCCGCGGTCTCCGGCGTGGGCTTCGGCAGCATCGCGCTGTCCATCCGGGCCGCGCACGTGCAGACCGGCGATTCCTTCGACCTCGTGCAGCTGCTCACCCAGCCGGCCACGTACCTGATCGTCGGGTTCTGGGTGGTCGGCATCATCGGCCACGTGGCCGCGCTCGGGCGCGGCGACGTCGGGGCGGTGACCGCGGTCTACACCGTGGCCCAGGTGCTGGTGCCGGGGCTGGTGGGGATCCTGCTGCTCGGCGACGCCGTCCGGCCGGGCTGGCTGTGGGTGCTGGTGCTGGGGCTGGCCGGCGCGCTGGCCTCGTCGGTGCTCATCGCCCGGCACCCGCCGCTGCGTCCGCCACGGGTGAAATGAGCCCGCCGGCCGGCGGGGGTGTGGTGCACTGCCCGCCGTGGCAGTCCTCGAACGCGCCGGCACGCGCATCCACTACTCCGAGCACGGCTCCGGCTTCCCGGTCCTCGCCCTGGCCCCCGGCGGGATGAGGTCGCGGGCCGAGGTGTGGGCGAGGATGCCCTGGGACCCGGTCGCCGAGCTGGCCGGCTCGCACCGGGTGATCGTCATGGACCAGCGCAACGCCGGCGGGTCCACCGCCCCGGTCACCGGCACCGAGGACTGGTCCACCTACACCGCCGACCACCTCGCGCTGCTCGACCACCTCGGGGTGGACCGGTTCCACGTGGTCGGCATGTGCATCGGCGGGCCGTTCCTGCTCGGGCTGGCCCGGGCGGTGCCCGACCGGGTGGCCCGCGCGGTCGCGCTGCAGCCGATCGGGCTGGACGGCAACCGGGAGGCGTTCCGCGAGCTGTTCGACGAGTGGGCCGCCGAGCTCGCCCCGGCGCACCCGGAGGCCGGTCCGGCCGAGTGGTCCGCCTACCGGGAGGGCCTCTACGGCGTCGAGCACACCCTGTTCAGCGTGGCCGACGCCGACCTGGCCGCCATCGACACCCCGGTGCTGGTGCTCCAGGGCGCCGACCTGCACCACCCCGCCTCGGCGTCGCGCCTGCTGGCGTCGTCGGTGCCGGGTGCCCGGCTCGTCGAGCGCTGGAAGGACCCGGCCGACCTGCCCGCCACCCGGGCGACGATCGCGGAGTTCCTGGCCCCGGACGGGTCGTAGTTCCGGTTCGTCCACGACACCCGGCGCCGCGCGGGCCAGGATGGCGCCGTGCCGACGTGGGACGACGTGGTCGAGATCGCCGGGGGGCTGCCCGAGGTCGGCGAGTCGACCTCGTACCGGTCCCCGGCGCTGAAGGTGCGCGGCAAGGGCTTCGCCCGGCTGCGCACCGAGTCCGACGGACTGCTGGTGCTGATGTGCCGGCTGGACGAGAAGGAGGCGCTGCTGGCCTCCGGCGACCCGGCGTTCACCACCACCCCGCACTACGACGGGTACGGCGCGATCCTGGTGGACCTGGAGCGGATCGACCGGGAACGGCTGACCGAGCTCGTCGAGGACGCCTGGCGGGAGAAGGCCCCGGCCCGGCTGCGCTCGGCCTTCGACGCCGGCCGCTGACCGATCGCCGCCGGTCGGATCAGCCGGGCCCGGCCCCGGGCGGCGGGGGCGGCGCCGGCCGGCTGCGCAGCACCACGGTCGTGCCGTCCGGGGTGCCTTCCACGCTGAGCTCGTCGGTGCAGCTGCGCATGATCAACATGCCGTGCCCTCGGGTGCTGGCGGTGGCCACCGGCTCCCGCCACGCCCCGTGGTCGACGACCACGAACTCGACCCGCCGGTACCCGTCGTCGGCCATCGAGATCCGCACCCGCACCTCGACCCGCTCGCCGCTCTCCAGCACGTCCGGAGCGACCCGGTAGCCGTGCTCGACGCTGTTGCTCACCGCCTCGCTGACCGCCAGCACCAGCTCGTCGACCTGCGCCCGCGGCCACCGGTGGCTCCGCAGCCAGCTCTCCACCCGGTCCCGGGCGATCGACGGCGCCACCCAGTTCGCGTCCAGGACCAGGTGCAGGTCCGTGCCGACCGCACCGCCCGCGGACCGGACCGGACGGACCGGGTGTTCGTGCTGTTCGGATGGCGGAGGCACGAGGGGAGTGTGAACCTTCCGGGTCGGCGAGGCTAACGGGGACCGCGACTCAGAGCGAGGGTTCCTCACCCCGTAGGGCCTCGCCCACCTCGTGGTAGAGCGCGAGGACGTTGTCCAGGCCGACGATCTCGATCGGTCGGATGACCGGCCGCGAGTGGTCGACCACCACCCGCAGCGGCTCGTGCTGCTGCCGAACGGCCTCGGACGCGCTGTCGAACAGCGCGCGCAGCCCCGGCGAGCCCAGGAAGCCGACCGTGGACAGGTCCAGGACCAGCACCCGGCCGTCCAGCCTGGCGAACGCGTCGTCGATGGCGGTGCGCAGGCGGGGCGCGGTCAGCCCGTCCACCGCACCGTCGACGGCCAGCACCACCGCGCCGTCCCGCTCGATCGACCGCACGCTCATCAATTGCTCGCGGGCCGGGTGTCGGGCCGCGAGCTCACCCCCGTCGGATGTGCGCTCGTCACCGGCAGGCTTCACGGCGCGTGACCCTAGCGGACGTGCTGGTGGGGGTGGTTGCGGATCCGGCGGGCGGTCAGGCGGGCGGGCGGGGCGGGAGGATGCAGAACTCGTTGCCCTCGGGGTCGCGCAGCACCGTCCACCGCGGCCCGACGTAGACGTCGTCGGCGGGGGTCGCCCCGATCTGGCGCGCGAAGGCGACGGCCCCGGCGTGGTCGTCGCTGCGCAGGTCGAGGTGCAGGCGGTTCTTGCCGTTCTTCGGCTCGGCGACCCGCATGAAGATGACCTCGACCAGCCCGCCGCTCAGCATGACGGCGCCGTCCGGCGCGGCCTCCGTCTCCCCGCCGAGCAGCTGTCGCCAGAACCCGGCCAGCGCGACCGGGTCGGCGGCGTCGACGGCTACTGCGGCCAGTCCCGCGATTCCGTTGCCCATGCCCGCAGTGCACCACGCACCCCCGACGCCCAACGAGGACGACCCGGCTATGCCTGCTGCGGCGGGTCGCCAGGGGTCCGGTAGCGCTCGGCGTAGCGGCGCTCCTCGGCGGCGCGCTGGTCGGCGCTCGCGGCGCCGCGGACCTCCTGGAGCAGCCCGCGCGGGTAGCCGGCCTTGATCGCCCGGTGTTCGGTCGTCTCGTACAGGTAGGCGACGGCGTAGATCATGCCGACGGCCCACCCGCCGGCCACCGCCATCACCCGCACCCACGGCTCGCCGGGCAGGACCGCGGCCAGGACCAGCGCGAACGGCAGCACCTGCACGGTGGAGCGGAACAGCTGGCGCAGCGCCCACGTGCGCGTGGTCAGGTCGTGCAGCACCCACTCGCGGTGCTCCGGCGGCAGGCCGCGGCCGAAGGCGTACAGCAGCCACCGGACCGGTCCGGGCCGTCGCCGGACTCCCTGCTCCATGAGCACCCCAACACTTTGTGCACCAACCATGACTGCGCCAACGGTACGCTCGATCCGTGCCCGAGAGAACCGGTGGTGACCCGGCCGACACGGCCGCGGCCGTCGACCCGCTCCAGCTCGACCGGCAGGTCTGCTTCGCGCTGTCGGTGGCCGCGCGCACGGTCGTCGCGCTCTACCGGCCGGTGCTGGAGCCGATGAGCCTGACCCATCCGCAGTACCTGGTCATGCTGGCCCTCTGGGAGCGCTCGCCGCGCTCGGTCAAGGGCCTCAGCGCCGCGCTGGCCCTCGACCCGGGCACCCTGTCGCCGCTGCTCAAGCGGCTCGAGGCGGCCGGGTTGGTGACCCGCGGCCGGGACCGGTCCGACGAGCGGGTGCTCGCGGTCACCCTCACCGACGCGGGCCGGCGGTTGCGCGCCGAGGCGGAGAAGGTGCCTCCGGCGATCGTCGCCCGGCTGGGGATGGAGCTCACCGAACTGGAGGACCTGCACGGCGCGCTCACCCGGCTCATCGCGGCCGCTCGCGCCGTCCCCGGGCGGGCATCCGCGGACTACGGCGAAATGTAGCAGGAGTGCTATTCTTCGCCGTATGACTGGGATGGACCATGTCCACGGGTAGGTCGGACCCGCCGGTGCTGGACGTGCGGGGGCTGCGCATGCGCTACGGCAGCGTCGACGTCCTCGGCGGGGTGGACCTGAGCGCCCGGCGCGGCGAGGTGCTGGCGCTGCTCGGGCCCAACGGGGCGGGCAAGACCACCACGATCGAGATCCTGGAGGGCTTCCGCCGTCGCTCGGCGGGCGAGGTGCGGGTGCTGGGCGTCGATCCCGACCAGGCCGACGAGGCCTGGCGGTCCCGGGTCGGCGTGGTGCTGCAGAGCTGGCGCGACCACGCCCGCTGGCGCGTGCGGGAGCTGCTGGACTACCTGGGGCGCTACTACCGCCCCTTCGACACGCCGCAGCGCCGCAGGCCCGTTCCCGCCGACGAGCTGCTGGCGCTGGTCGGGCTGCAGGAGCAGGCCCAGGCGCGGATCGCCACGCTCTCCGGCGGCCAGCGGCGGCGGCTCGACGTGGCGATCGGGCTCATCGGGCGCCCGGAGCTGCTGTTCCTCGACGAGCCCAGCGCGGGCTTCGACCCGCAGGCCCGCCAGGACTTCCACGACCTGGTGCACCGGCTGACCGACCGCGAGGGGACCACCATCCTGCTCACCACCCACGACCTGGACGAGGCGGAGAAGCTCGCCGACCGCATCCTCATCCTGGTCGCCGGCCGCATCGTCGCCGACGGCAGCGCCGCCGAGCTCACCCGCAGGCTGGCCGGCGGCTCCGAAGTGAGGTACCGCCTCGACGGTGCCCCCGTCGTCCACGCCTGCGACGACGGCACCGGCTACGTCCGCGGGCTGTTCACCCAGCACGGCGGGGCGGTCTCCGACCTGGAGGTGCGCCGCCTCGGCCTGGAGGACGCCTACCTCGCGCTGGTGCGCCAGGCCGAATCGCCCTCCGCCCCGGTCAAGCTCGCGGCGGTGGGCGGGTGAACGTCAGTGCGCTGGGCGCTGCCGCGGGCACCGGGCTGCACCGCGGGTTGATCGAGCTGCGCCAGAACCTCACCAGCTTCTCCGGGCTGATGCCCCTGATCTGGTTCCCGGCGATCCTGTTCACCGTGCTGGTCGTCCTGCGCGGCGCTGCGGTGCCCGGCACCGGCTTCTCCGTCGGCAGCTACGGCCTGCCCGGGCTGCTGGGCCTCATGCTCGTCTTCCACGGGATGGTCGGACTGGCCTCGGCGCTCGTCGTCGACCGCGAGGACGGCACGCTGCTGCGGGCACGCGCCGTCCCGCACGGCGTCCTCGGTCACCTGGTCGGCCGGGTCGTCTGCGCGGCGGGCCTGGCGGTGGCGAGCCTGGTGATCCTGGTGGTGCCCGCTTCGTTGCTCTTCGACGGGCTGGAGGTCGGCCGCCCGACGGCCTGGCCGTCGTTCGTGGGGGTGCTCGCCCTCGGGCTGGTCGCACTGCTGCCGTTCGGGGCGATCCTCGGGGCGGTCGTGCCCAGCTACCAGGCCCTGACGGTGGCCACGCTGCCGCTGTTCGGCCTGATCGGCATCTCGGGCGTGTTCTACCCGCTCACCGCGTTGGCGGGGTGGTTGCAGGTCGTCGCGCAGGCGTTCCCGATCTACTGGGTGGGGCTGGGCATGCGCAACGCGCTGCTGCCGGACGCGCTGGCCGCCGGGGAGATCGGCGGGTCGTGGCGCACGCCGGCGATGATCGTGGTGTTGGTGCTGTGGGCGGTGGTCGGGTTCGCGGTGGCACCCGTCGTGCTGCGGCGGATGGCCCGTCGCGCGTCCGGGAGGTCGCTGCGGCAGGCACCGGTGGGGACACCCGGGTGAGCGAAGAGGTCCACGCGCCTTCCGGGCCGGCCGTTCCGCCGGACCGGTAGCCGATCACCCCGATGACCCGCCCGCCTCGAACACGACGGCCGCTCCCAGAGCGGCGCCGGCGGGGACGAACGGGCTCCCGTCCGCGCCGGTCCCCACCGGGAAGCCGGCCCCTTCCAGGAACGCGCGGGTGCGGTCCGGATCCGGGACGACGACCGAGCAGCCGACGAACGCCGGGAGCACGACCGGCCGCTCGCCGGGCAGCAGTGCGTCCAGTCCCGAGCCCGGCACCAGCACGATCCGGCCGTGGTCCAGGTCGAGGACGTGGGCGGGGCCGTCCTGGCGGCAGGGGCGGCGGAGGTAGCGCTCGTAGCGCTCGCGGTACTCGTCCAGATCGGCGTCCGGGACGCACAGCAGCGCGGCGGCCAGGCCGCACGCGCCATTGGGGTGGTGGAGCTGAAAGGGTTCGTGGGCGTGCGCGGGCAGCGGCTCGGCCAGCGCCAACCGTCCCTCGGGCGTCCGCCCCGCCCCGCCGTCGATCTCCAGCACGCCGAGCGGGACGTCCCCCTCGCCGCCCGGTCGGCGCAACCGCAGGACCCCGCCGTGCGGCACGCCCTCGGCGGTCAACCGCCGGGCCACGGCGTCCGCGTCCGGGGTCTCCAGGACCAGGATGTGCAGGCCGGGGAACCGGGCCAGGGCGACGGCGATCCGGTCGGCGACGGCCAGGACGCCCTCGACGACGCGGTCGAGCCGGTCCGGCGGCGCCTCCAGCGGCACCGCCGTCGCACCCGCCGGCAGCTCCGTGCCGGCCCCGACCACGGCGACGATCTCGACGAAGCCCGCCGGGAACGCCACGTGGGTGTTGCCCGCGCCGACCGGCCGCACCGGCGCCCCCGGCCCGGGGCCGGGCAGGGTCGGGAAGTTGGGCGGCGGCACCCGGAAGCCCATCCGCCGGTACAGCGCCAGCGCCGCCGGCAGGTCGTCCACGACGAGCCCCACGTGGTGGAGCCCGGTTACGTCAGCCTTCATGATAGTAGACTGTCATATGACAGTCTACTCTCACAATATCTCCGGTTACCGTGGCGCGGTGGGCAACGAGGCGGCGCCGACCGGGCTGCGGGAGCGCAAGAGAGCCAGGACGCGCACCGTCATCCAGCGCCACGCGCTGCGCCTGTTCGGCGAGCAGGGCTACCAGGCCACCACCGTCGAGCAGGTGGCCGCGGCGGCGGAGGTGTCGATGAGCACCGTGTTCCGCTACTTCCCGACCAAGGAGGACCTGCTCGTCCTGGACGGCTACCACTCGCTGGCGACCGCCGTCGTCGAGGCGTTCGGGCGGCAGCCGGCCGACCTCGGCCCCGTCCGGGCGCTGCGGGAGGCGCTCCGGGCGGCTTTCGCCGCTCTGTCGCCGGAGGACCGTGCGGCGCGCTGGGAGCGCGACGTGCTGGTGCTGCGCGTGCCCGAGCTGCTGTCGGCCAACCTCGGCCTGATCGGCCGCGTCCTGGACCGGGTGGGTGAACTCGTGGCCGCCCGCACCGGCCACGACCCGAGCGACGCCGCGGTGCGCACCTTCACCGGCGCGCTGCTGGGGATCGGCGTCCGGCTGCTGCTCGACGTGGCCGCCGACCCCGCCCGGGACCCGATGGTCGCCCTGGACGAGGCGCTCGCCCTGCTGGAGGACGGTCTCCCGCTCGGTCCAGGCACCCCGGACGACTGATGGCGCGGCGGCTGCCCGCTCAACCGCCCACGCGGTACCTCAGCCAGACCAGCCCGTCCCCGACCTCCCGGCTCCCGGCCAGGACCAGCGCGGCCCCCGGCCCGCCCGGCCCGCCGTACCAGCGACGGTCGCCCGCCGCGCCCGGCCACACCGGGTGGACCAGCAGGCTGATCTCGTCGAGCAGCCCGGCCCGCAGCAGTGCGCCGATCAGCGCGCCGCCGCTGTCCACCCGCACCCGGTCGGCGCCGCGGGCGCGCATCGCCGCGAGCGCCGCGGCCAGGTCCACCGTGCGCTCGCCGAGCACCAACTCGTCGACGTCCCGGCCGGGGGGCCGCGGCGGTGTGGCGGCCGCGTGCAGGGCGAGCACGTCCGACCAGTGCCCGACCTCGCGCAGCGCCGCCCATTCGCGGACCCGCCCCCGGCCGTCGACTACGGCCAGCAGCGGGCCGCCGGCCGCCGGCCCCGGGCGGGCGGCCGCGGCCAGCGCCTCCTCCTGGGCCAGGATCGTGTCCGCCCCGGCCAGCGTCACGTCCTCGGCGACGGTGCCGGCCAGCTCGTAGAAGCGGGCGACGTCGGGGCTGAAGCCCGTGGTGGCGCCGTCCACCGACACGGCGACGTGCGCGACGACGTACGGGCGGGGTGCGGTTTCCGTCGACATGTGCGGACGGTACGACCCGACCACGACAGCAGTGCACCGATGAGTTCGCCGGACGGGTGCGAAACGACGACGGCCCAAGTCTACGGTAGACACCGTCTGACCTGGGCCTTCGCGCGTGGAGCGGATGACGGGAATCGAACCCGCGTATTCAGCTTGGGAAGCTGATGTTCTACCATTGAACTACATCCGCAGTGCGTGGGGAACAGCCTAGCACCTGACGCTGCGTGATCAAACGGCCTCCACCCCTTCCCCCAACAGGGTGGTAATGGGATCCACCGACCGAGGGTTGGGACACGGCCTCGACGGCGGGTCATCCCACGGTTCACACTCTGCCTACCCGCAAGGCCCGCTCCCCGGCCGTAAGGACCGAGTATGACCGAGTTCGACCCGCAGCTGGGTTCGCTCCCGGTTCAGGATCACGACCACGACGTGCTCCTCATCGCCGGCAGTCGTCCGGAGGTCGCGCGCCTCGCCCCCGTCGCCACCGCGTTCGCCGACGCCGACCGCATCCGGGCGCTCACCGTGGCCAGCGGTCCCGACGCGATGACCGTGCACGAGACGTTCGAGGCGCTCGGCGTGCCGGCCGAGATCACCCGCATGCCCGGCCCGCTGTCCGGGCCGCACCCGGCCGCGGTCGCCGCGATGCTGATGACCAACCTCGACGAGCTGATGGTCGACCTCGACCCGTCCGCGGTGATGGTCTACGGCGGCGGGATGACCGCGGCGGTCGCCGCCCAGGTCGCGTTCTGGCGGCAGATCCCGGTGGTGCACCTGCAGTCCGGCACGGCCACCGACGACCTGCTCTGCCCGTTCCCGCAGGAGGCCAACCGGCGGATCATCGGTCAGCTCGCCTCGCTGTTCCTGACCACCAGCGGAGCGGTGGGCGCCACCGTGGGGCCGAACGCCATCGCCGTCGGCGACACCATGGCGTCCAACCCGCAGGCGGCCGACCTGCGGATCGCCCGGCTGGTCCGGCGGGTGGGCGCGGACCTGCCCCGGCTGGTGCTGGTCGGCCTGGACCGCCCCGACTCGCTCGGCGTGCTGGCCGGCCTGCCCGACCTGCTCGACAACGAGCCGGACGTCGAGGTCGTGCTGTACGGCGCGCTGGCCGCGCACGGCGCCGCCTACCCGCTGCTGCACAACAAGCGGGCCACCGTGGTCCGCGACCTCCCGCTGGCCGACCTGGTCCGGCTGCTCGCGGCCAGTTGCGTGCTGGTCTCCGACGACCCCGACCTGGTCACCGACGCCCCCGGGCTGGGCACGCCGGCGGTGCTGGTCGACGGCCCGAACGTGCAGGAGCCCGGCGACTCGATCCGCAGCATCCTCAGCCCGGCGGTGATGACCACCGTCCGCCAGGTGCTCGCCGCCACCGCCTGCGAGTCCCCGGAGCCGTCCGACGGGCTCGAGGCCGCCCGCGTCGAGCAGGCGGTGGCCTGGATGTTCGGGCTCACCTCCTCGCCGCTGCTGCCGGTCACCGGTCCGGAGCCGCTGATCGACCCGGAGCGGAGCACCCAGGAGAACGACTCCACCTCCACCGAGGGCTGAGCGGAGCCGGCCGGCGCCACGGCCCTAGGGTGAGGACGTGCTGCTCTCCGACGGGGACCTCCGCAAGGAGCTCGACTCCGGGCGCCTGGTCCTGGACCCCTGGGACCCGGCGATGCTGCAGCCGTCCAGCGTGGACGTCCGGCTGGACCGCTTCTTCCGGGTGTTCCAGAACTCCCGCTACACCCACATCGACCCGGCCGAGCAGCAGGACGAGCTGACCTCCCCGGTGGAGACCGCGGGCGGCGACCCGTTCGTGCTGCACCCCGGCGAGTTCGTGCTCGGCTCCACGTTCGAGGCGGTCACCCTGCCCGACGACCTCGCCGGCCGGCTGGAGGGCAAGTCCAGCCTGGGCCGGCTGGGCCTGCTCACCCACTCGACCGCGGGCTTCATCGACCCCGGGTTCACCGGCCACATCACCCTGGAGCTGTCCAACGTGGCCAACCTGCCGATCACCCTGTGGCCCGGGATGAAGATCGGCCAGCTGTGCCTGTTCCGGCTGTCCAGCCCGGCCGAGCGGCCCTACGGCAGCGACGGCGTCGGCTCCCGCTACCAGGGGCAGCGGGGGCCGACGCCGTCGCGGGCCCACCTGAACTTCCACCGGGTCGACACCCGGCGCTGAACGGTCAGTTCCGCGGGTCCCAGCGGAACGACCGCACGGCCAGCACCGAGAACACCACCGGCCAGGCCACCAGCGCGAGCAGCGCCGGCACCAGCGCGGGCAGCCCGCCGACGTCCGGCTCCCACCCGCCGCCGACGATCCCGTACTGGGCCAGCTCGCCCACGGCCGCCCCGGGGACGGCCACCAGCACCTGCCACCACCCGCCCGACGGGATCACCACCACCGCGACCGCCGCCCCGAGGATCACGAAGACCAGCGGGAGGGTGGTGATCTGGGCCCGCTCCGGGGTCGAGGTGACCACCGTGGTGGCCAGCGCCGCGGTCACGGTCAGCGCGAACCCGCCGACCACGGCCAGCACCAGGGCGAGCGGGTCGGGCGGGATCGGCACCCCGACGAAGGCGTTGAACGGCACGAACAGGACCAGCTGCAGCAGGCCGATCACCACGCACGGCGCGATCGTCGCGACCAGCAGCCCGACGTCGGAGATCCCGCTGGTGCGCATCCGCTTGAGCACCCCGTTCTGCCGGCGCGCGACCACGGTCTGGGTGGCGGTCACGTAGACCGTCATGCCGATCACGATGGCCACCTGCGAGGCCACCACCATCGCGAACAGCACGGGCGGTGCGTCGCGGCCCTCGCCCTGGGTGAAGGTGTAGGCGAAGAACGCGCCCATCAGCAGCGGGATGAACACCGACGAGACCGCGACCGTCCGGTTGCGCATCAGCAGCCGGGTCTCGGTCGTGGCCAGGGCCAGCACCTTGCTCATCGGCGAGCTCGTCGGTGTGCTCGTGGCCGGGTTCGCCACCGTGCTCGTCGTCGTGCTCATCGCTGCTCCGTCCGGATGCCGTGGTAGATGTCGGCGAGCGAGGCCGGGGCCGCCCGCAGGTCGGGCAGTCGTACCCCTCGTCCGGCTGCCCAGGTCAGGAACGTGGTCAGGTCGCCCTGCAGGTCGTCGGTGCGCACCCGCAGCACCTCGCCGTCGTGCTCGGCGGTGCCGCGCAGCGGCGGCAGCGCGGCCGGTGCGGCCACGTCCGCGGGAACGGTCGCGGAGAACGTGGACGGCTGCGCGGCGACGATCTCGCTCAGCGTCCCGGAGACCACGATCCGGCCCTCGTGCATGATCGCGATCCGGTCGGCCAGCGCCTCGGCCTCCTCCAGGTAGTGCGTGGTCAGCACGACCGTGCGGCCCGCCTCCTGCAGCTCCTGGATCGCGTCCCAGGTGCGCCGGCGCGACTCCGGGTCCAGCCCGGTGGTCGGCTCGTCGAGCACGGCCAGCTCCGGCGACCCCCACACCGCCATGGCCAGGTCGAGCCGGCGCTTCTCCCCACCGGAGAGCTTGCCGACCGGGACGTCGCGGCGGGCGCCCAGCTCGAAGCGCTCCAGCAGCCGCTCCGGGCGGTCGGCCCGGTCGACCATGCGCTGCCACAGCCGCAGCGTCTCCCCGACGGTCAGCTCGTCGACGAAGCCGCCCTCCTGCAGCTGCACGCCCATCCGGGTCCGCAGCTCGGTGCGCTGGGTCGCCGGGTCCAGGCCGAGCACCGACACCGTGCCCCCGCTGCGGGCGCCGAAGCCCTCCAGCACCTCCAGCGTGGTGGTCTTGCCGGCGCCGTTCGTGCCGAGCAGGGCGAAGATCTCACCGGCCCGCACGTCCAGGTCGATGCCGCGGACGGCTTCGAACTCCCCGTACTGCACGCGCAGGCCGCGCACCTCGATCGCGAGCAGGTCGGTCCCCGCGGCGACGCCCGGGCCGATCGTCGTTGCGGTGGTCTGTGTCATGGCATCGAGCCTGCCCGCGCCGGCCCGGTCGCAGTAGTGCCGGCCGATCACCGTTCGGGCTGACACCGTGCTCCGGCGCCGATGACAGCTGTCATCCGGACGGGCCCGGACATGCGACCACCGGCCGCACCGGGAGGGTGCGGCCGGCGGTGGTCCGGCCGGTGGCTCAGAAGCGTTCCTGCAACCACCCGGTGACCAGGTCGAGCGCCTCCGGCGCGACGGTGGTCTCGATGGCGGCGTACTCCGAGGGCAGGCCGGTCCCGGCGGGCTGCATGAGGTGGTTCAGCCCGGGCAGGGTCACCACGGTGGCGTCCGGGTTGCCGGCCAGCAGTTCGACCGCCCGCGGCTCGCTCTGCTCCGCGGCGACCTGCAGGTCCTTGCCGCCGTAGAAGGCCAGCACCGGCACCGACAGCTCGGCCAGCGCGGTCGCCGGGTCGTAGGTGAGCAGCGCCCGCATGACCGGTGAGGTCAGCGCGGCCACCTGGGCGTCGAGCTGCTCGGGGGTCGGGCGCTGCTCCGGCGGCAGCCACGCGGTCTGCTCGGGGATCCGGGTGCGGGCCAGCTCGCGCGCCTGGTCGTACTCCTCGGCCCGCAGCAGCACGACCACCTCGCGCAGGAACGCGACCTGGGCCTCGACCTGCTCCGGCGGGCTGCCCATCAGCGGGAGCAGCAACTCGTTCTGGCGCAGCAGCACGTCCTCGCCGGAGACCGCCGGACCGGCCATGAGCACGGTGAACGCCACCGAGCCCGGCGCCTGCAGGGCCGCCAGCGGGGCCAGGTAGCCGCCCTCGCTGTGGCCGAACAGCCCGATCCGCGCCGGGTCGACCTCGGGGCGGGTGGCCAGGTAGGAGACCCCGGCCAGCGCGTCGGCGGCCAGCTCCTCGTAGGTGGCCTGCGCGTAGTCGCCGCCGGATCCCCCCACGCCGCGGTCGTCGGTCCGCAGGACGGCGTACCCGGCGCGGGTCAGCGCGTCGGCGATCACCAGGAACGGCCGGTGCCCGGCCAGCGCCTCGTCGCGGTCCTGGGCGCCGCTCCCGGTGATCATGACGACGGCGGCGAACGGGCCGGGCCCCTCCGGCAGGGTCAGCGTGCCGGCCAGGTCGAGGTCCCCGCTCGGGTAGCCGACGTCCTCGCTGCGGTAGGGCAGCGGCGGCTGCGGGTCCTGGGGTCGCGCGGCCGGCGGGACCGTCCCGCGTTCGAGGCGGAACGGGAAGGTCTGCCCCGCCTGGGTGAAGTCGCCGGCGATGCTCGCCCCGTCGGCGGAGACCGTGCCGTCGAAGGTGGCGGGCAGGTCGGGCACCGACGCGGTGAACCGCGCGCCGTCCACCCGGACGTCGGCCAGCGGCAGGTCGGCGATGCCCTGCACCGGCACGTCCAGGGTGCCGCCGTCCGCGGTCAGCGTGAGGCCGATGTCCAGCGGCGTGCCGGGCACCTCGATGCGCCCCTGCCAGTCGCCGGTCACGTCGGTCCCCTCCGGTGTGGCCTGCGCGGTGGCGCACCCCGAGCCGAGCAGCGCCACCCCCAGCAGGACCAGGACGCAGACCAGGGCCCGCGCCGCCCGGCCGGGGCCGGGCCGCCTCCCAGGGGGGCCCGTGGCCACCGCCGTTCCCGGTGGATCGGCCGCGGTCGGGATCGCGACCGACGGGGCGACCGCCAGCGAGGGGGCGGCGGTGCGGCGAGCGGGAGCCATGGCAACCTCCTGATTGTTATGCATCAACTATAACAAGTGTGGGTGCCACCGCACCAGTGCCGGCTGCGGTGTCGTCGCTGCCGTCATGGTCCCGACCATGCCTCCCGGGCGGCGGGGCCGGTAGGACCACCGGTCACCGGCCGCGTTGACACCTGGCCCCACCCGGCATGACAGGTGTCATCGCCCCGCCGCCTCACGGCCGGTGCTCGGCTACCGTGCGCTCGTGGACGTGTCGCCGCTGGCCGGGGCCGAGGAGCGCAAGCTGCGCGCCGCCCGCCGGTTCGGCCGCATCGGGCTGGTCATCACCGTGGCCTGGGTGCTGCTGGTGCCCGCCTACGTCGCCGTCTTCGACCTGCTGATCATCGGGCTGGCCCCGGTCGCGCTGTGGCCGGTCCTGCTGGTCTACGCCGTCGCCGTCGGGTTGCACCTGTGGCGGATCCGGGAGCACACCCGGTCGCTGGGCGACGTCGCCCCGACGTGGTTCATCGCCGCCGCCGCCACCACCGGCCTCTCGCTCAGCGTGCTCGGGCTGGCCATCGGCTTCACCGGCTACATGTGGAGCCTGGTCACCGGCGTCCTGCTGGGCGACATCGTCGCCGGCATGCGCGCACGCCGCACCGCGCTGTGGGTGCTCGGGTCCGCGATCACCGTCCTCGGGCTCGGCTATGCCGTGGTGACCATGCGCGGCGGGCCGTTCATCGAGATGGTGTGGCTGCTGGTCGGTTGCGCGGCGTTCTTCGTGGCCAGCATGTGGACCCTCGACGTCGAGCGGCTGTGGTGGCTCAAGGCGGTCACCGACATGGACGACGCCCGGCGCGCGGCGGCCGAGCTGGCCACCGCCCGGGAGCGGCTGCGGCTGGCCGACGACCTGCACGACATCCTCGGCCACGCGCTGGAGGTGGTGGCGTTCAAGAGCGAGCTGGCCGCTCGGCTGCAGACGGTGGACGCCGACCGCGCCCGGACCGAGATGGAGGAGGTGCAGCGGGTGGCCCGCGAGTCGCTGATCGAGGTGCGCGCCATGGTCCGGGAGACCCGGTCCACCGATCTGGTCACCGAGTTGGCCGGGGCCCGGGCGGTGCTGCAGTCGGCGGGGATCGCGCTGGTCGTCCGGGGCGATCCGGCGACCGTCGGGCCGACCGCGCGCAACGTGCTGGGCCGGGTGCTGCGCGAGGCGATGACCAACGTCCTGCGGCACGCCGAGCCGAGCCACTGCACGATCGAGATCGAGGTCGCCGACGGCGACGCCCGGTTGCGCGTGGTCAACGACGGCACCCTGCCCGCGGACGGCGCACAGGCCGGCACCGGGCTCGCCGCGCTCGGACGCTACCTCGACGAGCACGCCGGCCACCTGGACGCCGGTCCCGCCCCCGACGGCACGTTCCGGCTGGACGCGGTGCTCCCCGGCGCCGCCCGGTGACCGCCCCGATCCGGCTGGTCCTGGCCGACGACGAGTCGCTCACCCGCGGCGCGGTGGGCACGCTCCTCGGGCTGGAGCCCGACCTGGTGGTGGTGGGCGAGGCCGGCACCGGCGACGAGGCGGTGGCCGCGGTCCGCGAGCACCGCCCGGACGTGGCCGTGCTGGACGTGGAGATGCCCGGCCGGGACGGCGCCGAGGTGGCCCAGTGGGTCGCGGCGAACGAGCCGGGCACCCGCTGCATCATCCTCACCCGCCACGCCCGCCCCGGGGTGCTGCGCCGGGCGCTGGCCGCCGGCGCCGCCGGGTTCGTCACCAAGAGCGCCCCGGCCACGGTGCTGGCCGACGTGATCCGCCGGGTGCACCGCGGCGGCCGCTACGTCGACCCCGACCTGGCGATGACCGCGCTGATGGCCGAGGACTGCCCGCTCACCGACCGCGAGCTGGACGTGCTGCGCAGCGCCGAGGGCGCCGGCACCGCCGCGGACATCGCCCGCCGGGTGCACCTGTCGCCCGGAACGGTGCGCAACTACCTGTCCTCGGCGATGCAGAAGCTCGGCGCCGGCAGCCGGTCGGAGGCGGTGGAGCGGGCCCGCGACCACGGCTGGCTCTGACCCGGCCGCCCGCCACGGGCCCCGGAATCCGGCCGCGCCCAGTACCCTCGGTCGACGATGGACCCGCGGCCTGCAGATTCGCACCCGCGGTTGCCGGCGGCCCGTCCGCCGCAACCGCCGGTCCCCGCATTCCCCCCGCCCCCGTACCCGCCGCCCCCCGAGCCGGCCCCGAAGCCCCCGGTCGGTCCCCGGTTCGGCTGGCGGCGGTTCACCCGGTCCCCGCGCGGCACCGCCGGGGTGGTGATCGTCGCGGCCGCGCTGCTGCTGTGGCCGTTCGCCGGGCTGTCCTGGATCCCCTGGCTCGCCGGGCTCGTGGTGATGGTGCTGCTGCGGCTGCTGCGCCTGGACAAGGTCCTGCGCAACTGGGACCTGCACCTCGCCGGGCTGGTCGTGGTGGCCGGGCTGATGCTGAGCACGACGCCGTGGGCGTGGGCCCTCTCGGCCAGCATCGGGGTGCTGATCGCCGGGCTGGCCCAGCTGCCGTGGTGGCGGTTGGCTGCGGTCGGCGTGGTGCTGTGCGCGGTGTCCGGGATCGGGTTCGGGGTGACGACGATCCAGGCGGAGCGGCGGGCCGTGGCGGAGTACGGCCAGGTCCAGGAGCAGAACCGGTTGGCCCTCGGCGCACCCCGGGCGGACAGCGTCCTGCCGACCATGCTCAACCGGATAGCGCAGAACAGCCCCGGCGCTGTCTGCGACAACCTGCTGGGGCCCGCTGCCCGGGAACCATTCGCGGCATCGGTCGAACAGCCCACCTGCGCGGCCGCGGTCAACGCCATCGCATCGCGGGTGACCGATCGCAACAGCTACGCCGGAGCCGACGCCCCGACCAGCCCCACTGCGGACGGGATGGAGGTCGACGCCTGCGCCATGACCTGGAGGACGGGTTCGCCCCCCGGGCCACAGCTCGGCCGGCTGACCATCGGTCAGATCGCCCCGTCGAGGTACGTCGTTCTGGCGTTCCGCCCCTGCTGATCCGGTCGTCGGGTCGTCGGGGCGGGAGCGCCTCAGTCGCCGCCGAGCCGCTCGTCCCGGGCGGTGGTGCCGTCCGGGCGTGAGCCCTTCGGCTCCGCCCCGCCGGTGCCCGCGCCGCCCACCGACACGTCCCCGTCGGCGTCCGCGGTGACCGCGGACTCGTCCCCGGCGCCGCTCACCTGCGTGCCGCTGGCCGGGGTGGTGTCGGCGGTGTGCGGCGAGCCGGCCCCGACCGCGTCGACCTTGCCGTTGCCGTGGCCGTTGCTCCCCGCGTCACCGCGGCGGACCGAGGCCAGCAGCATCTGCGAGACGTCGAGGATCTCCACCCCGGCGCCCTGGTCCTCGCTCTGCCGCTGGGTGAGCCCGTCGGAGAACATCACCCGGCAGAACGGGCAGCCGGTGGCGATCTTCTCGGCGCCGGTGCCCAGCGCCTCGTCGACCCGCTCCAGGTTGACCCGCTTGCCGATCTTCTCCTCCATCCACATCCGGGCACCGCCCGCGCCGCAGCAGAAGGACCGGTCGGCGTGCCGCGGCATCTCGTTGAGCCGCACCCCGGCCGCCCCGACCAGCTCGCGCGGCTCCTCGTAGATCTCGTTGTGCCGGCCCAGGTAGCACGGGTCGTGGTAGGTCACGTCGACCTGACTGCCGGGGCCACCGTCGGGCGCGGCCACCGGCACCAGCTTGCCCTCGCGGACCAGCTTGTTCAGCAGCTGCGTGTGGTGCACGACCTCGTAGTGGCCGTCCAGCTGCGGGTACTCCCGGCCGAGGGTGTTCAGGCAGTGCGGGCAGGTGGTGACGATCTTGCGGGTGCCCGGCTCGCGGCCCTCGAAGACGGTGTTGAGCACCTCGACGTTCTGCTGGGCGAGCATCTGGAACAGGAACTCGTTGCCCGAGCGCCGCGCCGGGTCGCCGGTGCAGGTCTCCTCCGGGCCCAGCACCACGTAGCCGACGCCGGCCCGGTGCAGCAGCTCGGCGGTGGCCCGCACGGTCTTCTTGGCGTTGTCGTCGAAGGCGCCCGCGCAGCCGATCCAGAACAGGTACTCGGTGTCGGTCGACAGTTCGCCGTCGAACACCGGGACCTCGAAGTCCAGGTTCTTGGTCCAGTCCAGCCGGTCCTTGGCGTTCTGGCCCCAGGGGTTGCCCTTGTTCTCCAGGTTCTTGAACATGCCGCCCAGCTCGGACGGGAAGTTCGACTCGATCAGCACCTGGTAGCGGCGCATGTCGACGATGTGGTCGACGTGCTCGATGTCC